>JAFAGG010000127.1 GCA_023422955.1 Pseudomonadota bacterium | reverse complement strand
GTCGCGTGCAGTCGAAATAAGCACACGCCTGTCCTTTTCTTTTTTCGAATCCCTGTGTGGAGCTAAGAGCGAGAGACGATTCGCTCATGACGCCATAGCAACGAACCAGATCCCAGGGCAAGCCTGCTTCCCGGCCGCTGCGCTTGAACCATTCCGTTATTAACGATGCCACCTCCGTGCCCGGCAGGTACAAGGCATCTTGCAAGGGCATGTGAGGATGATTGGGAAAACCTAATTCGCGCACCGGCAAGCCGAACATGCGCCATACGCGATGCTTGAGCGGAACAATGGCGACAGGATGCTGCTGATCGCGGAAAAGAATAAAGTGTACGGAGTCGGGCGCGGACTCCAGTGCCTTCAGATAAGCTTGCCACCACTCGTAGAAGTGAAAGAAACGTGGCTGCGGATGCTGATTCAAAAGCGAATGCCACTCCTGCCTTATCTTCTCCAAGCCAGCCACTCCGCGCAGCACTTCTACTTCGATCATGTCCTCTCCAGTTTGAAGATGGTTGCCAGCCTATTCGGGATGTCTTGCGCTCTTCATGCAGCCGCTATGATCAGGCTTTGTGATGAATCGAACCATGCCGATCTTGTCGATTTCTGCGTGAGATCAAAACGCTTTCCTTGAGGAAAAGAAGCATGAAAAAATCTTTCTTTCTGAATTCTTAGCTTTGGCATCAAGCTGCTTCTTCTCCTGTTTTATTTCTTGTCGGGAAAATTTTCACTTCCCAAGCCTTCCTGCGCGTTCGCCGCTTGCCCTCTCGTTTAATTATTCTCAAGCCGACTTCACTTTGCGGTTTTAATTTCTGGAGTCGCAGTTATTCTCTCGTCTGTTAAGTTTAGAACAAACTAAAAGTGCCCAGGCCTATGGAATACGCCAGTAATCCAAGGGCGGTAGCTTGGAATAAATAACATTCTTATGCGCTACATGGGCAAGGGCAAACTCCTGAAGGCGGGTGCAGGAATCGCCTGTCCCAGCTTGGGAGGCCTGAACTTCTTCATCTTCATTCCCATCAGGCGGCAAGCAGCGTGAAGTGTGTCTTGTTCACTTGTATGAGGCGGGTACAGTCAGTCATTGAGGCGATTCGGGGGAATAGTCACTATGCAAGGCGCAACACCACAGAGCAGCCCAGCCTGGCTGGTCATTCATACCAGGCCCAAGCAGGAATTCCGCGCGCTGCAGCATCTGCAGAATCAGTCTTACACCTGTTATCTCCCCACCCTGCAGACTGTCAAACCCATACGCGGAAAAATCACTGCATGCAGCGAGCCTCTGTTTTCCAGATACATCTTTATCAGAGTGGACCCTTCGGCTTGCCGGATAACTTCTCTCTCCAGCACCCGAGGCGTCAGCAAGCTGCTCTCCTTCGGCGGACGCCTGGCAACCGTTCCGGATGAAATGATCGAAGCCCTGCAGAACACCGTGCCTATCGTTCGCATGCCTTTTTCTCCCGGCGATCAGGTGAGAGTGAAAGAAGGGCCTCTGGCCGGTCTGGAGTGCATCTATCAGATACCCAAGGGTGATGAGCGAGCAATCGTCCTAATCGATTTCCTGGGCCGTCATCAAAATCTTTCTATAAAAATCGAACAGCTGCAGAGACTGAATTAGGAATTCAATGAATCCAGAGACGGGAGGGGCGAAGTACCAGCCAGTCATATCTTGGCTGTTCTTGTCACGCTTTTTTTCCAGGCACAATCACCTCTTCGTGGCTGGCAGCGCATGGGTCAGCAGGATCATCATGGCCCTGGTCCAGCTGGTCAGCATACGTGTGCTGATGGGGACGCTCGGCGTAGAGCAGTATGCGATGTTTGCCCTGCTTGTGGGCTTGCTTCACTGGTATATGCTCGCCGACATCGGTCTCGGCATCAGCACGCAAAACAAGATTTCCGAATGCCGGGCGCGTGAATCATCCTATGGCAGTCATGTTGCCGTCGCGGGATTGATTGCCATTGTGCTGCTGTTCGTATCGATCATTGCGCTCTATGCGTCCAGTCCTTATCTGGCGCAGAAATTTCTGAAAGCCTTTCCCGATATAAGCGATCAGGAAAAGGCCAGGAACTTCTTCCTGACCGGTGCGCTTTTTATCGCTGCGGGGATCGGTAATATCTCGTACAAGATCTGGTATGCCGAGCATCGCGGATACCTGGCGCATATCCTTCCCGCAGTCGCTTCCCTGCTTGGACTGCTTGGAATCATTCTTCTCAGCAGAAGCGAAAATGGCAGCAGTATTTATGCGTCGCTGCTGGTCTTCAACGCACCGTCGGCGATACTGGCATTCGGCAGCCTTCTGATGCAAATCGTGCGCCACGCGGAAGGCATCAAGGCCATCCATCCGCCGCTTATAAAAAAAACGCTTTCCAGGGCCTTCAAGTTCTGGTTCACCGCCATTCTGGGAACC
This sequence comes from Pseudomonadota bacterium, assembly GCA_023422955.1. Taxonomy (GTDB): domain Bacteria; phylum Pseudomonadota; class Gammaproteobacteria; order Burkholderiales; family Burkholderiaceae_D; genus JAEZLB01. The sequence goes on along the minus strand of JAFAGG010000127.1, from coordinate 12,723 downwards.
GTCGTCCTGCAGATCGACTATCTTGTAATTTCCCAGGTGCTTGAAGCGCACCAGATACTGATCTACATACTGTGCACCAAAGTATTCGGATTCATTTCGTTTTTCTTTACATCGATCTTATGGGCGCTGTGGCCCACCTTTGCGGAAGCGGTTTCCAGGGGCGACTGGGATGGCGTAAAGCGCAGCCTGGCCAAATGCATAAGAAGGGGCATGCTGTTCGTCACCGGTGCGACCATCGCCCTGGTTTATGCCATGCCTTACATCACTGAAATGCTGGCGCCAGGGCAAGCGGTGCACATTCCGACTCAATTGGTTCTCTTGATGGGAGCCTACCATTTGTTACGCGTGATCGACGATGCCTATACGGTCATGCTGCAAAGCATGAACGTGTTGTGGCCGCTATGGTTGTTTGTTCCCATCCAGGCGGTGATATGCGTCGTGTTTCAATTCCAGCTGGCGCCCGCCTACGGTGCCAACGGTATTGTCATCGGCCTGGTCGCCTCCTTCCTTCTTACCGTCATCTGGGGGTTGCCGCTGACCACGAAGAAAGAGTTCGAGAAACTTAGAATCCACCAGTCGGGGGAAAAATGAAATTCAGCATCGTCATTCCTTTGTATAACAAGGAACGGTACATACTCCGTGCCATCAGTTCCATCCTTAATCAAACCCATGCGGACTTCGAACTGATAGTCGTCGATGACGGCTCCACGGACAACGGTGCAGGCCTGGCGGCCAAGATCGCCGATCACCGCATAAAAGTCGTGCAGCAGGCAAACGGCGGTGAAGCGGCTGCAAGGAATCGCGGCATCAAAGAAGCGAGCTCGCCCTATATCGCCTTTCTCGATGCAGACGACGCCTGGAAAGAGGAGCACCTGACTACGCTCGCCGCGCTCATCAAGGATTTCCCCGAGGCCGGCATTTATTGCACTGGATACCGCTTTGTTGAACCCTCGGGAAAGTCGCAGGAGCCACGATGGTCCGGTGTGCCCGAGCGCGGATATGTGCCCCGGTATTTTTATTCGGTGTCAGAAGGAGACCTGATCGCGACGGCAAGTTCGGTCTGCATTCCGAGCAAGGTGTTTCATCAGCTTGGCGTCTTTCCCGTCGGCGACAAGCTGGGTGCAGACCAGGATATGTGGGCAAGAGTCGCACTCAGCTACCCGCTGGCTGTCGATGCGCTGCCCACCGCTGTTTACTTTCGCGACGCCAGCAACCGAAGCTGTACCAGCATCAGGATCGACACTGAACTTCCTTACCTGACACGGTTGCAGTTTGTGCTGGACAACCGTCATTTGCCCGATGAATTGCGTGCTGACGTCGAAGCCTACATCCGCCAGGGCTTGATCGCTGCGATCAGCGTGAATGTCAGGAACGGGCGATATGAAGCAGCGAGGAAGCTGCTGCTGGATCCACGACTGCAGGGCCGTGGCATGCGTTTGAGATTGTGGACGGTGCTTGCCAAGCTGCCGCCCAGTCTTGCAGGCGCGACCTTGAAAATGCTGGATTTCTGGCGCATGGCATACCGGTCCTTGTCGGATATCTCGGGAAGGCGCCATGCCTGATTCCGCAGCCGCTATCGGGCACGGGAAAGGCCCGGAATTTCGCACGACAGTATTTTGTTTTCGGGAGATATCTGCATGAAATTGTCCCAGCTTTTTCTGATCCTGCTGGCCAGGAGAAGGCTCATCCTGAGCTTCATCCTTCTTTTCGTTTCCGCGGCTGCCGCATTGAGCTGGTTCATGCCCAAGACCTACAGGGCAAGCAGCGAGGTCATCACCGGCTATCGCGCTACCGATCCGGTGACCGGGCTCGTGATGCCGCAGTTCCAGATGCAGAATTATCTGGCCACCCAGATTGGCATCATCACGAGCAGGAATGTCGCCCTGAAGGTGGTGGATGCGCTGCAGCTTGCTGAGGCCGATCCGTTCCGGGAAGGCTTTCTGAAGCAGCCGGCGGCGCAGACGGATATCCGCGACTGGATTGCAGAGCGCTTGCTGAAAAATGTCACTGCGGCCCCGCTGAAGGAAGGGGGCATCATACAGATCGGCTTCAAATGGGACGAGCCGCAATTCGCCGCTGCCGCCGCCAATGCTTTTGCCCATCAGTACCGTCAGGCCACCATACAGATCAAGGCGAATCCTCTGGACGAGGCCAGCCAGTACTTCGACCAGCATCTGAAGGAATTGCGGGCCAAGCTGGAAGAAGCGCAAGGACGCTTGTCGCGATACCAAAAGGAAAAAGGCATCGTCAGCGTCGATGTGAATGTCGATCATGAAACGCTGCGGCTTAACGAACTGTCGGCGCAGCTGGTCGCGGTGCAGAACCAGTTGATGGATGCGAACTATAGGCAGCAACAGGCTAGAGGAACAAATGCCGGCGATTCCCCGGACGTGGTTTCCAACCAGTTGATCCAGAATCTCAAGGCCTCGCTTGCGACGGCCGAGGCCAAGCTGGCGCAGCTCGACAGCCAGTTCACCCCTTTCCATCCGACTTATATCGGTGCGAAAGCCGAGGTCGACCGGCTAAGGCTGGAGCTGAACAGAAATACCCGCGTCATGGCAAACAGCATCGCCGGCAGCGCAACCATCCTGAGGCAGCGGGAGCAGGCGCTGCGCCAAAGCTTCCAGGCCCAGAAGGAGAGGGTGCTGCAACTGAATACCGAACGCGATCAGCTGGCGATCCTGGCACGCGAAGTTGAAAGTGCGCAGCGCACTTACGACAGTACCCTGGCCCGATCCAGTCAGATCAATCTCGAAGGCCGCGCCAGCCAGACCGATGTCTCCATTCTCAGCGATGCCGTGGTGCCGACAGCGCCATCAAGTCCCAAGGTCTTGCTGAATCTACTGGTTGCCCTGGTAGTGGGAGGCATGGCCGGTGCCGCTGCCGCCTTCGTCGCGGAAATGCGCAATCGCAAAGTCCGGCATGCAGACGATCTTGTCGACCTGTTGCATTCACCCGTGATTGGCGTCATGGAATGGAGCGTTCCGAAAATTCAGCCTGAACGGCCGCTTTTGCCGGGGCTTCCGAAGCTCCTCTCAAACTGAAAGCGCTAAATGAAAAATTTGAACCGTACTGATCCTGAGTTCGCGGTACCGAAAATTCATGGTGAACTCCTGATGGGAAAGATACTGGAGCGAGCCGGAAAGCTGAGCGCCGAGGAAATCGAGCTGATCCTGCGCCACCAGAAAGAACAGCAGCTTCGTTTCGGCGAAGCGGCCATAGGCCTGGGGCTGATCTCTTATGAGGATGTGGGTTATGCGCTATCCCGCCAGTTCAGCTACCCGCCGGTGGCGATGCAAACCTTCTCCTATCCTCCGGCGCTTGTCGCCGCAACCAATCCCGACAGTGCCGAAGCAGAAGCGCTGCGATCGATTCGGGCGCAGTTGAATCTGCGATGGTTCAAGGGTGGACAGAAATATCTTGCCATCGCCGGCATCAACCAGGGAGATGGCGCCAGCACCATGATCGCCAACCTGGGTATTTCCTTTGCCCAGTTGGGGAAACGAACCCTGATCATCGATGCCAACCTGAGGCGGCCATCCCAGGATGGCATCTTCGGCCTGGCTAGCGATGCCGGACTGTCCGACATTCTTACCGAGAGGATGGGCGTGGAGGGGCTGGTCAGGACTACGCCCTTTAAAGATCTGTCTGTTCTGCCTGCGGGGATGCCGGTACTCAATCCGACCGAGCTGGTCTCCCATCCGGCATTTGAGCAACTGATCGATACCCTGGCCCTGCGCTTCGACATCATTCTCTGCGATGCCCCGGCATTCATGAGCGTTGCCGATGCCGTGTCGATTGCCGGTGCCGCCGGCGGCGTCATGTTTGTGGTCAGGAAGCATAAAACCTTACTGAGTCATGCCCGCGGCGCCAATCAGCTCTTGATCGGAACGGATATCCAGGTGGTCGGGTCCATCCTTCTCGACTTCTAGCGTGAAGATCAAGCGCCGCGCAGATATCTTCAGATAAAGCCCGCCTACCATGGATGTCATCTACACCAGGCAATATCATTACAATCCGACGCATCTTTTCCTGCTGGGGATCGTCGGATACGTTGCCTTATTGTGCGGAGTCGCCGTGATTGAGTCCGGTGCACTGAAGGCACTGGCAAATGGTTTTGCCGTCCTGCTTTTCCTGGTGCTGATTTCCGTGACCATTTTTCTTCCCAGGGAAAGCCGGCGACTGACCGGCTTCAGCGCCGCGCTGTTTTTGTATTACACGGCCATCGCGTTCTCCGTGGTCGTTTCACCCGATTATTTCAGTGCCGCCGGCGTGCTCAAGCTCGTCATGGCACCCGCCTTCTTCCTGATCGGCGGCGCCTACGAAGCGAACCGTTCCCTCTGGACATGGGACAAGCCTGAAACTCGGCTGATGTTCTGGTCGCTTGCCTTGCTGCCGCTGCTGGTGCTGGCATGGCAGACTGTCACAGGCACCGGCGGATTCGTGCCGCAATCTTCGTACGACAGTTCAGAGGATGGCGTGGCATTCGGCATTTTCACGAACCGCAACAATGCCGCACTGTATGCCGTTTGCCTGCTCGCTCTTTACAACGTGCTTTCCGGCCGTCCGGTAAAAAACGTGCTGTTCATTCTTCTGCTTTGCGCCGCATTCGGCACGCTGGGTGTTTTGGTCGCTGCCATCTGCGCCCTGACCGTCACCGTCGGAGGGCGGGGGGCGGTCAAGGTCCTCGCCCTGGCGGGTATCGCGATTGTTTCTGCTTATCTGCTCATGCCTGAAGCACCGGGGCTTTCGCGCATTACGCCGGTGGTGCAAAGCCTGGTGCTGCTGCATGAGGGCGCCATCAATCTGCGAGCGGTGACCTTCGGTCAGCTTGTCGAGATTCTCGGCACCACCGACCTGTCCTTTCTTTTTCGCCTGAAGCATTGGCTGAATCTGTGGGATTTATACGCGAGCGCTTCCGGCTATGAATGGCTGTTCGGCCTGGGGATAGGTTCTTCCGTGGCGCTCTCATCCATCGGCATGGTGCCGCACAACGATTATCTGCGCATGCTGTTCGAGTGCGGCATTGTCGGTCTCGCAGGCTTTGTTGCCATGATAGGCAGCATCGTCTATCTGAGCGGACGGCGCTGGGAATCGGTGCCCTTGTTCATCATCGCTTTTTACTTCCTCAGTGAAAACCTGGTGAACAACTATCTTGCCATGGCCCTGTTCTTTTTCTGTGCCGGCAGCCTCGCAACGCGGGCGGGAGAAACGAAGGATGAATAAACGATGCATTGCCATCGCTGGCGTGGTGCTGGCTACCCTGACGGGAAGCGCTTCTGCGACAGAGCGCTTGTTCCTTCCCTTGAGTTGGGCCACGCTGGTCGACATAAGCCAGGACTGGACGCTTCCCCATGAGGGGCAGCCCGAAGGCGTGCCCGGCGATTACGACTGGGCGCAAAAACCGCGGCTCGGTGCCGGCAACGATCCCGGCGGCTTCACGGCTTTCACCGGCTGGGGGCAAGTGTTTTCCGCCACGGGCGGCACCGTGCCCTTGCTTTCGGTTTCGATCCGGGATGTGCGGGTGCTGGTCTGTCATGGACCGCAACGAGACTGGATGCTGCTGCAGCAGGGAGAAATAGAAGGGGCCCAGTTCCGTCCTGATTATGAAGGCAATCTGAACACGCCTCCTGTCTCTACCAGTTATGCATCCAGTACAACCTCAGTGCGTTTCAGGAAAGGCCTGGCCTATCATTTCTGGCCGAAGCAGGGACGCGTGGAATTGCCGCGCACCGACCTGTGCGGCATCGTCGTGCTGCTGCAAGCCCGCACTACCGTTCCCCGCACTCCCACTGCGGCCGGCCGCAACGGCCTCCTGCTGGGCCTGGGAGCCGATTACTGGCGCGACCTGGCATCTCCCTGGGATAACTACCAGAGCAATCAGGACGTTGCCATCGGCCGGCTCAGGTGGGTGGACGCAAGCTGGCGCTGGTTCGGCATGAGCACCGCATCCATCGAAGACCTCAGGAACTTGCACATGTCCGGTTACGCAATCGCAGCGCCGCAAGCACAATAAAACCTCAAGACCATTCATGCCAAATCTACTCAGCATCAACAACTATCACTACCGGCGGGGCGGTTCCGACGTGGTGTATCTTGAGCATGCGGCATTGATGGAAGCGGCCGGATGGAACAATGCCTTCTTCTCCATGCACCATCCCGGTAATACGCCGACGCCGTGGTCGGCGTATTTCGTCGATGAACTCGAACTGGGTAATTCCTACTCCTTGTTCGAGAAGGCAAAAATGGCCGGCAAGGTTATTTACTCGCTGGAAGCCAGGAAGAAGTTAAGACAATTGCTGGATGTTTTCCCCGCCGACGTCGCGCACTTGCACTGCATCTATCATCATTTGTCGCCGGCAATCATTCCCCTGCTTGCAGAAGCGGGCATTCCTGTCGTCATGACTGCGCATGATCTCAAGCTGGCGTGTCCGGCCTACAAGATGCTGAACCGCGGCGGGATCTGTGAACGTTGCAAGGGCGGCAACCTGCTGAACGTGGTTCGCCATCGCTGCATACATCAGTCTCTCGCGGCGAGCTCGGTGGTGGCAATCGAAAGCATGCTTCACCAGGGTTTGCAAACCTATCGCCGGCACCTGGCAAAGATCGTCGCACCCAGCCGCTTCTTCCTGGAGAAGTTTGTCGAATGGGGATGGCCGCGCGAAAAATTTATCTACATTCCCAACTATGTCGCCGCCGCATCTTTTCAGCCGGTATATGAGCCGGGCAATTATTTCCTCTACTTTGGCCGCCTGTCGATGGAAAAGGGTGTCGCCACCCTGATCCGCGCCGCATCGGCTTCCGGTATCAAGCTCAGGATTGCCGGCACCGGCCCCGAAGACCTGGCGCTGCAAGTTCTAGCCAGCGAGAGCGGAGGCGATGTCGAGTTCATGGGCTATCAGTCGGGATCAAACCTGCACACGCTGATTGCGAATGCGCGGGCGGTGATTCTCCCATCGGAATGGTATGAAAATGCGCCGATGAGCATCCTGGAAAGCTATGCGCTGGGAAAACCTGTGATCGGCGCGAACATCGGCGGCATACCGGAAATGATTCAGCATGGAGAGACCGGCTGGCTGTTTGAAAGCGGGAACCAAGAAGCGCTCGCGCAGTTGCTCGCGCAAGCGGCGGCGCTGCCGGCATCGACGCTGCACCGAATGGGCAGCGCGGGCCGGGCGATGGTCGAGGAACGCTTCAATCAGCAGCGTTATACCGAGGCCATGCTGCAATTGTATGCATCGCTGGGCAGTGCGCACGCCATTCAAGCTGCGACCGTGCAATTACGGGAGCAGTAATCCGGCGCGGCTTTGCTGCCGACTCACAGATTTTTTTCCATCTTTCACATTCGGTCGTCATGCTGCGTCGATCGCTTGCCTTCATTCATGCAGCGTTTCATCTTCACAGGCTTCATAAAGCACGGAGGGGTTTATGAGCAAGCATCTGCGTATTCTTGGTACGCGCGGCATCCCGGCATGTCACGGCGGCTTTGAAACGTTCGCGGAATACCTGGCGGTCTATCTGACCGAAGCAGGCTGGTCCGTTACCGTCTACTGCCAGGATGACGGCGGAGGAAGTCCTTACGAGGATATGTGGAAAGGAATCAGGCGAGTACATATTCCGATAGAACGAAAAGGCGCAATGGGCACCGTCCTTTTCGACTGGAAGTCCACGCTGCATGCCTGCAACGAGACAGGACTGGTGCTGACGCTCGGCTATAACACGGCGGTGTTTACCAGCCTGTATCGCCTGAATGGCATTACCAATCTGATCAACATGGACGGCATCGAGTGGCGCCGGCAGAAATGGAGCCTGGGCGCGAAATTATGGCTGTACATGAACGAGTGGGCGGGGGCGCATCTCGGACACCATCTGATCGCGGATCATCCGCACATCAAGTCGCATCTGCTAAGGCATGTGCATGAAGGGAAAATTTCCACCATCGCCTATGGAGCGCCTTGCATCGCGTCCGCCAATGCTGAAGTGCTGAACGAATACGGCCTTCGGCCGAATCATTACGCCATCATGATAGCGCGGCCGGAACCGGAGAACTCCGTGCTTGAAATTGTACGGGCGTGGTCGAAAAAGAAGCAGGGCATTCCCTTGATCGTGCTCGGAAAATATTCGACCGACATTCCCTTGCAGCGCGAAGTGCTGGAGGCGGCGTCTGAAGAAGTCCTGTTTGTCGGCGCGATTTACGATAAGGAAAAGCTGGCCGCGCTGCGACATTTCGCGCGCCTGTATCTCCACGGGCACCAGGTGGGCGGCACCAATCCTTCGCTGGTGGAAGCGCTGGGCGCCGGCAATGCGATTGTCGCTCACGACAACAAGTTCAACCGCTGGGTCGCCGGCGATCATGCGCGCTATTTCGATTCCACCGATGCACTTGCTGCAGTGCTGGAGCAGACCATTCATGACCAGGAAGAAATAGGAGCGATGCGTGCAGCAAGTAGCAGGCGGCATCATGAATCTTTCACGTGGCCAAGAGTGTTGCTGGCCTATGAAGCTTTGCTGCTTTCCATGCTGGCGCCGGCACCCGTGCGCGTTACGCCGGTTCACAGTGCATCGGTCGGAGAACGATGATGGGAATTTCAGATGTAGTGTTTTTTGCAGAGGATAGTCATGCGAAACCGTAAGGGCATCATCTTGGCCGGCGGATCGGGCACCCGTCTTTATCCCGTCACGCGAACTATATCGAAGCAAATGCTCCCGGTTTACGACAAGCCGATGATCTACTATCCCTTGTCTACGCTCATGATGGCCGGCATTCGCGACATACTCATCATCACGACGCCTCAGGACCATCCTGGTTTCACGGACATGCTCTGGGATGGAAGCCAATGGGGAGTGTCCATTTCATACGCGGTCCAGTCGTCGCCCGACGGCATCGCACAGGCTTTTATCCTGGGCGAGAATTTTCTGGAAAACGGCCCCTGCGCGCTCGTGCTCGGCGACAACCTGTTCTATGGACGCGACCTGCCTTCTTTGCTGGCGTCAGCCGACAAGCAGCGTTCAGGTGCGACGGTATTCGCCTATCGCGTCAACGACCCTGAACGCTATGGAATTGTCGAATTCAGCCCCAGCGGCCATGTGGCGAGCATAGAGGAAAAACCGGAATGCCCGAGGTCCGATTATGCGGTGACCGGTCTCTACTTCTATGACAACCAGGTCGTTGACATCGCGAAAAACCTGAAGCCGTCTGCGCGGGGAGAGCTGGAGATTACCGATGTCAATCAGCGTTATCTGGAGCAGGGGAAGCTGGAGGTAAGGATATTCGGAAGCGACTATGCCTGGCACGATTCCGGAACCCACGATTCGCTGCTGCTGGCATCCACCTTCGTGCAGAGCCTGGAACGCCAGAGAGGAATCAGGATCGCCATGCCTGAAGAAATCGCATGGCGGAATGGCTGGATAACGGATGACAGGCTGGCGCAGCTGGCACATCCCTTGAAGAAAAGTTCGTATGGTACTTACCTGCTTTCTCTGCTAAGCCCCAGCATGGAGGAGCTGCCTTATCGCATGTAATGCATGTAGTGCGTGCAGTGCACGCAAGCCGGCATCGTCGTTTCACTGTGTGTTTCCGTGCGGGCCGGCTAACCACGCTTCACAACTATTGGACTATTGGAAGGTCAGCCATGCAATTAGAGAAGTATGGTTCCGCTTCAATAAACCCGGCATTGCGGGCAGCGCTGGACGTTGTCGCCAAGGGTGGATTGCCCAAGCTGTTCCGGGCTGCCTATCGCGCCATGCCGCTGTTGTTATACCTTCCCGCTCATTTGAGAATGATGCGCGTACTGAAAACGGCTCCCGTTTCCGAGCTGACCGCGCGTCGCCCGAAGCTCGGCTACAAGTATCTGTACCGGCCGTATCTGGTTCATTCGTTTACCAAAAGAATGCGGCTCGAAGCGCTAGCTTTTCATTACAGATTTCTGGCGGAGAGAGTCAATGATGATTTCTTTGCGCGTATCTACGATGGCGAATATGAACTCTGGCAGGATGTGAATGAGGGCAGCGTTTCTGCGATCGCAATCAGCTTCCCGGTTGACTGGGAACATGATTACGAGGGCGACCTTCTGCTGAAATTCAAGAGCGACGGTGCATGCATTTACTCGCTCACTTTCAGCATCGTTCCCGGCCATGCAGTAGGCACAGCTAGTGAACAGGTGGTTCTCGTCACTGCGATACAAGGAGGCGCCGGCATGGCGGAACGCATCCGGCAGGTCAAGGAGCACTATGGGGATCTTGCACCATCCCTATTGCTGCTGGCGGGAATTGAGGGCGTGGCGTTTGCTTTGGGCATTCCCTTGCTCGCTGGCATAGGGCTTGATCAACAGGTGCAAAAACAGACCTGGAATAATGAAAAGTTCACGTTCGACTATGACCGCTTCTGGAATCAGGCCATCGGCGAACGTGCAGAGAGCGGCTATTACCTGAGACCGATTCCGGAGCAGCTCAAGCCGCTGGAAGAAGTCAAGGCCAAGCACCGCAAGAAAACAATACTCAGGCGGAGTATCAAGGCATCCATTCGAGAAGCCATTCAGTTCAGTTTCAATGAAAAATGCCTGAGCAAAAAATATGTTTTGAGGAGGAGGGAAATTGAAGACCTGGCTAAGCATGCTGAAGAATAGAGAGAGCAAGCTCAGTTTTTTTTCTTCATCCTTTCGTCGTTCCCCGCGGGACGATAAGGCCAGGATAAGGAATGCCCTGTTTCACTTCCTGTGCCAGGCGAAGCTGGTGAGGGCGTGGCAGTTCTGTGCCCAAAGGCATAGGCCGTCCATCATTCTGTACCATGATCCCGACCCTATCCTCTTTGCCGCCCATATCGATGCGCTGAAAAAGCACTTCAGCCTGATTTCACTGCGAGACTATATCGATGCGCGCCTCGGCAATACGCTTCATCTTTTGCCCAGGTATCCTCTGGTGATCACCATCGATGACGGACTGGCGGGAAACTTCAAGCTGCTGCAGGTGATCGCCAAGAAAAAGGTGCCGGTCACCATATTCCTGACCAGCGGCATCGTGGATACGACTCGCCATTTCTGGTGGACGGCCCTCAAGTCGGAAGAGGATTTCCGCAGCATGAAGAAGAAAAGGAACCAGGAAGTCGCCTGCGAGCTGAGTCGTTTCGGGCTCAGCAAAGAAACGGCGCATGCAACCCGGCAGGCGCTGAGCGCGCAGGAAATCAGGAAAATGCAGCCTTATATCGACTTCCAGGCGCATACGCGCTTTCATCCCGTGCTGCCGATGTGTACGTTCGAGGAGGCTTACGAGGAAATCAGTGTCTGCAAGACGGAGCTGGAAGCCAAGTTTTCCCTGGATATCTATGCACTGGCTTACCCGCACGGCGATTACAGCGATAGAGATGTGGAACTGGCAAAACAGGCTGGCTATCGTTGCGCGCTGACGGTCGATGGCGGATTGAACGGCAAGTCCACCGATCTCTTCCGACTGAAACGCATCTACATGCCTGACGATGCGGTGCCGATGGAAGCGATCATCAAGGCAAGCGGCTTGTGGAATGTACTGATGTGGCCTTTCAAGGGAGCTGGCCCGAAGTACTGAGCAATCGTGCAGCGCCGCGCCGCGCCTGCCATGCCTGAATGCAGGCGTAAGCGCGCTTCAGCCAGAAGCGGTCAGCTTCGTTCACAAGAGTTTTTTATGGACTGACGACAGGAAAATTGAAACGCAAAACGAGGGCCAGGGATGCGAACATCCCTGGCCCTCGCTGACGTCAGCGGTCCTGCTTGCGCGAATTTTTCAGGCACAGCCGCCGGTGCAGGACGGCTTGTCCTGTACCGGAGCGGAAGCTGAAAAATTATCGCGGACTCAAGTTCGCTTCTCTTGCGAGATAGTCATTGACCTCGGTCTGATTGGCCAGCGTATGCGCCGTGAATGTTTGCCATTCGTTGGTAACGTACTTGAAGCGGCCGATAGCAAAGTCAACGTTGCTCAGGGTATTAGGATTCCACTGAGCCGACGCATTGCGCCAGATATCTCCACCCTGCGATACCAGCAAGGCTGCATTGGAGCGGTCATCCGTTTTGGACGTGTCGTCCACGATCAGTCGTGCTTCCACGCGCGACACGATTTCCTGCGCGCCGGTGGGAACGCGGAAGCGGTTGGTCGTCATGAAGTGGAAGGAGCCGCCGCTGTCCGGCAGTTTGACGGAAATGCCATCGCTGCCATGCTTGCGCACGTTGGCGGGTGCGGTCGCATTCGTTTCGTAGTTGGTGTACAGCGAACCCATGATCTGGGAGTCCGACGTGTTGTACACAATACGGGACCAGGTGCCATTGCGTTTCACATCCAGGATGATTTTGCGCAGCTGGACGCGGGTATTGCGCGCCGGGTTGCCGGACGTGGCATTGGCGGCGATGCCCCAGGGCACGAAATGCGGATCTTCATAGCCGGACGGGACGTTCACGCCGTAACCCATGCGCGGCTTGCTGCCCCAGTCCCAGGCAGGGTTGACGCCATGCACGGTTGAATCATGGGCTTTTGCCATATCGTCCAATAGCCCTTGGGCAGAAATCACTCCTGGAACGGGTGTCGGAGTGGGTGTGGGCGTCGGCGTTGGAGTAGGCGTCGGCGTTGGAGTAGGCGTTGGAGTAGGCGTCGGGGTTGGAGTCGGAGTCGGCTCTGGAGTTGGTTCAGGCGTGGGATTGCTTGGTCGCGGCTTGTTTGGCCTATGTCACTTATACACATATGACGCTTCCGACGACTAGT
>JAFAGG010000101.1 GCA_023422955.1 Pseudomonadota bacterium | reverse complement strand
CCACGATGTGGCGCGCTTGCGGGATTGCCGGCTACAAGGATTAGATCATCATGCAACCGGCATGGCGCTTAGGCGGCCTGGGCTACCGCTTTTCCATCGTTGGAAGCATCGGGCCGGATGCTGACATCCACGTCGAACCGCTTCACGATGCCATCGTCCACTAGCAAAGACGAACGGTAAGTAGCATTCCCCGCCACGCCCGGCTCCGCGCTCAGGCCCAGCGCCTGCACATAGACACCGTTGCCGTCGGATACCAGCCTAAGCTTGCCGGACAGGGCTTGGAGCTTCTTTCTCCAGGCTGCCACGAAAGCCGGATCCTGACCAACAAAACACCAGATCTCCTCAATTCCTTGCCTGCTGCAGGCTTCGATCCGCTGCAGTGCATTGCCGGAGAAAGTCAGGGGCAAGGCGAGCACAGCAATCTTCTTGCCTTTTGCCGCATCGCCAGCATTGAAAACCTGCGGGCCAGACTTGCCCTCCTGATTTTCAACAAATTCAACCAGTTGGCCTTGGGGCAGATGATTACCTACTTGAATCATTAATAATCCTCCTACTAGCTACCTATGTGAATTATTAAAAAAATGCCTGCATCCCGTATGCTCGGAATGCAGGCATTAAGTAGGACTATCGCCGCAATTATCAAGAGTCATGCCGGACGCGCCGGCACAGCGGGAGTTATTCCCGCTGCACGGACTTAGTCCGCTTGCTTGCGCAGGAAAGCCGGAATGTCATAGGTTTCCATGCCATTCTTTTCCAGCGCGCGCACGGTTTCGGAAGCCGATTCGCGGCGCCATACTGCCGGCGCTTTCAAGCCGCTGAAGGAAGGCACGGCCTGTCCCAGCGCATCGGCATTGCCCATGGCGACGATAGGCTCGTTGTGAGTGCCGGTACGCAGCATGGGCTCGGGCACGAGCTGCATGTTCTTGCGGGCACGGCCCAGGCCGGTGGCGACCACGGTCACGCGGATTTCATCACCCATTTCATCGTCGTAGGCGATGCCCTGTGCAATCGAAGCATCCGGTGCGGCGAAAGCGCGCACGGTAGCCATGACTTCCTTGATTTCCTTACCCTTCAGGCTGCGGCTGGCAGTGACGTTCACCAGCACGCCGCGCGCGCCGGACAGGTCGATGCCATCCAGCAGCGGCGATGCCACGGCCTGTTCGGCAGCGATGCGCGCGCGATCCACGCCGGCGGCGGTGGCGGTACCCATCATGGCCTTGCCCTGCTCGCCCATGATGGTTTTCACGTCATTGAAGTCGACGTTGATATGACCCGGCACGTTGATGATTTCGGCAATACCGGCCACCGCATTGTTCAGCACATCGTCGGCGTGCTGCAGCCATTCCATCATGCTGTCGTCTTCGTAAATGTCTTCCAGCTTCTCGTTCAGGATCACGATCAGGGAATCGACATGCTTTTCCAGTTCGGCCAAACCCTCATTGGCGAGATCCATGCACTTCTGACCTTCATAGGAGAAGGGCTTGGAAACCACTGCCACGGTCAGCGCGCCCAGCTCCTTGGCGACCTCTGCAACGACGGGTGCGGCGCCGGTCCCGGTGCCGCCGCCCATGCCGGCTGCGATGAAGACCATGTGCGCACCGCGCAGCGCATCTTCGATGCGCGAACGCGTTTCTTCTGCCAGTTGGCGGCCCACGTCGGGACGCATGCCAGCGCCCAGGCCGGTTTCGCCGATCTGGATCACATTGTGCGCCTTAGAGGTTCTGAGCGCCTGTGCATCGGTGTTGGCTGCGATGAACTCGACGCCATTCACGCCCTTGTTGATCATGTGCTGTACCGCATTGCCGCCAGCGCCGCCGACGCCTACGACCTTAATGACGGTACCCCTTCCTGTTATATCCAGCATATCGATTTCCATGATGACTCCTGTCTAGATGCAATTTGCGGTCCCCAATCATCACGCGATGGGAAAACTGGCAACCGAGAACTGCGTTTGTTATTACTACATTCGTTATTGCGTTCTTATTACGTACGTTCTTATTGCTTAATTTTTATTGCTTAATATTTATTACTTAAAAAATCAAAAATTACCCAAGAACCATTCCTTCATCCGCTTCCACACTGCCTTGACCGACCCCTCCTGGCGCGTGACGACCTGTCCACGCAAGTACTGCCTCTTCGCTTCCATCAACAAACCCAATGCCGTGGCATAACGCGGGCTACGCACCACATCTGCCAGCTGACCGCTGTATTCCGGCACGGCCACGCGTGCAGGCTTCAGGAAAATATCCTCAGCCAGCTCCACCATTCCCGGCATCAGCGTCGATCCGCCGGTCAGCACGATGCCGGACGACAGCACTTCTTCGTAACCCGACTCGCGCACTACCTGGTGCACCAGCGCAAACAGCTCTTCCACGCGCGGCTCGATCACAGCGGCCAGCGACTGGCGCGACAACACGCGCGCGCCGCGATCACCCAGGCCCGGCACTTCGATGTTCTGCGCCGGATCCGCCAGCACCTGCTTGGCCACGCCGAAACGCAGCTTGATCTCTTCCGCGTCAGCCGTAGGCGTACGCAAGGCCATTGCAATATCGTTGGTGATCTGGTCGCCCGCAATCGGAATCACCGCCGTGTGGCGAATCGCGCCTTCCGTAAAGATCGCCACATCGGTCGTGCCGCCGCCGATATCCACCAGCACCACGCCCAGTTCCTTTTCATCCGAGGTCAGCACCGCATCGGCCGAAGCCATCGGCTGCAGGATCAGGTCGGACACTTCCAGGCCGCAGCGCCGTATGCATTTCACGATGTTCTGAACCGCAGACACCGCGCCGGTCACGATGTGAACTTTCACCTCCAGCCGTATGCCGCTCATGCCTATCGGCTCGCGCACATCTTCCTGGCTGTCGACGATGAATTCCTGCGGCACCGTATGCAGCAACTGCTGATCGGTCGGGATGTTGACGGCCTTGGCGGTTTCGATCACGCGCGCCACATCAGCAGCCGTCACTTCCTTGTCCTTGATCGCCACCATGCCGCTGGAATTGAAGCTACGGATATGGCTGCCGGCGATACCGGTATAAACATTCCGGATCTTGCAGTCAGCCATCAATTCCGCTTCTTCCAGAGCGCGCTGTATGGATTCGACCGTGGCTTCGATGTTGACCACCACGCCCTTCTTCAGCCCTCTGGATTCGTGCTGCCCCAGACCAATGACTTCATGCCGCCCATTGGGCAGGATCTGAGCCACCACGGCAGCCACCTTGGAGGTGCCGATGTCCAGGCCAACAATCAGGTTCTTCGCATCTCTTGTCATTTTTTGTTACTTGCCCTTTTTCGTCTCTTTGTCGAGAGACAACCCCTTGGCTGTGACCGCCAAGCCGTTTCGGTACCGCAGATCCAGCTTCTCTATCCGGTCCGGCAGCCGCGCTGCCAGTTGCGGATATATTCCTACCATTCGTTCCACCTTCGAGTGCAGCGTGTCGCTGTTCCACTCGCGTCCCAGTTCCACCACGATGCCGTTGTCGAGCACGGCCGTCCACGCATAACGCTCCGACAGCTTCAACTCCACCGGCTCCACGCCAAGCGGCGTCAGCCAGGTGTGCAGATCGTAAAACCGTGCCACCACTTCCTTCTCGCTACCAGCCGGACCCGACAGCTCCGAGAGCCTTCCGCCTTCCTCTGCTTCCGCGAGGTTGGCGGTAAACACATCGCCCTTCACCGACACCAGCTTGCCCTGATCGCCCCAGGTGCCCAGGGGACGATGCTCTTCCACCGTCACCACCAACTGGTTAGGCCACTGCCGCTTTACGCTTGCTCTCCTCACCCACGGCACGGCTTCGAAAGCCTTGCGCACCGACTCCAGGTCCACCGTAAAGAAATTCCCCCTGATGCGAGGCAGTGCCGTATTTTTTACCGTCAGCTGATTCACATAGTCCAGACTTCTTCCTTCCGAGCCCGCCACGCGTATGGCCTTGAGCGCAAACGTCGGCTGCTGCGCCACCCACCACAGGCCGGAAGCCAGCAGCAAAAGCGCCAGGATTCCCAGCAGCGTGCTGGAAATCATGTTCAGCAACCTGACGTCGTGCCACATGTCGCTTTTCCATTCACTCAGGTTTCCAGTTTTCGCTCGGCTTCAAATCCAGCGAAGCCGAACGCAAAATATCGATGCACAACTGCTCGTAACTCTTGCCCGCGGCCTTGGCCGCCATCGGCACCAGCGAATGGCTGGTCATGCCGGGCGAAGTATTGATCTCCAGCAGGAAGGGTTCGTTATCGGTGCTTCGCAACATGAAGTCCAGGCGCGCCCAACCGGAAGCGCCGAGCGCATTGAATGCGCGCACCGCGATCTCCTGGATGCGCCGGGTCAGCGCTGCATCCAGCGGCGCGGGACAGAGATATTGCGTATCGTCGCTGTAATACTTGTTCTGGAAGTTGTAATCGCCCTGGGGCGCGCGTATCTCCACGATTGGCAAGGCATAAGCATCTCGGCCCTGCCCCAGCACCGGCACCGTCAGCTCGCGTCCGCTGATGAATTGTTCCGCCAGCACTACCTCGTCGTATTTCGCGCAATGCGCAAAACTGTCGGCGAGCGCGCCACCCTCAGCCACCTTCTTGATGCCTATGCTCGATCCTTCGTGCGGCGCCTTCAGCATCAGCGGCAGCCCCAGTTCCTGCTGCACGCGCTGCAAATCTTCATCGCCGGCGTGATGCGCATCCAGCTCGACAAATTTCGGCGTCGGCAATCCATGGCTGATCCAGATGCGCTTGCTCATGATCTTGTCCATGCCAATCGCTGACGCCATCACACCGGAGCCGGTGTAAGGAATGCCCAGTTGCTCCAGCGCGCCCTGCAGCGTGCCGTCTTCGCCGTAGCGTCCGTGCAGCGCAATGAAAACGCGATCGAATTTTTCTGCGGCGAGTTCGGCAATCGAGCGCTCGGCCGGATCGAAGCCGTGCGCAGCTATGCCCTGGCTTTGCAGCGCGGCCAGCACGCCCTTGCCCGACATCAGCGACACTTCGCGCTCGGCGGAACGACCGCCGAACAGCACGCCGACCTTGCCGAATTCCTGTGCGATCTTGCTCATGATTGTTCCTGTTCCGCCATCTTGACCAGTTGTGCCGGCACCGTATAAATCGAGCCTGCGCCCATGGTGATCACCACATCGCCATCACGCGCCAGGCGCAGGATGGTGGACGGCATCTCGGCCATATCTTCCACGAACACCGGATCGACCTTGCCGGCCACGCGCAAGGCATGCGACAGCGCACGGCCATCGGCGGCGACGATAGGTTGTTCGCCAGCGGCATACACTTCAGCCAGCACCAGCACATCGGCCATGGACAAGACTTTCACGAAGTCCTCGAACAAGTCGCGCGTGCGGGTGTAGCGGTGCGGCTGGAAAGCCAGCACCAGCCGGCGGCCCGGATAGGCGCCGCGCGCAGCAGCCAGCGTGGCAGCGGTTTCGACCGGATGATGGCCGTAGTCATCCACCAGCGTGAAGCTGCCGCCCGGCTTGCCGTCGCGCTCCGGCAGCGGCACTTCGCCGTAGCGGGTAAAGCGCCGGCCGACGCCCGTGAATTCAGCCAGTCCCTTCTGCGTCGCAGCATCATCCACGCCGACTTCGCGCGCAATCGCAATGACTGCGCAGGCGTTTTGCACGTTATGCATGCCGGGCTGATTCAGCACCACGTCCAGCTCCGGATAATCCTGCTGGATCACGGTAAACATCATCTTGCCGTCCACCGCGCGCGCATTGACGGCACGCACCTGCGCCTGCTCGCTGAAGCCATAGGTGGTGATCGGCTTGGAAATGAAAGGCATGATTTCGCATACATGCGGATCATCGATACACAGTATCGCCACGCCATAAAACGGCAGGCGCTGCGTAAATTCCACGAAAGCCTGCTTCAGCTTGGCGAAGCTGTGATCATAGGTTTCCATATGATCAGCATCGATATTCGTGATCACCTGTATGCAGGGCGACAGATTCAGGAAGGAGGCATCTGACTCATCCGCTTCCGCCACGATGAAGTCACCCAGGCCCAGCTTGGCATTGGCACCGGCGCTGTTCAAACGCCCGCCGATCACGAAGGTCGGATCCAGTCCGCCTTCAGCCAGTACGCTGGCCACCAGGCTAGTCGTAGTGGTCTTGCCATGGGTGCCGGCAATCGCGATGCCCTGTTTCAATCGCATCAGTTCAGCCAGCATCACGGCACGCGGCACGATGGGAATCTGGCGGGCACGCGCCGCCAGCACTTCCGGGTTGTCGGGCTTCACTGCCGTGGAGGTCACGATCGCGTCTGCGCCGTCGATATTTTTTTCAGCATGACCTTCCATGATCCTTGCACCCAGCCCTTTCAGGCGACGCGTGGCCGCATTGCTGGACAGGTCCGAACCCGACACGCAATAGCCGAGGTTGAGCAGCACTTCGGCAATGCCGCTCATGCCCGAGCCGCCAATACCGACGAAGTGAATGTTTTTAACCTTGTGTTTCATGCTTTTCCTGCTGCTTCCAAAATTCCGGCGATTGCCGCATTGGCATCGCGCCTTCCTTGTTCATAGGCGGCCTGTGCCAGGCTCAGGCAATCTTCACGCGATAAGCCCTGCACGATTTCAGCCAGCCGCGCCGGCGTCATTTCCAGCTGCGGCAAATGAATCGCGGCATTGCGACCCGCCATCCAGCGCGCGTTGTCACGCTGGTGCGAAGTGGTCGACACCACCAGCGGCACCAGGATGCTGGCCACGCCCGCTGCGGTTAATTCCGCTACCGTGATCGCACCGGCACGGCAAATCACCAGGTCAGCCTCGGCATAACGACGCGGCATGTCCTCGATGAAGTCCACCAATTCCGCTTCCACGCCGGCCGCCGCATAAGCGGCGCGCAAGACTTCTATGTGCTGCTTGCCCGACTGGTGCGTCACCACGGGCCGCAGTTCTACCGGCATGCGCGCCAGCGCCTGCGGCAAAGTATCGTTCAACACCTTGGCACCGAGGCTGCCGCCTATCACCAGTATGCGCAACGGATCGCTGCGCGTCGCATAACGTTCTGCCGGCGGCGGTACATCTATGATTTCCTGCCGCACCGGATTGCCGGTCACGACCGCCTTGCCCGGTACCGCGCCGATATCGCCGGCGAAACCGAAACACACCTTGCTGGCTGCCGGCGCCAGAGCCTTGTTCGACAACAGCAGGGCCGCATCGGCATTCATCAGCACCAGCGGAATGCCCCGCAATTTCGCAGCGATCCCGCCCGGCACCGTCACGTAACCGCCCATGCCCAGCACCACATCCGGCTTGCGGCGCCCCATCAGGCGCAGGCAGGCGGCAAATCCGGCTGCCATCTTGAATGCACCCGTGACACTGTGGCGCAAGCCCTTGCCGCGCAGGCCGCGAAAATCGATGGCATCCATCTCTATGTCCTGCTTCGGAACAATGTCACGCTCCATGCCATGTTCTGTGCCGAGCCAGCTCACCTGCCAGCCGCGTTCCTGCATGGTGCGTGCAATGGCCAGGCCGGGAAAAATATGTCCGCCGGTGCCTGCTGCCATGATGAGAAGCTTTTTCATACGCGGCCTCCGTGCATATTCATTCCCTCCCCTTCAAGGGGGGGTTAGGGTGGGGATGGGTCTTATCTGCAAACGAGAAAAACCCATCCCCCTCCCCGCCTCCCCCTTGAAGGGGGAGGAGTATCTCAGCACGTGCACAGGCTATGTGGTGCTTTACATGCTCCCTCATACGCGGCCTCCGCGCATGAGCATGCGATTCTCGTAATCGATCCTGAGCAGAATGGCCAAGCCTATGCAGTTGATCAAAACACCCGAGCCACCGTAACTCATCAGCGGCAGCGTCAACCCCTTGGTCGGCAGCAGACCAAGGTTCACGCCCATGTTGATGAAGGCCTGCACGCCTATCCACAGGCCTATGCCTTTCGCCACCAGTCCCGCAAAGGTCTGGTCTATTGCAATCGCTTGCCGGCCAATTTCAAACGCGCGCTTGATCAGCCAGTAAAACAGCAGGATCACGACCAGCACGCCGGCAAAACCGAGCTCCTCGCCGATAACGGCCAGCAGAAAATCGGTATGCGCTTCCGGCAGGTAATGCAGCTTCTCTACGCTGGCTCCCAGGCCTACGCCGAAGAATTCACCGCGGCCAAAGGCAATCAGCGAATGCGATAACTGATAAGCCTTGCCCAGTGCATTTTCCTGCACCCAGGGATCGAGATAGGCGAAGATCCGGTCGCGCCGCCACGGCGACAGCATGATGACCAGCGAGAACATGCCCACCAGCATCGCGCCTATGCCGGTAAACCAGATGCCGTTGATACCGCCCAGGAACAGGATTCCCATTGCGATGCAGACGATTACGCCGAAGGCGCCCAGATCCGGCTGCAGCAGCAGCAGCAGGCCGACGAAGCCAACTGCAACGGTCATGGGCAGAAAACCCTTGGTCAGCTTGTGCATGTACTGCTGCTTGCGCACCGTGTAATCGGCGGCATACAGCACCATCACCAGTTTCATCACTTCGGACGGCTGGAAGCTGAACAGCTTCAGCGAAATCCAGCGCTTGGCGCCATTGACGCCCTTGCCTATGCCCGGCACCAATACCAGCAAGAGCAACACCAAGGTGAGGAGGAAAAGATAGGGAGCAGCCTTTTGCCAGGTCGCGACCGGCACCCGGAACACGCAGTAGCCGCCGACCAGCCCCATGCCCACATACACCAGCTGCCGCTGCAGGAAATGCAGGTGGCTGTATCCGGCATACTTGGGCGAATCCGGCAAAGCAATCGATGCCGAGAACACCATCACCACGCCATACAGCAACAGCAGCAGGGTCACGAATACCAGCGGCTTGTCGTAATCCATCATGCGTGAACGCGGCGATGCGCTGCCCACGCTGCTTGCCGGCGCGGATGAGGAGAACGGGAGCGGGAGCGTGAACTTCATCCCATCACCTCCCCGCGCGACAAGGCCACTTCCCTGACCGCATCGACGAACACCTGGGCGCGATGAGCGTAATTGCGGAACATGTCCAGGCTGGCACAGGCAGGCGACAGCAATACCGCATCGCCGGGTTGCGCCAGCGAAGCCGCCTTGTCTACTGCCTGCTCCAGCGTATCGCAATCGATCAGCTCCACGCCGCTTTCATTGAGTACTTCCCGAATACGGGCGGCATCGCGGCCGATCAGCAGCACGCAGCGTGCGTAACGCGCCACACCGTCGGCAAGCGGATTGAAATCCTGTCCCTTGCCATCGCCGCCGGCAATCAGCACCAGGCGGCCGGAGCGGCCGACGCCCAGACCATTCATCGCAGCGACCGTAGCGCCGACATTGGTGCCCTTGCTGTCGTCGTAATATTCGACGCCGCCTATCGTCGCCACCAGTTCCACCCGGTGCGGCTCGCCCTGGTATTCGCGCAGGCCATGCAGTAAAGGTGCCAGCGGCAAGCCGATTGCGCGGCACAGCGCCAGGGCAGCCAGCGCATTGCTGGCATTGTGCAAGCCGCGTATGCGCAAGGCATCGGCCGGCATCAGGCGATTGATAGCAATCTCCGGCTCGACGACATCCTTGCGGCGGCGCTTGCGCTCGCCTTCATCGTGCGACACCGCCAGCGCCAGCCAATACATGCCGTTTTCATTGCAGAGACCGAAACTCTCCGCCTGCGCAGGCGCATCGGTGCCGAAACTCAGCACACGGGCTTGCGGCACCGCCATGTTCATCACGAGCCTGTCGTCGCGATTGAGCACGCGCACCGTTTCCATTCCGAAGATACGCGCCTTGTCGGCCGCATAACTTTCCATGTCACCGTGCCAGTCCAGGTGATCCTGGCTCAGGTTCAGCACCGTGGCAGCATCGGCATTCAGCGAATACGTACTGTGCAACTGGAAGCTGGACAATTCCAGCACCCAGGCTTGCGGCAATTCATCCTTGTCCAGCGCATCGCGCAACACATCCAGCGCAGCCGGGCTGATATTGCCGGCAATCTGCACCGTGAGTCCGGCACGCTTGCACAGCAAGCCGGTCAGGCTGGTGACGGTAGTCTTGCCATTGGTGCCGGTAATCGCAATCACCTTGGGCGCATAAGCACGCTCTTCGCGCAAGGCAGCCAAGGCTTGCGTAAACAGTTCTATCTCGCCCCATACCGGTATGCCGCGCTCCGCTGCGGCCGGCAGCAGCACCGACAGTTCGCGGTCCGGCGCCAGGCCCGGGCTCAGGGCGACGAAGTCGATGTTATCCAGCAGCGCCGGCACCAATTCGCCGCCGATGAATTCAGCGGCAGGAATGCTGTCGCGCAGAACCGGCAAACGATCAGGTGCTTCGCGCGTATCGGCAACGCGCACGGCAGCGCCGCAACGGGCCAGCCATTGCGCCATTGCCAAGCCGGACTCGCCGAGTCCCAGCACCAGAACCTGTTTGCCTTGGTAGTTCATCTTTTTAAAGCGTCATCTCAGTTTCAGCGTCGACAATCCAAACAGAACCAGCATCATGGTGATGATCCAGAAGCGAACCACCACCTGCGTTTCCTTCCAGCCCTTCTTCTCATAGTGATGATGCAAGGGCGCCATCAGCAAGATGCGCCGGCCTTCGCCGAAGCGCAGCTTGGTGTACTTGAAATACATCACCTGTATCATCACCGACAGCGTCTCCACCACGAACACGCCGCCCATGATGAACAGCACGATTTCCTGGCGCGTGATCACGGCGATGGTGCCGAGCGCCGCGCCCAGCGCCAGCGCGCCGACGTCGCCCATGAACACTTGCGCGGGATGCGCATTGAACCAGAGGAAAGCCAGGCCGGCACCGGCCATCGCGCCGCAGAAAATCAGCAGCTCACCTGCGCCGGGAATGTGCGGAATGAAAAGATATTTCGCGTAGGTCGCGCTGCCGGTCAGATAGGCGATCAGGCCCAGGGCCGAACCCACCATCACGGTCGGCATGATGGCCAGGCCATCCAGGCCATCGGTCAGATTCACCGCGTTGCTGGTGCCGACGATCACGAAGTAGGTCAGCGCGATGAAACCCCAGACGCCCAGCGGATAACTGATGGTCTTGAAGAAGGGCACGATCAGGTCGGCCGTGGGCGGCAAGTCCATGCGGAAGCCCGACTGCACCCACTGCACGAACAATTCCCATACTTCGACATTGGTCGGACCCGACACCGAGAAGGCCAGATACAGCGCCGCCAGCAAACCGATCAGCGATTGCCAGAAATATTTTTCGCCCGAGGGCATGCCCTTGGGATCCTTGTAGACCACCTTGCGATAGTCATCGACCCAGCCGATCACGCCGAAGCCCAGCGTCACCACCAGCACTATCCATACGAAACGATTAGTGAAATCCATCCACAGCAAGGTGGATATCGAAATCGCAATCAGGATCAACGCACCACCCATGGTCGGCGTGCCTTGCTTGATCAGATGCGTTTCCGGACCGTTCTGGCGTACTGCCTGGCCGACTTTCAGGCGGGTGAGCGTGCGAATCACCGCCGGCCCGAACAGCAAGCCGATCAGCAAGGCGGTCATGGTGGCAAACACCGCCCGGAAGGTAATGAAGTTGAAGAGCCGCATGGGGCCCAACTCCTCCTGAAAAAATTGTGCCAGCCAGAGCAGCATGTCAGTGGCTCTCTTTCATAGGTTTGTCACACAAATGCTGCACCACGCGCTCCATCTTCATGAAGCGGGAGCCTTTGACCAGCACCGTCGAATTGGCGGTCGCCAGCGCGGCCACCGCCTGTTTCAGCTCTTCCATATCGTTGGCATGCCTGGCACGCGCACCGAAGGCGCCGCTGGCATGGATGGCCAGCTCGCCCAAAGTAAACAGATGCTCGATGCCGCGCCCGCGCGCATAGGCGCCGATTTCGGTATGGAACTGGCGACCTTCGCTGCCCACTTCGCCCATATCGCCCAGCACCAGCATGCGCGGCGCCTGTGCCAGCGCCAGCACATCGATTGCGGCACGCACCGAATCCGGATTCGCGTTATAGGTATCGTCGATCACGACTGCGCCGCTCTTGCCCGTCTTGCGCTGCAGGCGGCCGCTGACCGGCGCGAAACCTTCGAGCGCGCGCACGATGACGTTGCGCCGTATGCCCAGCGCCAACCCGCAGGCAATCGCCGCGAGCGCATTGCGCACGTTATGCGCGCCGAATACCGACAGTCGCAGCGGAAAAGACTTGTCGCCGACTTTCACCTGCATGTCGCTGCCGTTTTCGGTCGGCTGATAGCTGCAAGTGACACTGGCATCGCCCGACAAGCCGAAGCCCAGGATCTTGCGCTTGCCGGAAGCCTTGGCATTCGCTTTCCACAATCCTGCGTAGGTATCGTCGGCCGGGAACACCGCAATGCCGTCCGTCGGCAGGCTGCTGATCACGGCGCCGTTTTCCCTGGCCACCGCTTCCACGCTATGCATGAATTCCAGGTGCTCGCGCTGCGCATTGTTGACCAGGCCTATGGTCGGCTGTGCAATCGCCGACAGCAAGGCAATCTCGCCCGGATGGTTCATGCCCATCTCGATCACGGCAGCCTTGTGCGAGGCATTGGCACGCAGCAGCGTCAACGGCACGCCCAGATCGTTATTCAGATTACCGCGCGTGGCCAGGTAATTACCCTCGCCGTATTCGGCAGCGAGGATTGCCGCAATCATTTCCTTGACCGTGGTCTTGCCGTTGCTGCCGGTCACGCCGACTACCGGAAACGAGAATTGCCGACGCCAGCTTTGCCCCAGTTCCCGCAAGGCCACCCGTGTGTCGGGCACGACCAGCGCGGGAATGCTCGAGTCCTTAGGCGCCTTTTCCACGATCACGGCCGCCGCACCGGCGGCGGCAACCTCTGCAATGAAGTCGTGCGCATCGAAGCGCTCGCCGCGCAGCGCGATGAACAGATTGCCGGCCTGCACCGCCTTGCTGTTGGTGGACACGCCTTCGAACGCGGCATCGGCTGTCAGGTAGGCACCGGACAGCCAGGATTTGATTTCGGACAGCGATGATTTCATAGCGCTATATTCCTCTCATCGTCGCCCGCGACGCCAATGCCAGCGCGGCATGGTCGGCATCCAGGAAAGGCAGCTTCCTGCCGCGGATTTCCTGATAATCTTCATGCCCCTTGCCCGCTACCAGGATCACGTCGGCCTTGCCGGCATGCTTGACGGCCCACAGTATGGCCGCTGCACGGTCTTCGATGACCTGCACCTGGTCCGATGCATCGGGCGCCATGCCTTCCCTGATTTGCGCAATGATCGCGCCCGGCTCTTCATTGCGCGGATTGTCGCTGGTGACCACTACGCTATCCGCGTTCAAAGCCACCTGTCCCATGACCGCACGCTTGCCCGAATCCCGATCGCCGCCGCAGCCGAACACGCACCACAGCTTGCCGTTGCGCTGCTGCGCTACCTGACGCAACGTGGCCAGCGCCTTTTCCAGCGCGTCCGGCGTATGCGCATAATCGATCAGCACCAGCGGCGCTTCCTGGCCACCCAGTTGCTGCATGCGTCCCGGCACCGCTTCCAGCGACTCCAGCGCTTCGATGATGTCGGCCCAGGGAATGCCCTTGGCCCATAGCACGCCGGCTATTCCCAGCACATTGCTGACATTGAACTGCCCGACCAGTTGCGTTCTTACCTGCGCACTGCCGGCCGGCGAGCGCAGCTGAAAGACCGTACCGGTATGGCTGTAGCGAATCTCGGAGGCTTCCAGCATGGGCAGATCCGGCAGGCTGTTGCCGGCCACGCTGTAGCCCATCAGCCCCATCTGCGAAGAATGCGATTGCAGGCCTTGCATCAGGCGCATGCCCATCGCATCGTCAAGATTGATGACGGCATGCTGCAGTCCCGGCCAGTCGAACAAGCGCGCCTTGGCCGCTTCGTAAGCTTCCATGGTGCCGTGATAATCCAGATGGTCGCGCGTAAGATTGGTGAACAGGGCCACATCGAAATGCATGCCGTTCACGCGCCCCTGATCCAGTCCGATCGACGATGCTTCTATCGCCAGCGCTGCGGCACCCTTGCGACGCAGGATGGCCAGTTCGCGTTGCAGCATCACGGCATCAGGCGTGGTGTAGCCGGTTGCATTCATGCCGCTGTGCCGTCCCAGGCGATACATCCCCACGCCCAGCGTGCCGATCACGGCAGCCGGTCCGCCCAGCTGCGACAGCGAGCATGCCAGCCATTGGGTACAGGAAGTCTTGCCATTGGTGCCGGTCACGGCGACCGAGTACATGCCGGTATCAGGCTTGCCATACCATTCGGCAGCGAGATGACCGGCAAGCTGCTTCAAGCCACTGATGGCCCGGTGAGGCGTGCGCCAGTTTTCATTCCAGCTGAATGCGCTGGCATCGTCATACAACACCGCTGCCGCACCCTGCTCGATCGCTTGTGCGATGTAATTGCGGCCATCGTTGGCATCGCCCGGATAAGCCAGGAAAACATCGCCCGGCTGAACGCGGCGCGAATCCGACGACAAATGCTCGCCCCGCGACTTGGCGCGCAGCCATTCCATCAGATCCGTAAATTCCGCGGTGGCGTTCATCATGTATTCTCCCTGATCACTTCCGCCGGAATAATGATGTCCTTGACCGGGGAGTCAGGCGCGATATTCATGGAGCGCAAGGCATTGCCGACCACGCCGGCGAACACCGGCGCTGCGACCAGTCCGCCGTAATAGATGCCGGACGGTTCGTCCACCATCACGGCAACGATGATGCGCGGATTGGAAACCGGCGCGAAGCCGACGAAAGACGACACATACTTGTTCGCGTATTTGCCGTCCACCACCTTGTTTGCAGTACCGGTCTTGCCCGCCACCCGGTAACCCGCCACTTGCGCGCGCGGCGCGGTGCCGGTCGGGCCGGCGGCCAATTCCAGCATGTGGCGCACCTCGCGCGCGATGCGCGGACTGATCACTTGCTGACCGATCGGTGTTTCACCGGTACGCCGCATGGTGACAGGGACGATGTCTCCGTCGCGTGCGAAAACCATGTAGGACTGCGCCAGCTGTAGCAGCGACACCGACATGCCGTGACCGTAACTCATGGTCGCCTGCTCAATGGGCCGCCAGGATTTATAAGGACGCACCCGGCCGGCCACCGTACCCGGAAAATCGATTTGCGGCTGCTGGCCGAAACCGATGCTGGTATAGAGCTCCCACATGTCTTTGGGCTCCATCTGCAGCGCGATCTTGGCCGTTCCTATGTTCGAGGATTTTTCGATGACTTCCGATACCGTCACCATGTCGCGCGGATGCGCATCGCCGATGGTGGCGCGGCCTATGGTCATGCGGCCGGGCGCCGTCTGGATCACGGTGGAAGGCGTGACCAGTTTTTTTTCCAGCGCCAGCGCAATCGGGAAAGGCTTGATGGTCGATCCCGGCTCAAAGGTGTCGGTCAGCACGCGATTGCGCAATTGCGCACCGGTCAGATTGGAGCGGTTGTTCGGGTTATAGGTCGGCATGTTGGCCAGCGCCAGCACTTCGCCGGTTTTCGCATCGAGCAC
This sequence comes from Pseudomonadota bacterium, assembly GCA_023422955.1. Taxonomy (GTDB): domain Bacteria; phylum Pseudomonadota; class Gammaproteobacteria; order Burkholderiales; family Burkholderiaceae_D; genus JAEZLB01. Next base: position 3,545 of record JAFAGG010000101.1, on the reverse strand, counting down.
GACGATACCGCCGGCCTTGGCCTTGCGCGTTTCAACCACTTCCTTCAAATGGGAAAAGGCGATGTACTGGATCTTGCTGTCGATGGACAGCACCAGGTCCTTGCCGTCATAGGGTTCGCGGATCGCGCCGATGTCTTCCACGGTGCGCCCCAGCCTGTCCTTGATCACGCGGCGGCTGCCCGATGTGCCGGCCAGCAGCTTGTTCGATGCCAGCTCCATCCCATCCTGCCCGATATCTTCCACATTGGTGAAGCCGACGATATGCGCCATCACTTCCCCTTCGGGGTAATAACGCTTGTACTCGCGGCGGGTATGGATGCCATTGATGCCCAGCGCCAGTACCTTGTCGACCACATCGTTTTCCACCTGGCGTTTCAGGTAGACGAAGGAACGATCGGAATCCAGGCGCTTGTTCAGGTCGCGCTCGCTCATGCCCAGCAGCTTCGCCATCTCGCGCAGCTTTTCTTTCGGCGCTTCCGCCACATCGTCGGGTATCGCCCATACCGCGCGCACCGGCAGCGATGAGGCCAGCACTTGCCCATTGCGATCGGTGATCTTGCCACGCGTGGCCGGCAAGTCCAGCGTGCGCGCATAACGCGACTCGCCCTGTTTTTGCAGGAATTCGGTACTCATGCCCTGCAGCCAGAAAGCGCGGCCGATCAGGGCGGCAAAAGCGAGGAAGAGGAAGAACAGCACCAGGCGCGAGCGCCAGGCAGGCAGTCGCACCGCCAGCACCGGACTGGTGGAGAAAGGAACGCCCTGGGCGCGGGCATGGCGTGCCGGGCCGGCCATTACTGCGCTCCTTTGGTCAGGTATTGGGTACGCTCCGGCGTGACCGCTACCATGGAGAGCGTGCGCGATGCATACGATTCAATCCGTGCATGCGTACCCAGCGAGGACTGATCCAGTTGCAGCTGCGCCCATTCGATTTCCAGCTGACGCGCCTGGGCCTGAGCCCGCTCCAGTTCGATGAACAGGCTACGCGATTGATATTGGGACGTCACAAGCGACAAGGCGCTCACAACCAGGAGCGCCATCAGGATCAGGTTCACGCGGCCGCTCATTGCAATACCTCGCGCGATTCAGGCGGCGGCAAGCGTTCCGCGATACGCATCACGGCAGAGCGCGAGCGCGGGTTGGCTGCCACTTCTTCGGAACTGGGCTTGGCCTTGCCCAGCAAGCGCATTTCCGGCTGCGGCAGATCGACCGCACGAATCGGGAGGCGACGGTCCGGCTGCGCCACGTTTACCTTGGCAGCCATGAACTGTTTGACGATACGGTCTTCCAGCGAATGAAAACTGATCACCACCATTCTCCCGTATGGCGCGAGCGCGTCGAACGCGCTTTGCAAACCTACTTCGAGTTCTTCAAGCTCTTTATTGATGTAAATCCGGATAGCCTGAAAGGTACGAGTGGCCGGGTCTTTGCCCTTCTCCCGGGTTTTGACGGCGCCAGCCACGATCGCGGCAAGCTGTCGTGTGCGTGAAATTGGCTGGACTGCCCGGCTAGCAACAATCGCCTTTGCAATCTGAAAAGCAAACCGTTCTTCTCCATAATTTCGTATCACTTTCGCTATGTTTTCTTCGGATTCGCTAGCCAGCCAGTCGGCCGCCGAGATGCCGCGCGTGGTATCCATGCGCATGTCCAGCGGACCGTCTTCGCGAAAACTGAAACCGCGACCGGCATCATCCACCTGGGGCGAAGAAATCCCCAAATCCATCAGCACGCCCTCCACACGAGAGATGCCTCTTGCCGCCAGCGCCTGCGACAACAGGGCGAAGCTGTCGTGCACAATATCGAAACGCGCATCGTCTATCGTTCCGGCTTCGGCAATCGCTTGCGGGTCCTTGTCGAAAGCCAGCAAGCGGCCTTGCGCATTCAGACATTCCAGAATTCTGCGGCTATGACCGCCGCGGCCGAAGGTGCCGTCCAGGTAGATGCCGCCAGCCCGTTCTCCATTAATCCCCAGCGCTGCTACTGCCTCTTCCAGCAACACGGTTGTATGTTGCAATTGCGACCCGCTCTGCTTCATGGCGGGCCGCTAGAAAGAAAAATTGTTCAATGCGTCGGGCATGCCGGACTCCAGCGCCTGCGCTTCATCTTCGGCGAGCTTGGCAGCATCCCAGATTTCAAAATGGCTGCCCATGCCCAGCAGCATCACTTCGCGCGACAAGGCGACAGCACTGCGCAATTCAGGAGCGATCAGGATGCGGCCGGCGCCATCCATTTCCACATCGGAGGCATTGCCGAGGAAGATGCGCTGCCAGGCGCGGGCCGACATGGGCCAGGAGGCAATCTGTTCGCGATGCGTTTCCCATACCGGGCGGGGAAACAGCAGCAGGCAGCCGTGCGGGTGTTTGGTAAGCGTGATGCGTCCTTCGCACTGTACGGACAGTGCGTCACGATGCTTGGCCGGAATTGTCATCCGTCCTTTGGCATCGAGATTTAATGCGGACGCCCCTTGAAACACTTTTCCACCTTTTTGATAAGAGCCTTTTGTTGTGAAAAATTTAAATATTCGCTTGACGAATTTCCCACAAAAATACACTTTTTCACACGTTCACCCACTTTAGTAGAAGCTTTTATTGCGGTCAAGGAATATTAAGATTTGGAAACCAATTTTCCTTAATAAAGTCAAGGACTTAGCGCATCTTCCTCAAAAACGCCAAAGCCAAAATTCCCGCGAAATTAAGGACTTACCTGAGGTATTGAAAGCTTTCCCTTAGATAAACACATGTGTTTCCGGAAAAACGGAAATAAGACAGGCTGTAAGCCGGCCTGAAAATGGCGGCGCATTGCATGGATGGCAACGCTGGAAGCGGGTCAGGGGAATAAGACTGGGACAAACAGTGTGCGTTCACCCGCAATGCGTAAGCGGGGAAACAGAAGAGAAAGGAGATGTAAAGGAGAGCAAGCCGATAGGCCGGATTCTGTTACGGCGTACAAGGAATGTACGCTATGACAACCATTCCTCTAGGCCGTGCATTACTGCACGGCTCAAGCTTTCTACCCGCACGCTCCGCGAGCCGCCTCATCGCGTGCCTATTTGAAATTGCTCCGGGTGGAGGTTACCGCGTTTCACCGTAACTTAATACGCTCGTCTCTGTGGCCCTATTCCTCGCCTTATACCTCGGTTGCCCTTGGCTTTCAGCGTACGGCCGTTAGCCGTCACCCTGCTCTATGGAGTCCGGACCTTCCTCCCGTCCGATCGCTTGCGCAATCCGACCAGCGGTTGTCTGGCTTGCTCTGGCGCGCATTTTATCTCACTCGACGCTGTAACGCCCGATATGGCCAGATAAAAAAGGAAGGTAGCACCCCGTTGCTGATTAACAGGGGCGCGGGAGAATGTCGGCGCACGGCAATATGCGCGGCGTTTCAATGATCAGAACCGGGAAAACTGCATGCCCAGCCTGCTCTCTAGGGCGTGCCCTCAATTAAGCCAGACAGTAATGGATGCCAAGTGCACGGCGGCGAGGAAATTGCGAGCGGTTTTATCATAACGAGTGGCGATAGCCCTGAACTGCTTGAGCTTGCAAAAGAAGTTT
>JAFAGG010000045.1 GCA_023422955.1 Pseudomonadota bacterium | reverse complement strand
GGCACGCGCCTTGTCGGCCTATCCCTACTTTCCGCCCATGCTGATACACATGATACGGGCGGGCGAAACGACAGGAGAGTTGCCGGCCATGCTGGAGCGGGCGGCGAATGCGCAGGAGACGGACCTGGAGCGGCGTGCATTGACGATTGCCGGCTTGCTGGAACCCATGCTGATCCTGGCGATGGGCGTGGTGGTCTTGCTGATCGTGCTGGCGGTGCTGATGCCCATCATTGAAATCAACCAGCTGGTAAGTTGAGCCTGGCCCATTTTGCATACATTTGCATGCCTTTGCAGACGCTGTTACTCATGAAATGAGACATATACCAGGGAGACAATGAGAATGACACGCGGGCGACTAGTGCTGAGTTTTCTGCTGTTCATCGCCCTATGCGCATCGATCGCGTACTGGGGCTTGCAGTTGTACGATCCGCCGCTGCGACCTGTCGCGGCATCGGCCTCCACGCAAACCACTGCGCCGCGCATGGAAGCCGCTGCAGCAGTATTCGGCGGACAGGCGAGCACGGAAGTGGCCAGCAATTTCCAGTTGAAAGGCGTCATTTTTTCCGGCACGCCGCGCGACAGCGTGGCCATCATCGCCATAGAAGGAAAGCCGCCGCAAGCCTTCCGCGCCGATACCGAAGTGGTGCCGGGCGTGAAGGTGCAGGAAGTGCACAGGCAGTATGTAGTGCTATCGGAAGATGGGGCGATGAAGCGCATAGAACTGCCCGCTGCGGCCCGTGAGAACCAGGTCAACGGCATTGCTCGCCGCGCACCGCCGCTTGCACCGGGCCAGTCGGGCGCGGCTGGCACGCCGGCTCAAACAACGCCGCCGCAACAGGCCGCTCAGCCGCAGACTGCACCGGCGCAAGGCACCACCGTCGTCACGCAACAGGAAGCGCCGGCGCAGCAGGCTGAAGGGGAAGCGCAGACCGATGGTACGGATTCGCCGGCTGCATCGGACGAGGATAATACCGTCCAGGAAGAGTCCCTCGAACCGGCCGATCCGGCCCAGACGCAAGCCAATCCGCCGCGCCGCCAATAAAGAAGGCTGTACGAAACAACCAGTCTCGCACAGCCCGCTTTGTTCACCTCACTATGGCAGCCTGACTGCCTGACTGCCTGACTGCCTGACTGCCTGACCGCCTGACCGCCTCAACTGCCTTCAGCAACCAGGCAGACCAGGCAGACCAGGCAGACCAGGCAGACAACAAGAGCCTTCGCTACAGCACGTAACGCGACAGATCTTCATTCACCGCCAGCTCGCCTAGTCGCTCATCGACATACGCGGCATCGATTGCAATCGTGCTGCCGCTATGCGCGGTGGCCGAGAAGGATACTTCTTCCAGCAGTTTTTCCATCACCGTATAAAGTCTGCGCGCACCGATATTCTCGGTTTTCTCATTGACTGAATAAGCGATGGATGCGAGCCGCTCAACGCCATCCGGCTTGAATTCTACGTGCACACCTTCGGTCGCCAGCAAGGCTTCATACTGCTTGGTCAGGCAGGCATCGGTGCTGGTCAGGATACGCTCGAAATCGGCAATTGCCAGCGAACCCAGTTCCACGCGAATCGGAAAACGGCCCTGCAATTCCGGGATCAGGTCGGAAGGCCGGGCCAGGTGGAAGGCGCCGGAGGCAATGAAAAGAATGTGATCGGTCTTGATCATGCCGTACTTGGTATTGACCGTTGTGCCTTCCACCAGCGGCAGCAGGTCGCGCTGTACGCCGGCGCGCGACACATCGGCGCCGCCGACTTCGGAGCGGGTCGCGATCTTGTCTATCTCATCGAGAAACACGATGCCGTTTTGTTCGACATTGGCAATCGCGCGCTGCTTCAATTCATCTTCATTGATCAGCTTGGCCGCTTCTTCATCCACCAGGAATTTCAGCGCTTCGCGTATCTTGAGCTTGCGGGTTTTCTTGCGCCCGCCGCCCATGCCCGAGAACATGCCCTTGATCTGTTCGGTCATTTCCTCCATGCCCGGCGGCGCCATGATTTCCATGTGCGGCGCCGCTTCCGAGACTTCGATTTCTATCTCGCGGTCATCCAGCGCGCCTTCGCGCAGGCGCTTGCGGAAAGTCTGGCGCGCATTGCCGCCGCCCTGTTCATCGTTGGCGCTTGCCGTGCTGAATCCGAAATCGCGCGGCGGCGGCACCAGGATATCGAGCACACGATCTTCCGCGGCATCGACGGCGCGGTCACGCAGCTTGCGCATTTCCGCTTCGCGCGTCTGTTTCACGCCGATCTCAGCGAGGTCGCGGATGATGGTGTCGACATCGCGGCCCACATAACCGACTTCGGTAAACTTGGTCGCTTCGATCTTGATGAAAGGCGCGTCCGCCAGCTTGGCCAGGCGGCGTGCAATTTCAGTCTTGCCCACGCCAGTCGGGCCTATCATCAGGATATTCTTGGGCGTGATTTCATGGCGCAGCGGTTCCGGAATCTGCTGGCGCCGCCAGCGATTGCGCAGGGCGATGGCAACCGCGCGCTTGGCCCGCGCCTGTCCCACCACATGCTTGTCGAGTTCGGAAACGATTTCCTCTGGGGTCATGTTCATAACTATTCCTTGCTAGGCAGAGCAATTATTCGAGAGTTTCGATGATGTGCGAAAGATTGGTGTAGATGCAGAGTTCGCCGGCAATCACCAGGGATTTCTTCACGACCTCGGCAGGCGGCAGGTCGGTGTTTTCCTTCAATGCCTTGGCGGCCGACTGCGCATACACGCTGCCCGAGCCGATCGCGCCTATGCCGTCTTCCGGTTCCAGCACATCGCCATTGCCGGTAATGATCAGTGTTGCATCGCGATCCGCCACCAGCAGCATGGCTTCCAGCCTGCGCAGCATGCGGTCGGTGCGCCAGTCCTTGGCGAGCTCCACCGAGGCGCGCAGCAAATGGCCGTTATGCTTTTCCAGCTTGCTCTCGAATCGTTCCAGCAAGGTAAAGGCATCGGCGGTGCCACCGGCAAAGCCGGCCAGCACCTTGCCGTGATAGAGCTTGCGAACCTTGCGGGCCGTGCCCTTCATAACGACATTGCCTAGCGTGACCTGCCCGTCGCCGCCCAGGGCGACAGTGTGTCCTTGTCGAACCGACAAAATGGTAGTGCCATGAAATTGTTCCATGTTGCTCTCTAGCTATTGGATAAAAAGGCAGCGTCAGTCGGGCCGATGCCGACTACTGCAATTTAATGCAAATGGGGATGAGCGGAAAGCTTACAAGAGCGATTGGGAAAAATCGCGGGGGAGGAGTTAAACGAGGAGGGAGTTAATACTTGCGTGCCTGGATGCTGGCAATGTCCTGGTAGCCCATGACCTGGAACAGCACGGCGACCAAGTGATTGACTTGCAGGAATTCGATGGATTTGTTATCCGCGATCATGCCGCTCATGCCGCTTAACAATTGGCCGGCCGCGGAAAAGTCCATGCGGTGCAAATGCTGGCAATCCACCACCACATGGTCGTGCTGCTTTGCAAATGCCATCATGGCTTTCAGTACCTGTTCCGCCTTGCCTTCCACGACGGCTGGCATGCTGATCCTGTCACTCGCGATTTCAGCGGCGGGAGTATTGTCCTCGGCCAGCGTCGTGACCTTGGAGTTGGAGGCGACGAAGGGAGGCGGCGATACTTCGAAGGTGACGCAGTAATCGATACTGACTTCTTCGAATTCTTTTTCCTTGTTCAGCAGGCGCAGCACTTCCATCAGCAGCAGCCAGGGCACTTCGGTTTCATCCTTGCGGCCCACCTGCAGGATGGAACGTACTTTCTGCACCAGCTGGTTGGCATCGACCAGGATGAGTTCATGCTCGGATTTCTGCAGACGCTTCAGCAAGCGCAGCAGCAAGCCGCAACCGACCGGATCGGCTTCAGTGAGCTTGGAAAACTCCAGGCGCAACACGGGATGATTTTCGGCTTGCTTGAGTGCGCGTTCCAGCGTCTTGGTAATGCTGTTGTCCAGCTTGCCGGAAAAAATGATGGTGGGGCGGGAAGGGCCGCGCGTCGTCTTGGCGGCCTGGCTTTCCAGCGGCGTCACGTTCTGCCAGGTTGGCGGCGAGGTTTCGAACTGCCGGGTGTATTCCAGCGACAGATTTTCAAAGGCCTCGTATTTGCCGGTGACCTGGTAGAGGTCGAACAACATCCACCATGCATTGCGGGGCGGCGGGTTTCCTTTTTGCGCCAGTTTCTGTTCCTGCGCGAGGGTGTCGCGCAGCAGCTGTTCCGCCATATCGATCTGGTTGTTGGCAAACAGGATGGCGGCTTCTTCATACACTTGCGCGCTATCGGCCGCCGCCACTTCTATCGTGCCGCCCTTGCTCTCTTCTCCCAGCAGCAGTTCGGTAGACATGCCCATGATGGGCAGCGTCGCTTCAAAAGTCTTGCCTAATTGCTGGGGGGCGGTGTTACCGGAATGCGATTGGGTAGCGGGAGCAACAGGTGCGAGAGTGGCAGGGCCGGGGATGGTGCTGTTGGCTGCTTGCGTATTCCTGAATTCGGAAGACATTTCCGATTCAATGGCATCGATCTTTCTTGCCGTGGCATTGGCCAGGTCAGCGCTGCGCTGCAGGGTGTTGGGAGTTTGGACGGGCAATACGCTGGTG
>JAFAGG010000008.1 GCA_023422955.1 Pseudomonadota bacterium | reverse complement strand
AATTCATACACACCTGCCGGGCAGTACCGCGCTTCCGGCCCTGCGAACTTGGGCAGGTTGATGCTGGTGGGGATTGTGGGGTTTTTCAGCGTGAGATGACTGGGCTGATTTTCCTCGTGATTGGTGTTGGAGATAAAGACTGACGACAGGCGATCGAAAGTCAGTTTTCCATCGGGCTTGGGATAGTTTATCGGCTGGAATTCGCTGGCCGGCCGCAGGCATTCGTGGTCTGCTTTTGCATGGCGCAGGGTCCACGGTGCCTTGCCCTTGAATAGCAGCTGGTCGATGCCTACCATGATGGAGCCGGTGATCAAGCCCTTGCTCATCCAGGGCTTGAAGTTACGTGCCTGATGCAATTCGCGATGGAGCCAGGATTGCTGGAAGGCCTGGGGGTAGCTGCTCAGTTCATCATGCTGGCGCTTCGCTGCGATCGCGTCGAATGCGGCATCGGCCGCGAGCATGCCGGATTTGATGGCAGCGTGGCTGCCCTTGATGCGGCTGGCATTCAGGAAGCCGGCTTCGCAGCCTATCAGTGCGCCGCCCGGAAACACCAGTTTGGGCAGGGATTGCAAACCGCCCGCTGCAATCGCGCGGGCGCCGTACGAGACGCGCTTGCCGCCTTCGAGGAAGGGGCGGATGGCCGGATGCGTCTTGTAGCGCTGGAATTCCTCGTAGGGAGAAAGATAGGGGTTTTCATAGTTCAGCCCGATCACATAACCTACCGCGACCTGGTTGTTCTCGAGGTGATACAGGAAAGAGCCGCCATAAGTGCGGTTATCCAGCGGCCAGCCTGCCGTGTGGATCACGAGGCCGGGCTGGTGCAATTTGGGATCGATTTCCCACAATTCTTTCAGGCCTATTCCGTAAGTTTGCGGATTGCTGTCTTTGTTCAACTGGTAGCGCGCCATCAACTGGCGTCCGAGATGGCCGCGCGCACCTTCGGCAAACAGCGTGTACTTCGCATGCAATTCCATGCCGAGCTGAAAACTGTCGCTTGGCTTGCCTTCCTTGTCCACGCCCATGTTGCCGGTGGCGACACCTCTGACATTACCGTTTTCCGTATAAAGAATTTCCGCTGCGGCAAATCCGGGAAAAATGTCCACACCCAGCGCTTCGGCCTGCTGGCCCAGCCAGCGCACTACATTGCCCAGCGAGATGACATAGTTGCCGTGATTTTTCATGGCATCAGGCAGCATCCAGTCCGGCGTTCTGTGAGCCTTATTCTTGGTGAGGAAGAGAAAGCGGTCTTCGCTGACGGGCGTGGTGAGCGGCGCGCCTTTTTCCTTCCAGTCGGCAATGAGTTCGGTCAGTGCGATCGGATCCATGACGGCGCCTGACAGGATATGCGCTCCCAATTCGCTGCCTTTTTCCAGAATGCAAACCGACATTTCCCGGTCTTGCGCCTGCGCCTTTTGCTTCAGGCGTATGGCTGCTGCAAGGCCGGCCGGACCGCCTCCTACAATGACGACGTCGTACTCCATCGTTTCTCGTGGACCGTATTCATCAAGCAGGACGGAATTTGCGTTTGAAATCATGGGGCTCATGGGGCAATAGCGAAATTAAGCGGTTGGGTCGATGCAGCTGAGCTGCTTCGAAAAATGATGCACGGGTAGGCATCATCCTTGTTCAGGCATAAGTATAAAGCCGATGAAGAGGGCGGGCAGAAGAAACATTTCTATTCATTGATAACGCATTCGTTAAAAGAAAAGTAGACTGGTTACTGCAAGACGGTTGGGATTTGCCTGCGGCCGGTACAATACCGGCATGGCTGTCCATTCAAGGCATTGGGCATAGCGCCCCCGAATAAGATGCTGGCCGGATGGAAAAGTCTGACCGAAATTGTGATGCTTGCTGCGACACTGAAAAAGAAATAAAACCATGGTTTCAACGACGAGTTTTCAGACGGAGACAGATGCGCTGCTGTGCGCGGGCCTGAGCGAGGCAGATCAGGAGCGCGTGCTGCAGGCGCAGGACTACATACGGGACCTGTATGCCGGTCGTTGCATGCCTACCGGCCAGGATGCCCTGGAGTTTGTGCAGGGCGTGGCTGCGACGCTGGCTTCTCTGAAGGTCGATGCGGAAACCCGGATAGCCGGTTTGCTGCTGGAATTGCCCATCATCGCTCCCCAGGAAGCAAAAAACATAGAACAACGTTTCGGCAAGGAAGTGGCCGGCCTGGTGGAAGGCATCCGGCAGATGCTGCGCTTGCAGGATTTGACCTTCTTTCAGCAGGAAACGCCGCGCGGCAAGAACGCAGCGCAGCAGGCGGCCACGCAACTGGAAACCCTGCGCAAAATGATGCTGGCGATGGCGTCCGACATGCGCGTGGTACTGGCGCGGCTGGCTTCGCGCGTGACGACGCTGCGCTATTTCGCCGACAACCGCCAGCAGGATGAGGAAGTGCTGCGCTATGCGCGCGACACCTTCGAGTTGTATGCGCCCCTGGCCAACCGCCTGGGCGTATGGCAGCTGAAGTGGGAGCTGGAAGATCTGTCCTTCCGCTTCATGCAGCCCGATGCTTATAAGCGCATCGCAAAGATGCTGGAAGAGCGGCGCATAGAACGCGAGCAATTCATCAGCGTCGCGATCGAAAGGCTGCGTGCCGAGCTGGCGGCTGCCGGCATCAAGGCCGAAGTGTCGGGCCGGCCGAAACACATCTACAGCATCTGGAGCAAGATGCAGGGCAAGTCGCTGGACTTTTCCGAGCTCTACGATGTGCGCGCATTCCGCGTGATTGTCGATGACCTCAAAACTTGCTACACGGTGCTGGGCATCCTGCACGACATATGGGTGCCGATTCCGGAAGAGTTCGACGATTACATTTCCCGTCCCAAGGCAAACGGCTACCAGTCCCTGCACACCGTGGTTACCGCGGACGACGGCAGGCCGCTGGAAGTGCAGATCCGCACGCGTGAAATGCATCGCTTTGCCGAGTACGGCGTGGCGGCGCACTGGCGTTACAAAGAAGGCGGTGGCGGCAGCCAGTCGGTCGAGCAGAAATACGATGAAAAAATCGCTTGGCTGAGGCAGTTGCTGGCCTGGAAAAGCGAAGTGGTGGATGCCGTCGTCAGCCAGGAAGATGCGCAGCGCGAATGGGTGGAAAAACTCAAGTCGGCCTCGCTCGATGAGCGTATTTATGTCCTGACGCCGCAAGCGCGCGTGATCGAGTTGCCCGCCGGTTCTACGCCCATCGACTTCGCCTATCACCTGCACAGCCAGCTGGGCCACCGCTGCCGCGGCGCGCGCCTGGATGGCGTGATGGTGCCGCTGAATACGCCGCTGAAGAATGGGCAGACGGTGGAAGTCATCAGTGCCAAGGCGAATGATGCCTCCGGACCTTCGCGCGACTGGCTCAGTCCGGGTTATGTCGCCAGCCCCCGTACCAAGTCCAAGATACGCGCCTGGTTCAATGCGATCGAGCATGAGGAAATGCTGGCGGTGGGGCGCGGCCTGCTGGAAAAATCACTGCAGCGCGAAGGCAAGACGGCCATCAACCTGGAAGACTTGGCCGGCAAGCTGGGTTTTGCCAAGCTGGATGATTTGCTGCTGGCGCTGGCAAAGGAAACTTTCAGCCTGCGCCATGTCGAACAGGCCTTGCATGCGGATGCCGATAAGCAGGTAAAGGACGTCAATCCGGACGACCTGGTGGTGGCGCGCAAAAGTCTGGCATCCAGCGTCACCCAGGGAGGAAAGTCGGGAGTGCTGGTCGTGGGCACCGATGGCTTGATGACGCAGCTGGCCAAGTGCTGCAAGCCGGCGCCGCCCGATCCTATCGTCGGCTTCGTGACCAAGGGCAGCGGCGTATCCATACACCGCGGCACCTGCAAGAATTTCGCCAACATGCGCATCCATGCACCTGAGCGCGTGATCGAGTGCGACTGGGGGCAGGGTGGAGCCGGCACGGTTTATCCGGTCGATATCTTTGTGCTGGCCATGGACAGGCAGGGCCTGTTACGCGATATCTCGGATATTTTTCTGCGCGAAAAGATCAATGTCACCGGGGTAAGCACGCGATCCGTAAAAGGCCAGGCACGCATGGAATTCACTGCCGAGATCAGCGCCACCGAGCAGTTATTGCGCGCACTTGCGATTATTCGGCAGGTGGAAGGCGTGATGGAAGTGCGACGGCAATAAGGGCGCAAACCGGGAAATGAAATTGCGCTGCAGATTCACTAGCGGAAATAAAAAATTGTCGCTATAATCTTCCTTCTTTAGGCGCGTAGCTCAGCTGGTTAGAGCACTACCTTGACATGGTAGGGGTCGTTGGTTCGAGTCCAATCGTGCCTACCAACGAATTGTGGCAACACTTGAGTGTTGCGAAACTTGGTAAGAGCGAGAAAGGCATCCCGGTTATGACACCGCGAACTCCCACAGCAGTAATCTTGGGGCGACGCTAGTCGGGATCTTTTTCGTCATGTCATTTTGAAAAAGCGCGGCTAGTCCGCGTTTTTTTTCGTCCTTTTTTCGCTTTCAGTTTTCCGGAATTTCCGCGTTGCCCACAGGCTGGCGCAGGTAAGGAGAGAAATATGGTTTCAGTCCGACTTCCCGATGGTTCTCAACGCCAGTTCGAAGCTCCCGTCACCGTCGCCCAGGTGGCAGCCAGCATAGGCACAAGTCTGGCCAAGGCTGCGCTGGCCGGCAGGGTGGATGGCAAGCTGGTCGATACCGCTTACCTGATCGATCGCGATGTGGATCTGGCCATCGTGACCGACAAGGATCCGGACGGGCTGGAAGTGATACGCCACTCCACCGCTCACTTGCTGGCTTATGCGGTGAAAGAGTTGTTCCCGGAAGCGCAGGTGACGATCGGGCCCACCATCGACAACGGCTTTTACTACGATTTCTCGTACAAGCGTCCTTTCACGCCGGAAGATCTGGAGGCGATTGAAAAGAAAATGACCGAGCTCGCCAAGAAGGACGAGCCGGTCGAGCGCAAGGTGCTGCCGCGCGATGAAGCCGTCGCCTATTTCAAGTCCATAGGCGAGCACTACAAGGCGGAAATCATTGCATCGATCCCGGCAAATGAAGACGTATCGCTGTACAGCGAAGGCGGTTTCACGGATTTGTGCCGCGGCCCGCACGTGCCGTCCACCGGCAAGCTGAAAGTCTTCAAGCTGATGAAGGTGGCCGGCGCCTATTGGCGCGGCGACTCCAACAACGAAATGCTGCAGCGTATTTACGGCACTGCCTGGACCAGGAAGGAAGAGCAGGAAGCCTATCTGCACATGCTGGAAGAGGCGGAGAAACGCGACCACCGCAAGCTGGGCCGCGCGCTGGATCTGTTCCATTTCCAAGAAGAGGCGCCGGGCCTGATTTTCTGGCATCCGAAAGGCTGGATAGTCTGGCAGCAGGTCGAGCAGTACATGCGCCGCGTGTTCCAGGAAAATGGTTACCAGGAAGTAAAGGCGCCGCAGATCCTGGATCGCAGCATGTGGGAAAAATCCGGGCATTGGGAGAACTACAAGGAAAACATGTTCACCACCGAGTCGGAAAATCGCGCCTATGCGCTGAAACCGATGAATTGCCCCGGTCATGTGCAGATCTTCCGTTCCAATCTGCATTCCTATCGCGAACTGCCGCTGCGTTACGGCGAATTCGGTCAATGCCATCGCAACGAGCCCTCGGGCGCGCTGCACGGCATGATGCGGGTGCGCGGCTTTACCCAGGATGATGGCCATGTTTTCTGTACCGAAGACCAGATCCTGGATGAATGCGTGGCCTTTACTGCCTTGCTGCAAAAGGTGTATCGCGATTTCGGCTTCACCGAAGTCATTTACAAGGTGGCAACCCGGCCGGAAAAACGTGTCGGTGCGGATGAGTTGTGGGACAAGGCTGAAAATGCGCTGATCGAATCATTGAATCGTTCCGGTTGCGACTACGAGATTTCGCCGGGCGATGGCGCGTTCTACGGCCCGAAAATCGAGTACACGCTCAAGGATGCAATCGGCCGCATGTGGCAGTGCGGCACCATCCAGGTCGATTTCTCGATGCCGCAGCGCCTGGAAGCCGAATATGTCGCGGAAGACAATACCCGCAAGATTCCGGTCATGCTGCACCGGGCGATTCTGGGTTCGCTGGAGCGATTCATCGGCATCCTGATCGAAAATCACGGCGGCGCTTTCCCGCTATGGCTGGCGCCGGTGCAAGTTGCCGTATTGAATATCTCCGATGCGCAGGCTGAGTATGCGCAAAATGTCGCGCAAGACCTGAAAAAACAAGGGTTTAGGGTGCATGTGGATTTGCGCAACGAGAAAATAAACTATAAAATACGCGAGCATTCCGTCCAGAAGCTGCCGTATATCGTGGTAGTGGGCGACAAGGAGCGGGATGCGAATACCGTGGCCGTGCGTGCGCGAGGCAATGTCGACCTGGGTGTCATGAGTGTCGAACAGTTGGCACAGCGTCTCCAGCAGGAGAGCGATGCCAAAGCCTGAGGGGAAACCCGGCGCTAGAGCACGGCTTAATTATTTGATTTTAAAAGGATACGACTATAGCTACTGACAAGACGCATCGCATTAACGGTGAAATCACTGCGCCGGAAATGCGCCTGACTGGTGTTGAGAACGAACAGCTCGGTATCGTCAGCCTGGCCGAAGCCTTCCGCCTGGCGGAAGAAGCCAACGTGGATCTGGTTGAGATTGCTCCCAATGCGAGCCCTCCTGTCTGCCGCCTGATGGATTACGGCAAGTTCATGTATCAGGAGCAGAAAAAGGCCCACGACGCCAAGCTGAAACAGAAAGTCGTTTCGGTCAAGGAAGTCAAATTCCGTCCGGCGACCGATGATGGCGATTACAACATCAAGGTGCGCAACCTCATCAAGTTCCTGGAAGAGGGCGACAAGACCAAGATCACGCTGCGTTTCAGAGGGCGGGAAATGGCCCATCAGGAGATTGGCATGCGTGTGCTGGAGCGTCTGAAAGCAGACCTGGAGCCGTATGGTCAGGTCGAGCAGTGGCCTAAGATGGAAGGGCGCCAGATGATCATGGTCATGGCCCCTAAGAAGAAGAAATAAGCAGTGCAAAAGAATTTTACGGGTTGCGCAAGCAGCCTGTAAAAGGCGATCCCTCCGGGATCAGCCCAATAAGTGAGAGCAGGCATCCAAGAGTAACGTCGTTGTTGCCACCTGCAATCATATAAAAACGGAGCTGTCTTAAAGACAGATTGTGTTATGCCTAAAATGAAGACCAAGAGCAGCGCGAAGAAGCGTTTTCGCGTGCGCCCGGGTGGTACCGTCAAGCGCGGTCAGGCGTTCAAGCGCCACATCCTCACCAAGAAAACCACCAAGAACAAACGTCAGTTGCGCGGTGCCGTTCAAGTCCATGACTCGAACGTGGATTCCGTTCGCGCCATGATGCCGTTCGCTTAACCTCACACTAAGGAGTAATCATGCCTAGAGTAAAACGTGGGGTCACAGCACGGGCCCGTCATAAAAAAGTTCTTCAACAAGCCAAAGGCTATCGCGGCCGTCGCAGCAAGGTATTCCGCGTTGCCAAGCAGGCGGTCATGCGCGCAGGCCAATATGCCTACCGCGATCGCCGCAACAAGAAACGCGTATTCCGCGCACTGTGGATTACCCGTATCAATGCAGCATCCCGTGAGCATGGCCTGACCTACAGCGTGTTCATGAATGGTCTGAAGAAAGCCTCCATCGAGCTGGACCGCAAGGTTCTGGCTGACATGGCGGTGATGGACAAGCCGGCATTTCTGGCTATCGTCAATCAGGTAAAGGCCAACATCGCTGCGTAATCGCATGCAGGCACCCTCGTAAGCGGGTGCCGCCGTTACTTTCCTGGCGGGGCAGAGGTCATTACCTGTGCCCCGTTTTATTTTCGGCTGATGCAGCAGGGATAGTGCATGAATTCGCTAGAACAAATCGTCGCCCAGGCGCACACTGATTTTGCCACCGCGCAGGATGTCGCGTCGCTGGAAAATGCCAAGGCCAGGTATCTGGGCAAGACTGGCCAGATTACCGAGCAGATGAAATCGCTGGGCCAGCTGGCGCCGGAAGAGCGCAAGGCGCGCGGTGCCGTGATCAATGAAGCCAAGCAGCAGATCGAAGCCGCACTGACGGCGCGCCGCGATGCGCTCGCCAATGTGCAGATGCAGGCTCGCCTGAATGCGGAAGCCATCGATGTGACGCTGCCCGGGCGTGGCCGCGGGATAGGCGGCATTCATCCGGTCATGCAGTCGTGGCAGCGCATTGAAGAGATTTTCGGATCGATCGGTTTCGATGTGGCCGATGGCCCCGAGATTGAAACCGACTGGTTCAACTTTACTTCCCTGAACAGCCCGGAAAACCATCCGGCGCGCTCGATGCAGGACACCTTCTACATCGACGGCAAGGATAGCCAGGGCAAGCCACTGCTGCTGCGCACTCATACCAGCCCGATGCAGGTGCGATACGCACGCACGAACAAGCCGCCGATCAAGGTGATCGCGCCGGGCCGCACTTACCGCGTCGATTCGGATGCGACGCACTCGCCGATGTTCCACCAGGTCGAAGGTTTGTGGATCGCCGAGGACATCAGCTTTGCCGATCTGAAGGGTATTTACCTGAATTTCGTGAAGGCCTTCTTCGAAACCGACGACCTGCAAGTGCGTTTCCGTCCTTCCTATTTTCCCTTTACCGAACCGTCGGCCGAGATCGATATCGCCTTCGGCAGCGGCCCTCTGAAAGGCCGCTGGCTGGAAGTGTCCGGCGCGGGGCAGGTCCATCCGACCGTGATTCGCAACATGGGCCTGGACCCGGAGCAGTTCGTCGGCTTTGCGTTCGGCTCCGGCCTGGAGCGCCTGACCATGCTGCGCTACGGCATCAGCGACTTGCGCTTGTTCTATGAAGGCGACCTGCGTTTCCTGAAGCAGTTCAATTAATGTCGAATGAGGGTGAGCCTGATTCGGCTCCTCCTTAAAGTTTCCAGGGTTTGACTATGCAATTTTCCGAAAGCTGGCTGCGCACCATGGTTGATCCGAAGATGACTTCGGATGAGCTGTCCCATTTGCTGACCATGTCCGGCCTCGAAGTGGAAGAGGTGGAACCGGTTGCCGCGTCCTTTACCAACGTGGTGGTAGCTCAGGTGCTGGAAGTCGCCAAGCATCCGAATGCGGACCGGCTGAATGTGTGCCAGGTCGATGCCGGTACCGGTACCTTGCTGAACATCGTCTGCGGCGCGCCCAATGTGCGTGTCGGGATGAAGGTGGCTTGCGCGATGGCGGGAGCCATGCTGCCGCCGGGCGACGATGGCAAGCCTTTCGAAATCAAAGTCGGCAAGCTGCGCGGCGTGGAGTCGCAGGGCATGCTGTGCTCGGCGCGCGAGCTCAAGCTGTCGGACGAAAACAGCGGCTTGCTGGAGTTGCCGGACAATGCGCAGGTAGGCCTGAATTTCCGCGACTATTACCAGCTGAATGATCTGAAGTTCACCATCAAGCTGACGCCCAATCGTGCAGACTGCCTATCGGTGCTGGGCGTGGCGCGCGAAGTGGCGGCCTTGACCGGCAGCGAACTGAAGGCGCCGCAAAACGCCGCCATCATACCGACGATGGACGACAAGCTGCCGGTGAAGATTGCCGCGCCCGATCTGTGCGGCCGTTTTTCCGGTCGCCTCATCTGCGGTGTGAATGCACGCGCGGCTACTCCCGACTGGATGAAGCGCCGCCTGGAACGCAGCGGCCAGCGGCCGATTTCGGCACTGGTGGATATTTCCAATTATGTGATGCTGGAGCTGGGTCGGCCGTCCCATATTTTTGACCTGGACAAGGTCGAAGGCGGCTTGGAAGTGCGCTGGGGCAAAAAAGGCGAAACACTGAAGCTCCTCAATGGCAATACGATCGAACTGGATGACTGGATAGGCGTGATCGCCGATGCCAATGGCCCCGAAGCGCTGGCCGGCATCATGGGCGGCGATGCACCCGCAGTGAGCCTGGATACGCAAAACATTTATATCGAAGCGGCATTCTGGTGGCCGTCCGCGATTCAGGGGCGCGCACGTCGCTACAATTTTTCCACCGATGCTTCGCATCGTTTCGAGCGGGGCGTCGATTTCGCGACCACGGTCGAGCATATCGAGCGCATCACGGCATTGATACTGGAAATCTGCGGCGTACCGGAGCAGACGCAAGTGGGGCCGGTCGATGACCAGATCGCGAATTTGCCGCAGCGTAAGGCGGTAACGGTGCGCACGGCGCGCGCGCAGAAAATCATCGGCGTGCCGCTGAATGACGAGCAGATCGCCGACATCTTCACGCGCCTGGGCTTGCCGTTCGAAAGGCAGGAAGGGCAGTTTTCCGTGACGCCGCCGTCGTACCGCTTTGATATCGAGATCGAGGAAGATCTGATCGAGGAAGTGGCGCGCGTCTACGGCTTCGACAATATTCCTGCGTTGCCGCCAGTGGCGCCGAACCACATGCAGATTGCGCCGGAAAATACGCGCTCCCTGTTTGCCGTGCGCCGCCTGCTGGCTGATCTCGATTATCAGGAAGTCGTCAATTACAGCTTCGTGGAAGAGAGCTGGGAAGCGGATTTCGTCGGCAACGACCAGCCCATTCGCCTGCTGAACCCGATTGCCAGCCAGATGAGCGTCATGCGCTCCACGCTGATCGGCAGCTTGGTGGCGAATGTGCGCTACAACCTGAATCGCAAGCTCAACCGCGTTCGTGCCTTCGAAGTGGGCGCCGTGTTCCTGCGGGATGCATCCGTTGCCGATGGCGAGCTGTCGGTGGCCGGCTATGCGCAGCCCAAGAAGGTGGCGGCGATTGCCTATGGTCCTGCGCTGGAAGAGCAGTGGGGAATGGCCGCTCGCAACGTCGATTTCTTCGATGTGAAGAACGATCTGGAAGCCCTGTTCGCGCCCCGCAGCCTGCGCTTTTTCAAGGCTGAGCATCCGGCCCTGCATCCGGGACGTGCCGCCTGGATAGAGTTGGATGGAGAAAGAATCGGCGTGATCGGCGAATTGCATCCGCGCCTGCAGCAGCAATACGAGCTGCCCTTGGCGCCCGTGCTGTTTGAAGTCTCGGCCGCGGCATTGCAGGTGCGCGATATTCCGGCATACCGGGAAATTTCGCGCTTTCCTGTGGTGGTGCGGGACCTGGCGCTGGTGGTGAAGTCGTCCATTTCGGCCCAGGAGCTGCTGGATGTGTTCGCCGAGGAAAAGCGCATCAACCCGGACTGCGCTATCATGCAAGCTG
Organism: Pseudomonadota bacterium; assembly: GCA_023422955.1. Taxonomy (GTDB): domain Bacteria; phylum Pseudomonadota; class Gammaproteobacteria; order Burkholderiales; family Burkholderiaceae_D; genus JAEZLB01. The sequence continues at coordinate 67,396 of JAFAGG010000008.1, read as the reverse complement.
TTGTTTTATTTGATGAATATCGCGGCAAAGGTTTGGAGGGCGATGAGAAAAGCCTTGCTTTCCGTGTTACCTTGCAAGATACTCAAACGACCCTGCAAGACGAAAAAGTGGACGCCGCGATCAAGGCGCTTACCATTGCGGTGACCCGAAAACATGATGCCAGATTGCGTGGTTAAGCGACGCACATGACAATGATGAATGACGTGAATTCTGCTGAATTTCAATCCGTTTTGGCCGCCGATCTCGACCGTGCACTGCTTGAATCCAAAGCACGCAGCCAGGCTGCACAGTCATTGCCGACGCTGACCAAGGCGGAGCTGGCCGAGATGCTGTTCGAGCATGTAGGTTTGAACAAGCGCGAAGCCAAGGACATGGTGGAAACCTTCTTTTCCGAGATTCGTGACGCGCTGGAGCGCGGCGAAACCGTCAAGCTGTCGGGTTTCGGCAATTTCCAGTTGCGCGACAAGCCGCAGCGTCCCGGCCGCAATCCCAAGACGGGCGAAGCCATTCCCATTACCGCCCGCCGCGTAGTGACTTTCCATGCCAGCCAAAAGCTGAAGAGCATGGTGGAAAACGGCGACGCTGCGTCGTTTGCTAACCTTGCCTGAGCGCCCCGGCCATGAATGACCGCGCCAGCAAAGCCATGCTGACCGTCCTGCCTCCGATCCCGGCCAAGCGCTACTTCACTATTGGTGAAGTCAGCGAACTGTGCGGCGTCAAGCCGCATGTGCTGCGTTACTGGGAGCAGGAATTCACGCAACTGAAACCGGTCAAGCGGCGCGGCAACCGGCGTTATTACCAGCATCACGAAGTGCTGCTGGTGCGCCGCATCCGGGAATTGCTGTACGAGCAGGGCTTCACGATCAGCGGCGCCCGTAACAAGCTCGATCATCCGGCGCTTGGCGATTCCTCTCAGTCCACCTCCCAATCTCCTGCCTCGGACCTGTCGCTGCCGGAGCTTCGTCAGGAACTGTCGGACATACTCGATCTGCTTCAGGGAAAATAACCCTTAAGCCTTCCTCCGTTTTTCGCTCAAGCTTGCATTAGCCCCTGACAAGCTTCTTGCTGTCCTGGAATACTTGGTTTTTGTCACGCATGAGCCTGAAGTTTGAAGAGCGTGCAAAGTTCGAAGCCGGGCCATCATTAGCAATTCGATTAGAATGATAGATAGGTTCTATGGCTCTCATTCGGCTTATCAATTTCCCAAGCGGGGTTCTCCCCGTTAAAATGCCGAGTGGTCAAAATCCCGACTTTATTAACCCCTGAGGAAAACAACATGTCCCTGATTAATACTCAAATCAAACCTTTCAAGGCAACCGCTTACCATAACGGTAAATTCGTGACCGTTTCCGACGCAGATCTGAAAGGCAAGTGGTCGGTGTTTTTCTTCTACCCGGCCGACTTTACCTTCGTTTGCCCGACCGAATTGGGCGACGTCGCCGACAACTACGAAACCTTCAAGTCCATGGGTGTGGAAATCTACTCGGTCTCGACCGACACCCACTTCACCCACAAAGCCTGGCATGACACTTCCGAAACCATCGGCAAGATCCAGTATCCGATGATCGGCGATCCGACCGGCGCCATCAGCCGCAACTTCGAAGTGATGATCGAAGAAGAAGGCCTGGCACTGCGCGGCACCTTCCTGGTCAATCCTGAAGGCCAGATCAAAGTTTGCGAAGTGCACGACCTGGGCATCGGCCGTGATGCCAAAGAACTGCTGCGCAAGGTGCAAGCCGCGCAATACGTGGCAGCGCATCCGGGCGAAGTCTGCCCCGCCAAGTGGACCCCAGGCGAAAAAACCCTGGCGCCATCGCTGGACCTGGTCGGCAAGATCTAAGCACCAAGCTCACTAACGCGCTGCAAGGCGCGTCTAGCATGCATGCCGGAAGGGTAAAACCTTTCGGCATGCTGTTTTACAGGAGGCCAATCCTCTTTTCTGCGCGGGCGCACGCCCCGATCCGGCAAGCTTGACCGGAACTCTTTTCTTCATTTCCTAACGCGAGAGAATTTATGCTGGACGCGAATATCAAGACACAATTGCAGGCTTACATGGAGCGTCTGGTGGCGCCGGTGGAGCTGGTGGCGGCGCTGGGCGATGACGAAGGCTCGCGCGACATGAAGCGCCTGCTGGACGATATTGTCAGCACCAGTGCACGCCTCAGCCTGGCCGAGCATGCCGATGTGGGCGTGCGGGTGCCATCGTTTGCCATCAACAAGGCCGGCGAAGACACCGGCATTCGTTTTGCCGGCTTGCCCATGGGCCATGAGTTCACGTCGCTGGTACTGGCCTTGCTGCAAGCCAGCGGCTATCCGCCCAAGGTCGAGGCCGACGTGATCGAGCAGATCAAGGCCTTGCCGGGTGCCTATGAATTCGAAACCTATATCTCGCTGTCGTGCCAGAACTGTCCGGACGTGGTGCAGGCGCTGAACCTGATGGCGGCGCTGAACCCCAACATCCGCCATACCATGATCGATGGCGCGCTGTTCCAGCAGGAAGTGCAGGAACGCCAGATCATGTCGGTGCCGATCGTATTCCTGAATGGCCAGCAATTCGGCCAAGGCCGCATGACGCTGGAAGAAATCCTGGCCAAGCTCGATAGCGGTGCCGCCGAACGGGAAGCTGTCAAGATCGCGCAAAAGGAGGTGTTCGATGTGCTGGTGGTCGGCGGTGGTCCTGCCGGCGCAGCCGCCGCGGTATATGCCGCCCGCAAGGGGATCCGTACCGGCGTGGTAGCCGAGCGTTTCGGCGGACAGGTGCTCGATACCATGTCGATCGAGAATTTCATTTCGGTGCAGCATACCGAAGGGCCGAAGCTGGCCGTGGCGCTGGAAGAGCATGTCAAGCAGTACGACGTGGATATCATGAACCTGCAGCGGGCGATTGGACTGGTGCCGGGCGAACAGATCGAAGTGCGGCTGGCCAGCGGTGCCAGCGTGAAAGCCAAGACGGTGGTATTGGCGACCGGGGCGAGATGGCGCGAGATGAATGTGCCGGGCGAACTGGAATACCGCAACAAGGGCGTGGCGTATTGTCCGCACTGCGATGGTCCCTTGTACAAGGGCAAGCGCGTGGCGGTGGTGGGTGGCGGCAACTCGGGGGTGGAAGCAGCAATTGACCTGGCCGGTATCGTGGCGCAGGTGACGCTGGTGGAGTTTGCCGACCAGCTCAAGGCCGATGCGGTGCTGCAGAGAAAGCTGCACAGTTTGCCGAACGTGACCGTGATCCTGAATGCGCAGACCACGGAAGTGCGTGGCGATGGCAGCAAGGTCACGGGCTTGCAGTACAAGGACCGGGTCAGCGGCGAGCAGCACACGGTGGAGCTGGAAGGGGTGTTTGTGCAGATTGGCTTGCTGCCCAATACCGACTGGCTCAAGGGCACGGTTGAGCTGAGCCGTTATGGCGAAATCGAAATCGATGCCAAGGGACAGACCGATGTGGCGGGGGTGTTTGCCGCCGGCGATGCAACCACGGTGCCGTACAAGCAGATCGTGGTGGCGATGGGAGCGGGCTCGATTGCCGCACTCTCGGCGTTCGATCACCTGATCCGTACCTCCGCACCCGCCGAGGAAAAATCGACGGCTACTGCCTGAGATATTGCCGTATCGCGCATCCTGCCAAGCATCGCGGGATATGCGGGATGTGCGATGGCATGACTACAGAGAAGTCCGCATGCATTCGGCTGCCGGCGTAAAGCGCTGCCTGTTTTCTTTCTTTCCCTCCTGAATAATCTTCCTGAAATATCCGCGTATTGATTGCGCAAGCAGTCTCCCTGCATGCACGACGATCAGGCGTATGTTTTGCATCGCCCAAATCCGATTTTCACTCTTCGCCTTTCATCCCTTGTCATTGTTCGGATCTTGTCAGGATAAGGAGGGAAACCGCAGCATCCCGGCAGACAAGGGTCATGCCTGATAGCGCTGCTCCAGCAAGTCTTTCATTATCAGCCTGGTTTCTTCGACGGCATCCATGCCGTGACGATGTTCGAAAACCACGGTGTGCTGTGACGATACCTGCTCTTCATTGTGATTCCCCCATACCTTGATCATGGCCATCAGCTTGCCATCATCGACCTGAAGTATGTCGGCGTTCGCTTCCCAGCTTCCGATCCGGTAGTGAAGATTTTGCATGGCTTTTCCTCCTGTGGATTTGTCGATTATGAGTTGTATGTTTTCCTGCATTGACTTCGCATTTCCCATTCGCCGCATCTGACTGAACCGCGCAGGCAGGTTCTGCCCAGCCGTGCTCTGGAATGCACGACGCATACGAGGCATGAAAGGGAGTCCGTTGCGTAGCGACGAGGGAAGAAGCATCCGGAAAACAGGATGCGTAGAACAGGCACATCGGGAAAGCAGGTTTCGATCATTATTCTTCGCTGCTTCTTTCACCCTATGCATAAGAAATCCGGCGCCATCTTTTGCATGACATCGCCGTAACGCGAAATGCATTTACGGCGTTGGAAATTTGACCCGTTGCGCTCTGCAAAGTTCGCTTGCTCTCCCTCTCTTTCTGCAGGAAGCCGGATGCCCGATATCCGATACCCGAGGTAATCAAGCTGTCACATTTCATTTCTATAATCGTCTGCATCGCTGATGCACATAACAAGAAAGGCAGGCTATGAGCAAACTCCTTCTGCGAGTCGGCCCTCGCGTCATTGTTTCCTTCTCGGTAGTGCTGGCTATCATGGGCGTGATCGTCGCCGCCGCGTTGTGGCAGCTTACGAGTGTGCATGGGATGGCGACGCAGCTGGTGCAGGAAAAGATGGTCAAGCAGCAGCTCGCTTCAGACTTGCTGAATGCGATCAATCTGCATAGTGCCCATTCGCTGTCTATGGTCAAGAGCGACAGCCTGGAAGTGATGGATTTCTTCAATGCGCAGCTTGTGCAGGACGAAGCGGCCATAGCGTCGTTGAAGGAGCGGCTGCTGGCGATGCAATCCGACACAACGGAAACCACGCTGATGAACAGCATCGAATCCAGTCGCAAGGATTATCTGCAGCTACTGCAGGAGCTTGCAGCTTTCAAGGAAAGAGGCCAGTCCCTGGAAGTGGAGCAGATGCTGGAAAGCGACTTCGGCCCTGCGCTCAGCAAGCATGCCGAGAGCGTGAACGCGATGCTGGACTACCATAGCGACCAGTCAAACATGCTGGGGCAAGAGGCCGATCGCGTGTTCGAGCAGGGATGGTGGGTCATGCTTTGCCTCGGCGGCATTTCTCTGGTCATTGGCGCGCTGCTGGCCTGGCGGCTGGTGCGCAGCATCGTCTTGCCCTTGAGAGCGGCAAAACAATTTTCCACCGAAGTGGCGAACGGCAATCTGACGCAAAGCCTGGATACCGACAGCAACGATGAAATCGGCGATCTGATCCGCGCGCTCAATCACATGAGCGAAAGCCTGGCAGGTATCGTGACCCAGGTCCGCGAGGGAACCGGCATCATTACGCAGGCTTCCACGCAGATCACGGAAGGCAATCAGGATTTGTCGTCGCGCACCGAACAACAGGCATCGGCACTGGAAAAGACGGCTTCCAGCATGAGCGAACTCACTCTGAACGTGAGCCGCAATGCTGACAATGCCGGGCAAGCCAGCATGCTGGCGATGGCAGCCTCGGAGGTGGCGGTGAAAGGCGGCGAGGTGGTCACTGAAGTCGTGCACACCATGGAGGAAATCGCCTCGTCGGCCAAACGCATGGACGACATCATACGGGTGATCAACGACATCGCCTTCCAGACCAATATCCTGGCTTTGAATGCCGCAGTGGAAGCGGCGCGGGCCGGCGAACAGGGACGCGGGTTTGCGGTGGTGGCGACGGAAGTGCGCAGCCTGGCAGGACGCTGCGCCAATGCTGCCCAGGAGATCAAGGTCCTGATCACTGACTCCGTGCAGAAAGTGGCGAAGGGTAGCCAACTGGTCGGCAGAGCTGGTACGACCATGAATGACATCGTCGGCAGCGTGGGGAAGGTTACGGCCATCATGAATGACATTGCGCTGGCAAGCCAGGAGCAGAGCCAGCGCATAGAGCAGGTGAACCAGGCGATCAGCCAGAAGGAGCAGGGAACGCAGCAAAATGCCGCGTTGGTGGAGCAGGCGGCGGCGGTATCTCAAGCGATGGAAGACCAGTCCCGGCATCTGGCGCAAAGGGTGCAGCTGTTCCAGATTCGCCTGGACGACGTGAGGATGGCAGAGAATTCGATATTGCCGCCCCTGACGGACGAGAGCGAAGAGAATGAGTTTTTGCCCTCCAGGGCTGCGCATTTAAGAATGGTGGCTTGAATTGAAAAGCGGGCTATGCGCCCGCTTTTTCGGAGCTGCCGTTTCTCCTTGCATCAATGCAGTTGCTGGCGTGCTCCGCCACGCTGCGTGTGTCCCAGCGTCGCTTCCTCGAACCATTGCTGCACTTTTTGCAGATGATCGCGTTCGCTGTCCAGTGCGGCAGTAAAGTCGCTTGCCATGTCATCATGGCCCTGATCGCTGGCCATCGCGATCAGCATTTCCCATGCATTGTTATCCGTCATTTCGGCCACCAGGATCGCGTGCAGCGACTGCGCCAGCGTGGTGCGCGGATCGGTCACTACCTGCATCAACCCCATTGATTCCACGCCTGTCACGTCGGCGCAGGGCGTTTGCGAAGTCGGGTCGCCGCCCAGCGTTTCTATCGCCTTGTGCACCAGCATGAAATGCCGGTGTTCTTCGTCGCGAATATGACGCAGGTCTGCCGACGTGATGCTGCCCGCATCGTCCAGCGATTCCACCTTGGTAATCAGCGCTTCATACAGGCGCGTGCCGGTGCGTTCGAATGCCAGCCGTTCGCCGAGCTTGTCCATGAAAAGTTGCGTGTCATTGCCGGTCAGCATGGAGGCGCCGGTTTTCAGCGCGCCTTTCACGGTGCCCGGCAGGGGGACGGAGCCGACCATGTCGCTTTCGGCGATATAGCCGGCCCGCATTTCCGCTGCCGCCGCTTCGTCGCCGGAAGCAGGGTGGCCATCCTTGTGCGGTATCGATTGCATTGCCTTGGTATCGCGCGGCGACATCTGTATGCCGGTGCGGTTTCTGCCCATCTGTGCTTCTTCTTTCATGTTCCTTGCTCCTTTCGGGAATGAGGTAAATGGCTCACATCGGCAGGCTGGCTTTGCGGGCAAGCTCGGTGCCGGGCGCCCAGATATAGCCGGCCGCCGCGATTTCCGTCGGCGAACCCTGAGAGTTCATGTAGTCGCGGTAGGCGATCGATGCCGGGCTGTCCTGTTCCAGCGGAACGAACTGGGTGCCCTTGGCGCGCAAATCCACTTCCTGCAGCAGGACCTTGCGAACGAAATCGCGCTGGCTGGCAAAAGCGATAGGCTCGGGCAATTCGCCCGGGAAGACTTCGGCGGGATCGCGTCGTTCATGCTGCTTGAACAGCTCGCATACATAATGGAAATGACCCAGTTCGTATTCCAGAAAACGTTCCCAGATCGCCTTGATGCGCGGATCGGTTTCCTGCTGCACGCAGCTGTAGTAGTTATAGACCTCGTTGGCTTCATGCAGCAGCCATTGCTCCATCCAGGTTTCATCCGGGTCCAGCAGCGATTCGTATTGCGTGACGTGCTGTTCTTCTATGGATGCGATTTCTGCGTATAACTGGCGCGCCAGCGGATCGGAAAACAGGGGACCGATATTCTGGTAATAGTCGTGGGTCTGGAATTCGGCTGCGGTGATGGTGAGCGCATGCAGCTTGGAAATGGGCGCGGCGGTCTTGCGATCATACGATTCGCGCACATCGTCTTCCGGCGCGCGATGCTCGACCTTGGTGGGGCGGCCCGGCAGGATATCGCTGTAGCTTTGCAGGATGTTGTTGGGGTCCTTGCCTTCCAGCCGGTCCAGCATGGCGGAGTAGCGATAGAGATGATCGAAGTCTTCCAGCATGCCGAAGCGGTAAGCCTGAGCAAGATAGGGATCAGGTTCGTTCTGCGCGACTGCCGCCGTCACCTCGATGGCAACCTGTTCATAGGCAATGGTGGTTTCAAGCGGCGAATGATCTGAACCGATCAGCCAGTTCACCATGGTGGCCTGGTGCTGTTCCACGCGGCGTATCTTTGCCAGTGCCACCCGCAGTTCGCGGTTGCGGCGGGCCGTGGCATGGCCGAAGCGCAGCGCTTCGGTTTCCTGGCCGTTCATCAGGATGATGCGCACTCGCGTGAACGCATCGTCATCGAGCTTGCTGATGGGCTTGCCGACCATTTCCCGCCAGGTAAAGCGTTGCTGATCCAGCGGCGTTCCCTTTTGACTGTATAGATTGAAGCCCATTGAGCACTCCTTGCGTGGAAGACAGGGAAGGGATGAATCTTTGTCCATCCCGAGGGGAGTGTTCGACGAAGGCTGAACAGTGAAGTTCACTCGTTCACTCAGGGCTTTTAAGAAAAGCTCGTTGCTTTCCGGTTGTTTTATTCGGGCGTCAATGAATCAGGCAGCTGCGATTTTCAGCAGGCAGTCGTTGGAGTCAGCAAGCTGCAATCTGCAATTTTCTTGAGGTCGGAGAGGAAATTTTTTTATTTCACGTCGACATAGCTGGAAGATTTCGACGTGCAATGGGCGAGATAGTGACGCAGGATTTTTTGTTCGACCTTGACCTTGTCATTGGGGCGGCATGCATAACGCAAGGAAAGCGTGGCTTCCTTGGCGCTGTTCAACTGGATGATGACGCGCGGTTCAGCCGACGGAAGATCCATCAACTCGCGCGACTCTATGCGCTGCAGATGAGCGTCAGCTTGCGCGATCCAAGGGTTGCATACTTCGAGTGCGGCTTCGAGCAACACTTGCTCGCGCGCTGCCAGATCTTCCGCCGGATCCACCCCGATGCGCAGCAGGTTGACGACGAACTCGCCGGTCGCGGTCAGATTGCGCACCGGTTTCGTCAGCAACAGGGAGTGCGGCAGGGCCGCGGTGCGGCTGGTAAGCTGGCTGCCTTCCTGTGCTTCGGAAAGCGTAGTCGAAAGCAGGTCGGTATCGATGACCCGTCCCGAGATGCCGTCAATCTCGATGAAGTCGCCGACGCGATAGTGGCGTGAAATCGTCAAGGCGGCAGTGCCCAGCAGGTTCAGCCAGAATTCCTTGCTGACGATCAGTATGGCACCCGCGACAGCCGCCAGAGACAGGGCTGCGCCGGCAATCTTGGAAGCCCAGATGGTGGCGATCAGGATCACTGCGGTAAACAGCACCAGGTTCTTGACCAGGACGAAGTTGCCGCGCCGTCGCGCTACTTCGATGCGCGTGGTGGAGACAACCCGTACGCGGCGCTGCAGCAGCTTCATCAGTATCGTCGTAACGACGATCACGATGAGCGTCGCAACAATGCGGCCCATTTCCGCATAGGTGAAAAGATTGAATTCGCTAATCAGGTCATTCGGCAATTAATGTTCTCCCTGGCTCTGCCGTCGGCGGTCTTGCAAGAGACGTATCTTAGCGTTTTGCGCCGAAGGCAGGCAAACCAGCGTCAGAAAAATGGCGGATGTGCGGCAGAACTGCGGCTGCAACGCAAGGAATGCAAAAAACCCTGCGCCTCGGACAGGCGCAGGTTGCGAACAGACGGGTTCGGGTCTTAAAAACGGGCCTTAAAGATAGACAATCTTGGGCGCCGCCTGTTGCCGGTTCAGGCGCTGTCCGATGCGCCCCCAGGCGCGATCATGGAGCGGCAGCACGATCACGTTGCAGACGGGTTCCAGCACCGCTGCGAGACCGCCGAAGGCGAGCGAACCGGTGGCCCAGTAAATGACCGCGAAAGCAACCGCCATGTGCAGGCCTAGCTGGCTGATTTTCTCCGCGCCTATCCAGTACATGATCTGCCCGGCAGCGCGGCCCCGGCGCAGTTTTGCCCATGCGGCCTGGTGCAGGGGGAGCAGGGCGACATTGACCACCGGCTCCACAATCGCTGCCAGGCCGCCGAAAGCGGCCGAACCGGTCAGCGCATACATGACGGCAAAAGCGACTCCCATGTGGGTAATGACTTGGCTGAGCGAACGCGCGGCAATGATCATATTATTCTCCCGAGATAACTTCCATGTAGAGAATGATAGTCATTCTCAATTGATTGTTCAAATGGATTAAAGTTAAACAATCAATAGTGAAAATCTATTTGGGGATTGTGGTTGATTAACTTCTTGACTGGCTGGTCATGGGGTTTATTTCAATTTAATTAATGTTTGTGCTGGAAATGAAGTGAAAAGGGGCAAAAAGAAGAGTTTTTCTGGAGGCGGGAGCTTAAGACCTTGCGTTACGCTCCGCTGCGGTGCGCCATGGGAAAAGCACGAGACCAGTGCGCTTGAAATGAGCAACGATATCGGCGGCAGGCTTAGGTTCGCTGAACAGGAAACCCTGGTAATAATCGCATCCGTGTTCGTGCAGAAACGCCAGTTGCTCCTCGGTCTCCACCCCTTCGGCGACCACTTCCATCTGCATGCCGTGGGCCAGCGCGATGATGGCGGTCACGATCAGCTCGTCATCGAGATCGGTGGCAATGTCGCGCACGAAAGTGCGGTCTATCTTGAGCTTGTTGACCGGGAATTGCTTCAGGTAATGCAGGCTGGAATAACCGGTGCCGAAATCGTCAATCAGGATTTCCATGCCCATGGCGCTGAAAGCGGAAAGCAGGGTGCTGACCTCTTCGATATTGTCGATCAGCATGCTCTCGGTTAATTCCAGCCCCAGCTTGTCGCCTTTAAGCCCGGTTTCTTCCAGGATGCGCGTCACGGTCGCCGGGAAGTTCTTGTCGCGCAATTGGCGTACCGACAGGTTCACCACCGCGCGCGGCACGACATAACCTTCGTCCTGCCATTGGCGCACCTGGCGGCAGGTTTCCCGCAATACCCATTCGCCGATTTCCACGATCAGTCCGGTTTCCTCTGCGATGCTGATGAACTGATCCGGCGGAATCAGCGCGGCGTGCGGATGCCGCCAGCGCAGCAGCACTTCCACGCTGATGATTTCGTTGGTCTGCAAATTCACTACCGGCTGGTAATGAAGGAAAAATTCCTGGCGCGCCAGCGCTTGCCGCAAGTCGCCTATCATCGCCTGCTTGACGGCGGCGCTCTCGTTCATTTCCTGGGAAAAGAACTGGTAATTGTTGCGGCCTTTTTCCTTTGCGAAGTACATGGCGGTATCGCTGTGCTTGAGCAGGGTATCGACATCGCTGCCGTCATTCGGATAGATGGCAATGCCTATGCTGGCACTGACGAATAATTCGCGGCCTTCCATGTGAAAGGGTGCGGTCAGCGCCGCCAGCAGTTTTTGCGCCACCAGTTCGGCATCGGCCGGGCGGCTGATGGCAGGCAGCAGCACGATGAATTCATCGCCACCCTGGCGTGCGATGGTATCGCCTTCGCGTACCGTGTCGATCAGGCGCTGCGCCGCGCTCTTCAGCAGCAGGTCGCCGATGTCGTGACCGAGCGTGTCGTTGACCGACTTGAAATGATCGAGATCGATGAACAGTACCGCCGCGACCGCCGGATGGCGCTTCAGGTGCGCCAGCAGCTTGTGGATGCTGTCCTGCAGCAGATGGCGGTTCGGCAGGCCGGTCAGCGAATCGTGCTTGGCCATGTGGGTGATGCGCTGCTCGGCCCGCTTGCGGCCGGTGATGTCGATGCGCACCGAGATATAACGCAGCGCCTGGCCTTGCGTATCTTTGAGCGGTACGAAGGCGGCATCCACCCAGTACAGCGAGCCATCCCTGGCCTTGTTGCAGATCTCGCCGTACCAGATTTCGCCCTGCCGCAGGGTATTCCACATGTCATCGAAAAATTCGCGGGGATGGATGCCGGAGTTGAACACATCATGGTGCAGTCCCAGCAAGTCCTCGCGCGCATAGCCGCTCACTTCGCAGAAGCGCTCGTTCACATGCAGTATGCGGCCATCCAGGCTGGCCACCGTGACCAGCGCATGCTGGTCGATCGCCTGCATGTAGCTGGACAGCTCGGCATAGCTGCGATCGGCCTGCGCCAAAGCCTTGCCCAGCGCCGAGGTGTGCTTGTCCAGCTGGCGCATCTGGCGCAGCACGATAAAGGAAAAGATCAGCACCAGCAGGCCCTGGAACAGGATCAGCGCGGTATCGATATTGGTAATCTGCCTGACTTCGTTCGTTCTGGATATCGCGTCTGCCAGGGCGGCTTGATTGCTGGCCACTGTCAGTTCATGCAAGGGCTCCTGCAAGTGCTGCAATTCCGCCAGCATGTGCTGCATGGTCGACGCATCCAGGCGGGAAGCGCCGTTATCGCTGAAGTAATCCGAGAACATGAGCCGGAAGGCCAGGATAGGTTCGAGCGCACCGCGGCTTTCCGGCGGCGGCGCGTACACGCTATGACCGTAACTTTCACCCAGCAAGCTGTACTGGTCCTGGAAGATATCCATTTGCCGTTGCAGCCTTTCCCTGGCAACGGCGGTCGGGTTCTGCACGGCTTGCTGCAATTCCAGCTGCAGCTTCAAGGCATGGCGTTCCAGCTGGAAGTAATCCCAGGACGAGTTTTCCTGGCCCTGTTCAGCGCCATTGCCGATCAAGCGTCCCTGGTGGGCATGCAGATAGATGGCAATCGTCAACACCAGGAGGGAGACGGTGCAGAGAATGATGAAAAGACGGGTGTGACGCTTCTTTGATTCGGCAGACCGCACGCTTATTCTTTCTTATCGTGACCCTGTTCCGGCTTGAGCAAGGCGACGCGATTATTTATCAAGCACGGCAGTCCGCGCTTTAACCTTAAGTAACCCTCGGTTAACGGTAAGTCTGAGAATTTCTTGAGGCTGCCGCACTCATGGCGGCGGAATGACGGCCGTGACCTCGATTTCGACCCTGGCCCGTGCTTCCAGCAGACCCGCGACTTCCACCACGGACATGGCCGGATAATGCCGGCCCATCACGTCGCGGTAAGCTTCTCCGATTTCGCGGGTCGCGGCCCGGTATTCCTCGCTACTTTTCAGATACCAGGTCATGCGCACCACATGTTCGGGCCGGGCGCCGGCTTCATGCAAGACCGTCATGGCATTCTTCAGCGCCTGTCCAATCTGAGCAGGCAGGGCATCGCTCTCGAATTCCCCGCTGGCATTCCAGCCCACCATGCCGCTCACGAATACCATGCGGCCACTTGCGGCGATGCCATTCACATAGCCTTTCGGCGGCGGCCAGCCCGGCGGTTGCAGCAATTCCATGGTCATTCTCCGTGCTCGCGCAGCAACTGGCGCGCGATGATCAGTTGTTGCACTTCGCTGGCGCCTTCATAAATGCGCAGCGCGCGGATGTCGCGGTACAGCCGTTCCAGGATATGGCCGCTGACCACGCCGCGCGCGCCGAACAACTGCAGCGCATCGTCGATGACCTGCTGCGCGGTTTCCGTCGCGGTGAGCTTGGCCATCGCCGCCTCCCGGGTAACGCGCAGGCCGCTGTCGCGCTCCCAGGCAGCGCGATAGGTAAGCAGCGCCGACGCATCGATGCCGGTCGCCATGCGCGCCAGCCTGGACTGGGTCAGCTGCAGGTCGGCCAGGGTCTGGCCGAACATGTTGCGGTGCTTCGCATGCTGCAGCGCTTCATCCAGTGCGCGGCGCGCCATGCCGAGCGCGGCGGCGGCGACCGAAATGCGGAATACGTCGAGCGCGGCCATCGCAATCCTGAAACCCTGGCCGGTCTCGCCGAGCAGGCTGGAGGCCGGCAGCCGGCATTGCGAAAAGCGCAGGCGAGCCAGCGGATGCGGCGCCATCACGTCTATGCGTTCCGCTATCTCCAGCCCCGGCGCATCGGCATCGACGATGAAGGCGGAAATGCCTTTCGCTCCCGGTTCGCCGCCGCTGCGTGCGAACACGATATAGAAATCGGCGATGCCGCCATTCGAAATCCAGGTTTTCTCGCCTTCCAGCACCCAGCCTTCTCCATCGCGTCGCGCCGCGCATTGCAGCGCAGCGGCGTCTGAACCAGCTTCGGGCTCGGACAGCGCAAAGGCGGCAATCGCCTGGCCTTGCACGACCCGCGGCAGGTAAGCCGCTTGCTGCGCGTCGTTGCCGAACAGCGTGATGGCGGCGGAACCCAGGCCCTGCATGGCAAAGGAAAAGTCAGCCAGCGCGTGATGGCGCGCCAGCGTCTCGCGTATCAGGCAGATCGCGCGGGTGTCGATGGCGTCGTGCAGCGCGCCATGAGACTTGCCACCCACCGCATGCCGCAGCCAGCCGTCCCGTCCCAGTTGCTGCACCAGGCTGCGGCAGGCTGCATCGACATCGCGCGCATCCAGGCCGGGCAGATGCTGCTGCGCCCAGTTGTCGATTTCCTGCTGCAAGAGGCGATGCGGCTCATCGAAGAAAGGCCAGTTCAGGTAACGTTTATCTGCCATGTCTGCCATATCTGTCTCAGTCGCCCTTGAATTCCGGTTTGCGCTTGGCGGCGAACGCTTCATAAGCACGGCGGAAATCCTGGGTGGTCATGCATATCGCCTGGGCCTGGGCATCGGCTTCGAGTACTTCTTCCAGGCTCATGGTCGCTTCCTGCTGCAGCATTTTCTTGGTCATGGCATGCGCGAAGCCCGGGCCGCTTGCCAGTTCGGCGGCGAGGGCCTGTGCCTCCTGCTGCAGGAATTCTGGATCGCACAGCCGGTTATAAAAGCCCCAGCGCTCGGCTTCTTCGCCGTTCATGCTGCGGCCGGTCAGTAGCAGTTCGCTGGCGCGTCCCAGGCCGATCACGCGCGGCAGCAGCGCACAGGCGCCCATGTCGCAGCCGGACAAACCTACGCGCGCAAACAGGAAGGCAGTCTTGCTGCGCGCCGTGCCCAGGCGCAGGTCCGAGGCCAATGCAATCGCAGCGCCTGCGCCGGCGCACACGCCATCGACTGCGGCAATGATGGGTTGCGGGCAATCGCGCATGGCTTTCACCAACTCGCCCGTCATACGGGTGAAGGCCAGCAGCGCGGGCATGTCGGCCTGCGTCAGCGGTGCGATGATGTCGTGCACATCGCCGCCCGAACAGAAATTGCCGCCGGCGCCGGTCATGACCACGGCCTTCACGTCGCTGGCGGTGCTCAGCGCGCGAAACAGCTCGCGCAGCTCGGCATAGGATTCGAAGGTGAGCGGATTCTTGCGCTCGGGGCGGTCCAGGGTGAGGGTGGCGACCCTGTCCTGCAGCGCGAAGCGAAAATGGGTCGGCCGGTAAGAGGCCAAGGGAAAAGTAGGGGGCATGATCTCTCCTCAGGCAGTCCCGTTTTTCAGAACGAGACTCAGATGCTGCTTCATGCGGGCCAGCGTGTCATCGAGCTGTTTTTTATCTGCTTCCGAAATGCCGACCATCAGTTCGCTGATCCAGGTTTCGTGCGCCTGCGCCATGCGGCTGAAGTTGCGGCGACCGGCGGCCGTCAGCTTCACGCTGTAGGCGCGCCGGTCCAGCGGCTCCGGCACGCGCTCGACCAGTTGTTCATGTTCCAGCTGGTCGGTAATCGCGGTGACGTTGCCGCAGGTGACCATCATGCGCCGCGACAGTTCACCCATGCGCAAGCCCTGCGGATGGCCGACCAGCTGCGCCATCAGGTCGAAGCGCGGTTGCGTGATATCGAAATGGGCGCGCAGCCGCGAGCGGATTTCATTGTCGATGCGAGTCGTGTACGACAGCATGCGCAGCCATAGGTGCAGCGAAGGATGATGAGCATCGGTCAGGCGCGACTCCAGATCAATGTCTTCCTCGGCGGTGTGTGGCGGGCTGCTTGTTGCATCCTGTTTGGGTGGCATCTTCCTCTCCTTCATGCGGGCAATGTATCGAGGTCTGCGATTTCGCCATTGCGTTGCGTGGCATCGGGCAGGCAAAAACCGACTGCCGCCTGCGCGACTTCCTGCGGCGACAGCAGGCGGCCCCGGGCATTTTGCGCGGCCAGCGTCGCCAGGATGGTTTCGCCGTCTTGCCCGGTTTTTGCGGCAAGCTGCTCGATGGATGTGCGCAGCATGGGTGTATCGGTATAACCGGGACAGACGGCATTGACAGTCACACCGCTGCTTTCCAGTTCCAGCGCCAGTGCGCGGGTGAGGCCGACGACGCCATGCTTGGCGGCGCAATAGGCCGCAACATAGGCATAACCCCGCAAGCCGGCGCTGCTCGCGACATTCACGATACGCCCCCAGCCTTGCTCGCGCATTACGGACAGCACAGCCTGGATGCAGTAATAGGTGCCGTTCAGGTTCACATCCAGCATGCGCTGCCACAGTTCGTCGCCCGTATTCAGGAAAGGCGCGGAAGCAACCTGGCCGGCATTGTTGATCAGGATATCCAGCGGACCCAGCTGCTGGCCGACTTGCTGCAATGCCTGTTCCACCTGCTTGCGTTCGGCGACATCGGCGACCACATGATGGACCTGGCCCAGCGCCGAGAGCTGTTCCTGGGCTTGTAGCAGGGCGGATGCATCGCGCGCCAGCAGCGTGACGCGCGCTCCCTGCAACAGCAATTCGCGCGCAATGGCCGCGCCTATGCCGCGTGAGCCGCCTGTCACCAGCGCATGTCTGCCGTTCAGTGTCGTCATTGTTTTTGCTCCTTCTTCATGGAAGAGGAGGGCGTTTCCTGTTGCACCCGCTGTGCATGATTGCGTTCCAGCTGGCTTTTGCCGCTGCGGTAGGGGCGCGGCCAGGCGATATCGGTAAATCCTATCTTCGCCGCTTCATTCAGCGTCCAGTGCGGATTGGCCAGGTGCGGGCGGGCAATCGCGCACAAGTCGGCACGACCGGCGGCGATGATGCTGTTGGCATGATCGGCTTCGTAGATGGCGCCGACCGCGATAGTGGCGATGCCGGCTTCGTTGCGTATGCGGTCGGAAAACGGCGTCTGGTACA
The DNA here is from genome assembly GCA_023422955.1 of Pseudomonadota bacterium. GTDB lineage: Bacteria > Pseudomonadota > Gammaproteobacteria > Burkholderiales > Burkholderiaceae_D > JAEZLB01. Next base: position 50,592 of record JAFAGG010000008.1, on the reverse strand, counting down.
TGCGTCCATAAGCCGGCTGTTCCGCCTTGCTGACCTGCCCGGAAGAGACGGCGATCATGTCCGCGCCGGCTTGCCTGAAAAGGCGTGCGATCTGCACCGCATCGTCCGGCGTGGTGCCGCCGTCGACCCAATCATGTGAAGAAATGCGCACGCTGATCGGCTTGTGCTGCGGCCACACCGCGCGGATCGCGGCGAATACTTGCAGCGGATAGCGGCAGCGGTTTTCCAGCGTGCCGCCGTAGGCGTCGCTGCGCTGATTGGTCAGCGGCGAGATGAAGGAGGACAGCAGGTAGCCGTGCGCGCAATGCAGTTCCAGCCAGTCGAAGCCGGCGGCATCGGCCTGCTGCGCGGCGCGCACGAAATCGGCCTGGATGCGTTCCAGGTCGGACTCGGTAGCCGCCTGCGCCCATTGCGAAATGCCCGGCAGATATTGCTGCTCGGAGGCAGCCAGCAGCGGCCATGCCTGCTCCTGCAGCGGCTGATCCATGCCTTCCCACATTGGCCGGGTCGCGCCCTTGGCGCCCGCATGGCCGAGCTGGATCGCTACCTTGGCATCGGTATTCGCGTGAATGAAGTCGACGATGCGCTTCCATGCCTCGGTATGAGAAGGGTGATACAGGCCGGGACAGCCGGGCGTGATCCGGGCATCGGCCGTTACGCAAGTCATCTCGGCAAACACCAGGCCGGCGCCGCCCATTGCGCGGCTGCCCAGGTGCACCAGGTGATAGTCGCCCACCAGCCCGTCGCTGGCCGAGTACTGCGCCATCGGCGAAACCGCGATGCGGTTGTTCAGCGTGATGCCGCGCACCCGGAAGGGCGTGAGCATGGGAGGAATGGCGCGTGTCGTAGCGGGCTTGCCCAGACCTGCCGCTGCATAGGCCGCTTCAGCCAGGCGATCTTCGTAGCTTTCCACATAAGCGCTGTCGCGCAGCCTCAGGTTTTCATGCGAAATGCGCTGGCTGCGCGTCAGCAGCGAGTAGGCGAACTGCTCGGGCGGGAAGTGGGCGTAACGCTGCACATTCTCGAACCATTCCATGGAATTGGCGGCGGCATTCTGGTTGCGCAGGATGTCGATGCGGCGGACTTGTTCGTAGCGGTGCAGCGCATCGCCGAGCTGTGGCGTTTCATCCAGCGCCTCGCTCAGAGAAATTGCGTCTTCCATCGCCTGCCGGGTGCCGGAGCCGATGGAGAAATGCAGGCTGTGCGCGGCATCGCCCATCAACACCAGCGGGATGGAGCGCCCCTTCACGTCGAGCGCATGCATCCAGCTTGCGCAATGAAGGCGGCCGAAACGAGGCCAGCTTTTTTTACTGTCCTGCTGCATCGCCTGGTGCTGCAGGCGATGACCGTGGAGATGGGAGGCGAACAGTTTCTCGCAGTAGGCGATGCTCTCGGCCGTGCTCATGCGATCCAGTCCCGCCGTCCGCCATACCGGTTCCGGCGTTTCGATGATGACGGTGGATGCGTGGGCTTGTTCATGCGATGCATGCGGATAGGCATGCATCTGGAACCAGCCATGTTCCGTTGCTTCGAAGGCGAAGGTGAATGCGTTCAGCGGCAGCGTGCTGCCCAGCCAGAAGTAGCGGCAATGGCGCAATTCCATCGTCGGCTGGAAGGCGTCGCGGTAGCGTTCGCGCGTGCTGCTGTTCAAGCCGTCGGCGGCAATTACCAGGTCCGCATCGAAACGGGCGGCAATGGCCTCGGCGTCCGTCGCCTCCTGCCCGAACCACAGTTGCACGCCGGTTTCTTCGCAACGCTGCTGCAGGATGTCCAGCAGGCGCTGGCGTGCGATGCCGGAAAAGCCGTGGCCGCCGGAACGCAGGGTCTGGCCCTTGAAATGGGCGGCGACATCGTCCCAGTGCACCAGCGCTTGCCGGATCGCTTGCGCACTGCTGGCATCGGCGGCGGCGAGATTGTCCATGGCTTGATCGGAAAACACCACGCCCCAGCCATAGGTTTCATTGCTCAGCCGCCGCTCGATCACGGTGACGCAATCTTCGGGATGTGCCTTTTTTCTGAGCAGGCCGAAATAGAGGCCGGCCGGCCCCCCGCCTATGCAGACGATATTCATCTGTCACCTGTGGTGGCAGAGTCGGCAGAGTCGCTGATGCCATCGCGTAGCTTGAAGCGTTGCAGCTTGCCGCTCTCGGTGCGCGGCAGAACCTCGACAAACTCGATGGCGCGCGGATACTTGTAGGGCGCAATCGTCTGCTTGACGAAATCCTGCAGCGTCCTGACCAGTCCGGCATCCGCAGCCTGGCCTGCCTGCAGCACTACAAACGCCTTGACGATCTGGCCGCGTTCCTCGTTCGGCGCGCCGACCACCGCGCATTCCTGCACGGCGGGATGCAGCAGCAGCGCTGCTTCGACTTCCGGGCCGGCGATGTTGTAGCCGGCGGAAACGATCATGTCGTCCAGGCGGGAGTGATAGTAGAAGTAACCATCCTCGTCCATCCTGAAGGCATCGCCGGTGATATTCCAGCCATGCAGCACATAGGCCTGTTGGCGCGAATCGGCCAGGTAGCGGCAGCCGGTCGGCCCCTTGACCGCGAGCTTGCCGACCTGGCCCGGCGGCAGAGCCCGGCCCTGATCGTCCAGTATGCAGGCCTGATAGCCCGGAACGGCCTTGCCGGTTGCGCCCGGCCGCACCTCGTCTTCGGCGGCCGAGATGAAGATATGCAGCATTTCTGTCGCGCCCAGGCCGTCTATCAGTTTCAGGCCGGTCGCCTGCTGCCATAGATCGCGCGTTGCAATCGGCAACGCTTCACCGGCCGATACCGCTTTGCGCAGGCTGGACAGATCGTAGCCGGACACCAGCGGCGCCATGCGGCGATAGAAGGCGGGCGCGGTGAAACTTATGGTGGCGCGGAAATCCTGCATGGCTTGCAGCAGTACGTCGGCGCTGGGTCTTTCCAGCAGCACGGCGCTGGCGCGATAGCGCAAGGGGAACAGCAGCAGGCCGCCCAGCCCGAAGGTGAAGGCGAAGGGCGGGGTGCCGATGCAGATGTCGTCTTCGCGCACTTGCAGCATCGCGGGCGGAAAGCAGTCGCAGATGGCCAGCACGTCGCGATGGAAATGCATGGTGCCCTTGGGCTTGCCGGTAGTGCCCGAGGTGAAGACTATCATCGCCACGTCTTCCGCCAGCGTGGGGCAGGCATCGAAGCTTCCACTCTTGGCGCGCATCATCGCTTCCAGCGCATCGTCGCCGTCATGGTGGAAAGTCGTCACAGCAGCCGGCTGCGCGAGCCGGCGATTGGCGGTTTCCAGTTCAGCAGTCAGCGCCTGCGAACACAGCACCGCATTGACTTGCGCCTTGTCCAGCACTTCATGCAATTCCTTGGCGCGCAGCATGGGCATGGTGGGCACGACGATGCAACCGGCCTTGAGGATGGCGAGAAAGCAGGCTGCCGTCATCAGCGCATTCTCGCCGCGCAGCAGCACCCGGTTGCCGGGAACCAGCTTCATGTCTTCGCGCAGCACTTGCGCGATCCGGTTGACCGTCTTTTGCAGGTGGCCGTAACTCCAGCGTTCCTGCAAGGAGTACAGCGCGATGCGTTCCGTGCCTATGCTCGCGACGGCGTCATCCAGCAAGGGCGTGACGCAATTGAGCTGCGTCGGGTATTGCAGGCTGGGCAGATCGAAATGTAATTCCGGCCAAGCCGTGCGCGGCGGGAGCTGATCGCGGGCAAAAGTGTCGAGGTGGGCAGTTGTGAACATGTCGCCTTGGGCTGGTCAGCACGGGTTGAAGAGCGGCTGCTGCCGAAGACGGGTACTTTAAACCTAAAGTATTGAGCGTTCAATACTTTATGGCCGAGCGCGGAAGGGTGCAGGAACGCCGCTTACAGAAAATTTCGCATGCACCGGAACTTGTCCGGGATTTTTTTGGGTGTCGGCGACTGGCAGAAAGACTGGCAGAGATGAAGTCGATCCGGGAAGTCGCCGTAATGATCCGGGTGCGAGGATGAGGGCGGTGTCCGCCAGAGTGTCGGATGGCGCCGCAAGGAGGTCGCACTTTTCGCACCATGTCGGCATTCAAGCGCCGACGCCAAAGTCATTGCCAGCTCTTGCGCCTGCCGCATCTTGCCGAACAGGTGTAATCCGTGATCGACGAGTAACAATAAAGAACGCGTGACCGAAGATCGTTTTAGCGACGGCAATTTAACACCTGCGCCATGCCGGTTGGAAAAAGGCAGCTCCCTTCCAGCTTATAGATATGAAGATATGAAAGCGCAGATCAAGCGGCATTCTTATTCCTGGCCGACTACTTGCAGAGCTCGATGAAATGGCCGGGCGGGAAGAAAAAGCGTGAAACTATTGCTGCAGTGAGAATGTATGAGCTTGCGAAGAAATATGCGACTGCGCGGGTATTAAAAATGGAACTTCGCCCAGGCGCTTCAGTCCATTGAAAGTGGTCCCGGCTCCAACCCAGACATTGTAAAGCAGCACTATGCCAGCTTAATTCTTAGGTCACGGGAGTGCAGGGACCATCTTCTTTTTATTTCTACCTCGCTGCTTTTTCCGCTTTTCCCCTCAAGCCACGTTCTCCAGCATCGACGCTTTGCTCGGTTTTACTGTGCAGCGCTGCTAGCGCGCATTTTTTCGGGTGTTGTGAAAATGCGCAGTTCTGAGGCAAATACCAATGAAAAATTGCCACTGGGAAATGCGCTATGCATAATGTAACCAATTGTAATGCAAGGGCTTTCGCCTCGGGTCACTGACGGGCCGCATTATCAGGGCGAAAGCGCGACATCCCATCCCAGATAGCCTTTGCTTCGAAAGGTATCGATGCGCTTACGTCATTTATTGACAGTGGCTTTTCCCGCGAGGGAAGCCAGGCTTGCTTGCCCGCTCGGCATCCTGGATCTGGCAGGCTGCCCGGGAGAGGGGTGCGCTGGATGATTCACTCCCTGCAATTTCGCATCAATCTGATTTCGCTGTTGTCAGGCGCCCTGGTCGCAACCGGGCTGGTGATGGCGGGCGGACGCCTGATCGCTACCCACGTCCATGAGGAATTGCAGACCCGCGCCCATATCGCTGCCCAGGAACTGATGCATACCGTTCAGCACCTGAAGACCCTGGGGTTCGCCTTCGATACGCTCATGGGGCTGGATGAGGAATGCCGCGAAGTGGTGATGCAGGACCCGCTACTGCTTTATGCCGGCATCTATGATGCGCAGGGCGATTTGCGCTTCAGCAGCGGCAGGGTCGATATCACATGGCCCGGCGTACAAGCGGGTGCAGAAGGCATGCAGATCACTCGTACCGACAATCATTTTTTCCTTGCCCATCCCATCGCAGAATCGAGCGACATCAATGAGGGCTTCGTGGTGGTTGCCGCGGATCGCGCAACGGCCAACAGGAAAATCATCGGCGTACTCACGCAGTTCGTAGGTTTGGCAGGCGCGCTGGTTGCGGCCGGCCTGGGATTGCACTTCCTGTGGCTGCGACGCAGTGTCATTACGCCGCTGCGCATGCTGGTGCAGGAAGTGAATGCGATCGATCCGGGTAATTTCCAGGGCAAGCTGAACAGGCGGGATATTGGCAAGGGAGAAATAGGCGAACTTGCCGGCGCTTTTTCCAAGCTGCTGTCGGAGCTGAACAAGGCGCAGCAGGAGGGAATGAGGCAAGCGGGCCGTGCGCTGGAAGCCGAACAGCAGTTGAACCAGACCATCATGAAGAGTTCACCGCTGGCGATCTACACGCGTGACCGGCAAGGGCGGGTAACTGGATGGAATGACGCCTGCGAACGGCTGTTCGGCTGGAAGGAAGAAGAGGTGCTGGGTCAGCCGCTGCCCACCATACCGCTGGATAAGCTCGACGAAAGCGCGGACATGCGCCAGCAACTCTTGAGTGGACAGCCCAACCTTCAGCTCGAGGCGCAGCGCATGCGGCGCGATGGCAGCATGGTCGATCTGCTGATCACGCTGTCGCCGCTGTACGACGAAAACGGCGAAATAGAAGGCGTGCTGGCAATCGCTGCCGATATCACGGAGCGCAAGGCGGCAGAAAGGCGTATTGAATTCTTCGCCCACCACGATGCCTTGACCGCCTTGCCGAATCGCCGCCTGATACAGGCGCGTTTTGAGCAGGCCGCGGCCTTTGCCGATCGTGAAGGTAAGAAGGTGGGGCTGGTATTTTTCGATCTGGATCACTTCAAGGCGATCAATGACAGCTTCGGTCATGGCGTGGGAGATGCGTATCTGAAGGAGATCGCGCGACGCCTGAGCAGCACGGTACGCAACTCCGATATCCTGAGCCGGCAAGGCGGAGACGAGTTCCTGCTGGTGCTGGCCAGCTTGAACGGAATTGATGATGTGCCGCCCGTGCTGGACAAGCTGGCGCAAAGAATGAAGGAGCCGGTGCAGGCAGGCAGTGCGGGAATCGCCGTTTCCATGTCGATCGGCGTCGCGCTTTATCCGGACCATGGTCGGGATTTCGAGGAATTGCTGAGAAATGCCGATGCCGCGATGTACCGGGCCAAGAATAAAGGCAGGAATACCTACTGTTTTCATGGCAGCGATCCGTCGCCGCCGACACCGGAATGTGCCTAGGTGTCACGCCTGGGCCTCAACAAGCTGCTACAACATCAAAATATGCTGGTCTGTTGAGGAGCGTCGGCATACTATTTCTCCAATTGCGGCAGTGCTGCCCGGAAGCCGGAAAAATATAAATAGCCGCAGACGCAGAGAGAAAGAGCAGGGACGTCCAGGTAGGAGCTTCATTTCGTCAGGCATCAAGTCCTTGCCGTAGAACGGCCTTATCGAAGGTAGAAAAAATGGGGTACGCCGCCCGCAGAGGAGGTGATCGCCGGGAGCAGAAAAGCGCCTTGATCGGGCGCTTACGGGAGGAGACGCTATGAGTGCATACAAAGGATGGCGCTGCTTGTTGGCAGCATTGAGCCTGGTCCTGTCCATGGGCGGCGCGACGGCTGCCGAGCCGCTGGTGCTGGCTGCTTCGCTCAGCCTGACCGGCAAATATGCCGAACTGGGAAAAATGAAGGATCGCGCTTACCGCCTGTGGGTGGAAGACGTCAATCGCCGCGGCGGCATATTGGGCCGGCCAGTCAAGCTGCTGGTGGTCGACGATGAAAGCGATCCCCGGCGCGCCACGAGCCTTTATACCGAGTTCGCCACCCGGCACAAGGCGAATTTCTTTCTCGGGCCTTATTCCAGCGAGCTGACCGATGTGGTGGCCGATGTGGCCGAAACCTATCAATACCCTTTGCTGGCCTCGGGCGCTTCCGCCGGTTCGCTGTGGCAGAAGAAGCGGAAATACCTGTTTGGCGTCTATGTGACGACGGATCGTTACACCATAGGTTTTCTGGAGCTGCTGGTCAGGCATGGCATTGACCACGTTGCCATCGTATCCGGCAAGGAGCCTTTCTCGCGCGGCATCCTGGCCGGCAGCCAGGACTGGGCTAAACGATTCGGTCTGAACATGGTGCAAACGGGATTGTTCACATCGGGCGAGATGGATATCGAGGAAGGCATACGCGCCGCTCATGCCTCCGGTGCCGAAGCGCTGCTGATCGCCGGGCATTTCAAGGATTCCGTCAACGCCACCAACATCCTGAAGAAGATAGGCTGGAAGCCCAAGGCGTTTTTCGCGACCGTCGGTCCGGCGCTGGATAACTATGGCAACGACCTGGGTGCGGATGCCGAATACACGTTTTCATCGTCGCAATGGGAACCCACGCTTTCCTATCCCGGCACACGCGAGTTCGCCAAGACTTTCCTGGAACGCTACCAGCTGCAGCCTTCCTACCATGCGGCCACCGCCTATGCGGAAGGAGAGATCCTGGAGGCGGCCATCGTCAAGGCCAACAGCATAGACCGGCGCAAGGTGCGCGACCGCTTGCAGACGCTGGACGTGATTACCATCATCGGGCGCTATGGCGTGGACAAGGATGGCAGGCAGATACGTCACTTCACCACCACCGTGCAATGGCAGAACGGGAAAAAACAGATCGTCGCACCCAAGGAACTCAAGACCGCTGAACCCCTATGGCGATAAGCAATAAAATCAGCTCAGCTTCCCGCAGCCTGCATTTCCGGATACTGGCGCCGCTCGTTCCCATCGTGCTGCTGATGGTGCTGTTGAGCGGCGTAGTGCTGACCATCGGCCTGAAAACCGTTTCGCATTTCGTCGACGAACGCATCCTGTTCGATCTTCAGCGCGGCTCACGGGAAATCTACAACCTTTGCGACAGCGAAATGCAGGAAATGCTGCTGACCGGCAGCGCGACGCTGGAAATAGGCGAGAAGGTGACGCGCGCGATGACGCTGGGGAAAATCGACGATTACGCGACCCAGAACGAAGTGCAGGCCATCGTGTACACCGAGGACGCGATATTGCTGGGAGAGCGCCTGGCCGCCGAGCTGGGGCTTGATCTGGCCAATATCGGAAAAGGCCGGCTGCTGGAATTGCAGCAGGGCGACGAGACTTATTACGCCTACCACTCTTCGTTCGAGCTATGGGGCTGGCATTTCCTGTTGCTGAAAGACGGCGATTACTACGCCGATTTCGTGGCACAGTTGGGAAGGGGCTACTTCATCATCGGCGGCATCTTCCTGATCGTGACGCTGCTGCTGGTCACCTACTTCCGGCGCGTGATTCATCAGCCGGTCAGTGCGATCATCAATGCCATCCAGACGACGGGAATACCGAACTACAAGGGCATTTACGAATTCGAATTCCTCAGCGACATCATTGCCGACGCGCGGCTCAAGGAACAGCAGAAGCAGCAGCAGATTTCATACCAGGCATCGCATGATTCCCTGACCGGCCTGGTGAATCGCCTGGAATTCGAGAACCGGCTGGATGCCTTGCTGAAGAAAGCCGCCGAAGCGTCCACCCGGCATACGCTGCTCTACCTGGACCTGGACCAGTTCAAGATCGTCAACGATACCTGCGGCCATCATGCCGGCGACGCACTGCTGCGCCACCTGACCGGCCTGATGCAAAGCAAGGTGCGCCACAGCGATGTGCTGGCACGCCTGGGCGGAGATGAATTCGGATTGCTGCTGGAAGATTGCGACGGCGATCAGGCTTACCGGATTGCCGACACGCTGCGCCAGACCGTGCGCGATTTTCGTTTCGTCTGGGGCGAGCGCAGCTTTACCATAGGCGTGAGCGTGGGCCTGGTTTCTTTTGGCAACGATGGCGCCACGCTGAGCGACATATTGCGCGTTGCCGATGGCGCCTGTTATGTGGCCAAGGAAAAGGGACGCAACCGTATTCATGTCTACCGGCCGGATGACGACGAACTGGAAGAACGGCAAGGGCAGATGAACTGGGTGGCGCGTATTTCCAAGGCCTTCGAGGATGACCGGCTGCTGCTTTATCGCCAGAAGATCATTCCGCTTCAGCATGCGCAGCAATCCATGTTGCGCTATGAATTCCTGATTCGCATGCTGGGTGAAAACGGCGAGATCATTCCGCCGCAGGCTTTCCTGCCGGCAGCCGAACGCTATAACGTGATTCCCACGATTGATTTCTGGGTGATCCGCAAGGTGTTCGAACTCTACGAACATGATTGCCGCACGGGGCAAGCGCCTTATACCTGCGCCATCAATCTGTCCGGCGCGACCCTGGGCGACGATCGCCTGCTGCCTTATATTTCCGAGCAATTCAGAAATTTCGACATACCGCCCAGTTCCATCTGTTTTGAAATCACCGAAACGGCGGCGATTGCCAACATGGTGATAGCAAGAGACCTGATAACGCGCCTGAAGGAAATGGGCTGCCAGTTTGCGCTGGACGACTTCGGCAGCGGCATGGCTTCATTCGGTTATCTGAAAAACCTGGATATCGACTTCATCAAGATCGATGGCAGCTTCGTCGCCGATTTCCTGCGCGACCCGGTGGACAAGGCTGTGGTGGAAGCCATCAATAATATCGGCCATGTGATGGGCGTGAATATTATTGCCGAACATGTCGACGATCCCGCGCTGCTGGATGCCTTGCATGACATCGGCGTCGATTATGCGCAAGGCTTCGGCATAGGAAGGCCCGAGCCGGTGCCCATGCCGCAGCGGCAATCATCCGGCACGCGGAGCCGGCGGGCAGTCGCATAAATCCACGGGCGAAATCCTTGGGCTGTTGCGGCAGTCTTATTCGCCCATGATCTTCACGCATGTCCTTTGCGCATGGCCGTCACCCATGATCGTCACCAGCACACGCCTGTTGCGCCTGCCATCCTGCTCGCCATAAAAATCCGTTCCCATATGCCGGAATCGAGCTATTCGCCGATGACGGCTGTCGCTGCTTCGCATCCCATGGGCCTGGCCCGTTCAAGGCAGTTTCAGTTTCAGCTTCAGCTTATACGCCGACCTTTTCTGCCAGCTTGGTCAGCAAGGTAGGCAGGCTGGGATCGTGAATGCAGGCTATCAGTTGCGCTGCATCCAGCACCTGGATCAGCAACTGGCCTTCATTGGCCTGTATTACTTCTTTGACCAGCAGTGTGTCGCTTATGGAGGCAAAGGGCGCGGGCTTGACCTTCGATGCATCGAACCTGGGCACAGCGTGCAGTTCATCGACCAGCACGCCGACGTCCTTGCCGTCGTGACGCAGGATGATGACCTGGCTGCCGCTTCCTATTGCGGAAGGCGTGCCGCGCATCAGGTAGCCCAGATCGAATACCCATGCATAGGCCTTGTCCTGCGCGAAGCGTTTCTGCGAAATGACGCCGATGCGTTCGCGGCGGCTGCCCAGGGTAACCGGCGAGATGTCGGCTGCGGGAAAGGCTTCCAGCGCGGCTTCGGAAGGCACTGCAAACAGCATGTCGTCGATATAGAAGGTGGCGAACTCCGGTCCTTCCTCAATGAGAGAACTGTCGCCGATCAGCGTGTCGGCATGCTTCAATGCGCGAGAGCGTTCACATTCTTCGCCAAAGGATTTGAAGACCACGGCCAGCACATCTTCCTGATAACCGTCGCTGACCTTGAATTCCCGGTAGCCGCTGGAAGCGCCGCAACCCATCACCGTATAGTGGCCGTCATGCACTACGATGCGCGACTTGCAAGTGCCGTTGGGCAGTTCCAGCAGCGCGGAATCCAGCTCCAGCCGGCTTCCTGCCGGACGCGCCGGATCGGTGCTGGAAATGACCTCGCCCTTGCGAGTGACGAAGAGGGCGGCCGTTCCCGGTTTGTCTGCCAGTGCGCCTCGCAGCATGGCGGCAAATTCGATTTCCGAATCGAATACGATGCCTATGCCGCCCACCACCTCGTAATCGTTATGCGGCGCACGGATCGCGGCATGGTAGACATACGTCGGGCGGTCCTCGTAGAGCGCGGAGGGAGAGAAGGAGCTGACATGGTAATGCTGGGGATGGCGCAATGTCAGCACCGCGGCCAGCGTATCGGGATCCACGCTGGCTTCCTCAAGTTTCGCCCCGTGCTGGTCACGGCAACTGCCGGCGATGATGCGGCCGTTACGGTCGTAAACGAAGATGCGGGTATAGACGGTGTACAGGCTGTTGATGTACTGAAGGATGCCGGTGATCTCGGCTGCCGTATCGGGACCGCATTCTCTGGCGGCCAGGGCCTGGCGCAGCTCCGGCGTCAGTGCCCACCAGCGACAGTCGTTGGAGCGCTCGTAAAGGTTACGGTCCAGCAGGTCCACCAGCAGGTGCGATACGAATTCCGCGTCGGAGAGGCTGGAGGAAAGCGCGGTCTCGTACAGGTCGCTGATCGACTGTACGAACAGCTCGTTGCTGCGCACGCCGGTTTCGCTGATCTGCTCCAGCACCGTTTTCAGGCGCGTCATGTCGCCGTATTTTCCGGCCGTCATGACCTGTCCATTCCAGACCACGCGCCGTATCGTGTCGGCTGCCGTCATGATTTCGTACAGCGGCGGGCAAAAGGTATCGGCGTGCGACAGCAGGCCTTCGGTGATTGCCGCGGGCACGCCGGCCAGTGCGCGCCGGTGCTTGCCGTGGAAAGCGACATCGATGGGAATCATGGATTGGCCCTGCCATCCCGGCGGTCCCATGTAGCCCTGGTAGCCGGCGGCGGAATAGGTACGTATCAGGTATTCGCGCCCGCCATATATCATCAGCTTGCGTGAACCTTCACGGTTGACCGGCACCGTGGTTCCGACCGGTATCCAGAGCTCATCGGCACTTGCGATCACGCGATTGTCCGCATCCAGCAGCAGCATGTTGGCGCGCGCTTCTCTGTCGCGATGCGAGCGGAAGATCATCGCCAGCTCGGCTTCGAAGTGAAAGCACAAGCACAGCACGCCGACCGGCACACCTGTTTCCGGATGCAGCAGGCGGCGCGAATAGATTAGTGCCTGTTTCCTGGAGGGGCGCAGGTCGGTGGCACGAAAGGTTTCCACATAAGCTTCGGACTCCAGCGTCTGCCAGATCAGCGGGTCGATGCTGCCTTCCAGCGGCGTGGCCTGATCGATCTGCACCAGCACATTGCCGTGGATATCGAGCAGAATGATTTCATCATAGACCGTGTACTTGTCCCGGTAAGCACGCAGTCGCAGCCGCACTGCATCGGTGTCCGGGTTCATACCGGCAGCGAAGGCGCATAATTCGCGGTCGGTCGCCAGGAAGCCGATATCGGCGGTACGTTCGTAAAGATTGCGTACCACGATATCGATCACATGCTGTGCCTGCGTGCCGATTTCTTCCAGCACATTGCCCACCTTTTCGTCGACCAGGCTGGTCACGAGTTCCTTTTCCAGGCGATTGAATCCGGCACGGGCAGCCGCCATGGTAGGCAGGATGAGTGTGGATTCCTGCGGGCAGTTCATCCTGGCCGAGGATTCGATCATGCGCCACATGAGATTCAATTCGCGCAGCGATTGTTCGCAACGGGCGACATCCCGCATGTAAGGCAGGTAGGTGTCGATGGAAAGAGAAGCGGAATCGGGAGGCGAGATGTCAGTCATGGCGGGATACGGGTCGAGTGGGCTATTTTTAGACCGAGTGCACTACGCAATCAGGAAGTTTGTTTGCGGGAAAGCAATAAAGATGCCACTTGCAGAATAAATATCTGCCTATGCAAGTAGTGAAACAGAGCTTTATTTGTTCGTGAAAAACGAAATTGCACAACGCAGGTGCGCGACAGGCGGATTCGCCCCTTATTCAAGCAGAAGGCGCGTCAGAGAATAGGGAGGAAAAAGAGATGCCGGTGCGGGAGCCTCTTCTTCAATCAAAGTCTCATCGCAGCCAGGAAAAATCCCTGTTATCCCATGGTCGGCACTGAAACTTAATCCTGATATTTTCCCTTCAGTTTTCCCGGACTTTACTGCTGCCGAGAAAAAGCTTTCTCTGCACGAGTCGTGAAGGACGCGGCGCCGCTATCCGCTACCGGAAGCGGCTGAATGAGGCCGTCTTTGAAGGAAGAGAACTAAAACTCTTATCTGTATTCTAAAAAATCATCATGCATTCAAGCATGTCACCGCGCCAGCGCTGTGCAAACCGCCTTCGCGAAAACGCATGGTGAACGAGCGTCGGTTTGACATCTGGTCCCTTTTATCTTCACAAGGAGTGATTGCGATGGTAGATCACGATAAGGAGAGGAACGTCCCAAAGGCCGGCAGCGGTCAGAGAGCGGGCGATCCTTCTATATCAGGCGGCAGCTCTCAACATATGTATGGTGCAGGCGACGATTTTAACGATCCTTCAGGGCAACAGACCGCCCAGGGCCGGGCTTCCCAACTGGCCGGCAATGCCAAGGAACAGGCCAAGGGGCTGGCGTCACAAGCTGCTGAGCAAGGGAAATCCGCGCTCAATCAGCAAAAGGACAACGTCGCGCAGCAAGTGGATTCGGTCAGCGGCGCCATGCGTAGCGCAGCCGACCAGTTGCAGCATGAAGGCCAGCCCAATACGGGTTATTACGTCGGCATGCTGGCCGACCAGATCGAATCCTTTGGCCGCCAGATAAGAGGCAAAGATGCCAATGGCCTGATACGTGATGTAGAAAATCTCAGCCGCCGCAACCCGGCCGCCTTCTTTGTCGGCGCGCTGGCTGTGGGATTTGTCGCGGCGCGCTTCATGAAAAGTTCAGCCGAACGTTCATCTTATGAGTACGGAGACGACAGTTACGGGACGTCGCGCATGCAGCGAGGCTCGCAGGATGACATGTCGTATTCATGGCGCAATGAAATGGGAGAAGGCGAGCGCGACGACAATATCGGCCGCAATCGCACCTATCCGCTGGACAAGGAAGAGGACAGCCTGATGGCCGACCGTGATGCCGGCGGTACGCTGGGCGGTCAATGGGGCGCAGGCACCAATGTCGCCGGCCCTGAAATCACCGGCATATACCGGCCTTCGGAAAGCGGTGCCGGCAGCCGTGCTGACAGTAGTATTGGCGCCAGCCGTCCTGGCGGGAGCAAAGCCAGTGCCACTGGCGTCGAATTGCCAGGCAGCGCACAACCCGCTGTATCTGCTGACGGCAAGCCGCAGCCTGGACGTCCCACCGATGCCATAGACGGCAGCACCAAACCGACTTCGCCCACAGACCCTAAATCCGGAGGAAAAATCCATGGCAACCGATAAAACCGACAAGCCTCTCGCTTCGTTGTTCACCGACCTGACACGGAATATCGTCGATCTGGTTCGGCAGGAAATTGCATTGGCCCGTTCGGAAATCTCGCAAAAAATTTCCAATGCGCAGGGCGGGATTACCGAGCTGGCGATAGGCGCGGCCATTTTGCTGGCCGGCCTGTTCATCATTCTTCAGGCCATCGTCAATGCGGTCGCGATGATCCTGCCGCCGAATCTCGCACCGTGGCTTGCGCCCTTGATCGTCGGTGTCGTGATCGCCCTGATCGGTTACGGCATGCTGAAAGCAGGCAGCAATAAGCTTCAGCCCGATAACCTGCTTCCTCACCGCACCATGGATTCCTTGAAACGAGACAAGGCCGTCGCACAGGACAAAACTCTGGCGCGTGACAAGGCCGTAGCCCAGGAGAGAATCTAATGAAACATCACGAAGATAATTATCGTTCGGAAGATAACCGCCGGCCCGAGGAAATAGAACACGACATCGAACGTACCCGGGCCGAGCTCAGTTCCAACATCGACGCGATCCAGAGCAAGCTGACGCCGGGTCAGATGATGGATCAGGCCATCGGTTACGCCCGCACCAGTTTGCCGGCCGACTTTGGCAGCAATCTCAATCATGCGGTACGCGAAAACCCGATTCCGGTCACCCTGATCGGCTTGGGTGCGGCATGGCTGATGGCCAGCGGCCGCCAGCGTCCGGGCTACATGAAGTCCGGCTCTCGCGTTCGCCATGATGCGTCCAGAGACGGCACGGTCCCGTATCGTCCGGGCTCGGGCTTTGCCAGCGAACATGGCATAGGCTTTCATGGCCAGGGCGATCTCAATGATCACGGCGTGGGAGGGCATGTCACGGGTGACCATGACAACGCTATGCATGGCGCTATGAGCAGCGCAAAGGAAAGCGGCCGCAATCTGAAGAACCGCGCCAGCGAAACGACCCACAATCTCAAGGAGCGCGTATCGTCAACCGCCCAGGGCATCAAGGAAAAAGTGAGCGCAGCCGGGCAGGGCATACGTGAGAAAACCTCGTCCATGAGCCGCAGTGTCAGCGATTCATCCGCGAGCATGGGCGAACGCTTCAGCAACTCGTCATCGTCCATGAGCGATCGTTCGCATCGCATGGCAGAGGACGCTCGCATGCGCGCCAGCAATCTGGGTCATCGTTCGCAGGAACAGTATCATCGCGCCAAGGATAACTTCAGCCACATGCTGGAAGAGCAGCCGCTGGTGCTGGGCGTACTGGGACTAGCCGTGGGAACGCTGCTGGGCGCAATGATTCCTGCCACGCGTCGCGAAGACGAACTCATGGGACATGCTCGCGACGATCTGTTTGAAAGAGGCCAGCAAATGGCGCGCGAGCAGGCTGAACATTTGAAGGAATCTGCGCAACGCGTGGCTGAAACGGCCAGGGAGGAGGCGCATCATCTGCGTAACGGCGCAGGCGAGCAGCGCAACGGCCAATCCTATAAAACCGATGGTGCCGACACTGCCGGCGATACGGGCCGGGGCTCGCAAAGCTTGCATTGATCTTTCGCGGCATCGCTGCATCGCTGCAGTGTTTGTGGTTGTTTGTCATTGTTGACCGTTGCTTGCAGCGGCAAGCAGGAAAGAAAAACGGGGCTGCCGATGGCAGTCCCGTTTTTATGGTGGCTCAGTAAATCAGGGCCGCTGCAGCAAATTCCAGGGCTGCGCCACGATAATATTTTTTCGGCAGAAAATAGCCTGCAAGCTTTCCTGGCAGACGATGAAAGCGGCTTCTGCCATCCGAATCAAAAAAGCATGCTGCCTATGAATGCTCCTGCTTCAAGCGCGCCTGTCTTTTACGCAGCCTGTGTTGCAATTCCAGCCAGGCAGTGCAAGATATGTTGTTAAAATTTGGCACGATCAAGGACGGTTGTGCAGGTTTAATGCATAGTGCTTTCAGGGACTGCCAGGCGGATATCCTTGGTCCGACTCTTTTTAAACTGAATTTAAACAGAATATAAACTGAAGTCTCCGATTTCCTTCTTACTTATCTCAGCATGACAATGACGCCCGGATCACTTCAACATCTCCTGTCCGAATGCGAAAAGGAGCCTATCCATATTCCGGGGCGCATACAGCCATTCGGCGTGCTGATGACCGCCGATCCGGAAACCCTGGTGATCCAGAACCTGAGCGAGAACTGCCTGAAACTATGGGACCGCCACTCGTTCGCCTTATTGGGACGCTGCCTGAGCGAGTTCATGTCCGAGCAGGCATTCAGTGCCTTGCGCGCGCATGTCGCAGCTCTTTCGCACAGGGAGCAAATGCCATTGCGCATCATGCTGACTTTCGATGAGTTCATCCGGCGCGAATGGGATATGACGGCGCATCTCTGCGATGGCGTGCTTTATATGGAATGGGAGATTGCCGGCAGCGGCAGCGCGCCCTTTGAGGCGGCGACATTTTCCCCGCATGTGCAACAGGCCGTGCATGCATTGCAGGCTGCGCAAGGCTTGCAGGGTTTATGCGACAGGGCGGCGGAGCAAGTGCAGCAGATCACCGGATTCGATCGCGTGATGATTTACCGCTTCGACGAGCACTGGCATGGCATGGTGATTTCGGAAGCATGCCGCAATGGCATGGATGCCTACCTGGGACTGCATTTTCCAGCTTCCGATATTCCCGCGCAGGCAAGAGCCATTTTTCTGCAGAACAGCCTGCGCATGATTCCCGACGTGGATTACACGCCGGCTAGAATCCATCCCGGCATCCATCCGCAAAGCGGCGCGCCGCTGGATCTGTCCAAGGCAAGCTTGCGCAGCGTCTCGCCGGTACACCTGGAGTATCTGCGCAACATGAATGTGAAAGCCAGCCTGACGATTTCGCTGGTGAAGGATCAGCGCTTGTGGGGATTGATCGCCTGTCATCATGCAGCGCCGCTGAAAATCAATGCCGATGCGCGCGTGGCAGCCGAATTGATAGGGCACCTGGTTTCATCTCAGCTGGATATCAAGGAAGACGCTGAGCAGCGCGAACAGAAGGCAAGCCTGGAGCAGGCGGTTCCCGATTTGCTGACGCAACTCGAACATGCCGGCGAACTGGCACAAGGATTTCATTCGCATGCCGAAGATTTGCGCGCATTCGGCGCCGTCCCGGCTGGCGGTGTCGCCATCTGTTACGGCAATGAATGGACGCTGGCAGGCGCCACGCCATCGGCGGCCGAGCTGGAGGATTTGCTGGTCTGGATCAACCAGCAGTTTCCTCAGCAGGCACTGATCCATACTGCGCGTCTGCCGCATGAATATGCTGCCGCGCACGCGTACCGGGATATTGCCAGCGGCTTGCTGGCGATGACGATCAATCGTTCGCAGCGCGATGTCATTTTATGGTTCAGGGCGGAAGTGGCCACCACGGTAAGCTGGGCCGGCGAACCTGTTAAGGCCGTGCGCCAGGCAGGAGCAGGTGTCAGCCTGCACCCGCGCGCTTCCTTTGCGGCCTGGAAGGAAACGGTGACAGGGAATGCGCGGCCGTGGAAGCAGATCGAGCTGGATGCCGTCCGGCAGTTGCGCAGCGGTATCCTGGGCCTGGCCCTGCAGCAGGAGTACCGCAAGGAACAGCTTGCCCGGGAAAGGGCGGAGCGGCTCGGCAGGGAAAAGGATGAAATGGTGGCCATGGTATCTCATGACCTGAAGACGCCCCTGAATGTCATCGCGCTGAGCTTCGATTATCTGCAACGCTATCATCCCGGCCAGGAGCCGGCAGTGCAGCGCATGATGGAGCGCGGCGCGCGCGCAATCAAGATGATGGAAAACCTGGTAATCAATATCCTGGATGTGGCGAAGCTGGAAGGCGGCACGCTGGATTTCGATGCCAGGCTGGAAAATCCGGCAAGCATGATCCGCGACGTGGTGGAAATGTTTCTGCCTATCGCGCAGGAAAAAGACCTGCGCTTGAGCATGGAGCTGCCGGAAGATGCTTCCCTGCAGGTCTGCTGTGAGCGCTTTCGCATTGGCCAGATATTGGGCAACCTGATCGGCAATGCGCTGAAGTTTACGCCGGCGGGCGGTCAGGTCATCGTCGCCGCCACGCCGCAGCAAGATGAAATACTGTTCTCGGTGCGCGATACGGGCGAAGGCATACAAGCGGATCAGCTGGAAAGAATCTTTGAGCGTTACTGGCAAGTCGGCGATCACAAGCGGCTGGGAACAGGCTTGGGCTTGTGGATTGCCAAAGGCTTTGTCGAGAGACACCGCGGCCGTATATGGGCCGAGAGCATGCCGGGCCAGGGCAGCACTTTCTACTTCACGCTGCCACGGGCATCTGGCTAAGCAACACTGTCTAAGGCTATCTAACGCTACCGCATTCGCCAAGAGCGCCGGCGGCCGTTCCTGCAACCAACTGCGAGTATTCCTCAATGCCAGATTGCGCCTTATTGCATCACGCCGAACCGCAAGTGCTCGGGCTGCGTGAACAGCTCAGGCAGGCAACGCGAACCGAGCATGATCAGCTGGAATCGGCCCTGGACCTGATGCGGCCGGATTTCAGCCGTGCCGAGTATGGCGAACTGCTGGCGAAATATCACGGTTTCTACCTGCCCTTCGAAGCCTTCCTGAAAGAAGAAGCGGATTCGCATTCCAGTGTGGTGCAGTTTTATTCCGCCGGCCCGGGGCGTTGGAAATTGCCCTGGTTGCAGGATGACCTGCGGGCGCTGGATTATTCCGACGCAGCCCGGCACTATCTGATTTCACAAACTTGCTTGCATTCTCTCTTTCCTTCCGCTTCCTGCCTGCTCGGCGCTCTCTACGTGATCGAAGGCTCCATGCTGGGCGGCATGGTGCTGTCACGGCATTTCTCCCGAACGCTGGGATTAAGGCCGGAAAGCGGCCTTAGATTCTTCAGCGGCTATGGAGCCTCTGCCAAGGCGTATTGGCAAGCCTTGCTGCAATTGCTGGAAAACTGGCCGCAGCATGAAAGACGCGACGAAGTCGTGCTCGGTGCACAACGCATGTTCGCTCTGCTGCAGCGGCAATTGCTGCAACCCGGCAAGCGCTGAAAAATATCCCTGCGTCACGAATAAGCGCGCTGTGCCGTGCGATGGAAACCAGTGCCTTGTCTGACTGGTCAGAACAGGCATGGGCGAAACGGAATGCATGCTTGCCTCTTGGCAGCCTGATCTTGGTACGCGGTCTCGTGCCGGCATGCTGGTCTTGAAGGCGGGCGGCATGATGCTCCGATCAATCTGTCGAAGCGAGAAATTCCCAGTGCCTGTTCAATCGGAAACCCGTAGCGGCACCTGGCGCGGAGTTTTTGTGTTAGAGCAAGCCTTGGAACAAGCAGCGTGCTGTAATGCCTATTCTCATTTAAAGGAGAGAGGATGTTTCATCCTGTGAGAAATGGTTTGTCGGAAAAAGTCGAAAGAGAGAAAGCCCTACCGTATTGTCCCTCCGCAGGTTTTCGTTTCCTGGATTTCAAACCCAGGCTGGCCGGTTTTCGCGAGGCAGTGACAGCAGGCTTGAGTGCCTATCCCAAAACGCTGGAACCGAAATTCTTTTACGATGAAGCAGGCAGTCGCCTGTTCGAGCAGATCTGTGCATTGCCGGAGTACTATCCGACGCGCACTGAAATGGCAATTCTTGACCGATATGCCGATGCCATGAGCGCAGCCGTCGGCAGTGAGATTGAACTCATCGAGTTCGGCAGCGGCAGCAGCAGAAAAGTGCGCTTGCTTCTCGACCGCCTGCAGCCTGCCTCCTATGTTGCCATCGACATTTCACGCGAACAGTTGCTGGACGCCTGCAGCGAGTTGGCCGAGCTTTATCCTGCGCTCGCCATTACTGCGGTATGCGCCGATTATTCCCAGCCCTTGCATTGGGCGGGTGAAGAAGATGAAGAGGAGGCCTGCAGTAACAGGCTGGCTTTTTTTCCCGGCTCGACCATAGGCAATTTTCATCCGCATGACGCGATCGCCTTTCTTGCCAATGTAAGCCGCATGGTTGGCAAGGATGGAGGACTGCTGATCGGCGTGGATTTGCAAAAGAGTAGAGAACGGCTGCATGCCGCCTACAACGATGGCGCAGGTATCACCGCCGCCTTCAACCTGAACCTGCTGCATCGCATCAACCGCGAGCTGGACGGGAATTTCATCCCGGACCAGTTTTTCCATCAGGCGTTTTATGACGAAGCGATGGCCCGCATAGAAATGCATCTGGTCAGCCGCTGCGCGCAGCAGGTGCGCATAGGCAGCCAGGTGTTTTCATTCGCAGAGGGCGAAAGCCTGCACACGGAAAATTCATACAAGTACACGGTAGCCGGCTTTCAGGCATTGGCCGCGCAAGCCGGCTTTCACGCGCGCGAAGTATGGCTGGACGATGCGCAGCTGTTCAGCATGCATTATCTGCAGGCCGTATGAGCCAGGCGCGGAATGGGACAAGCTGGACAAGCTCGCTATCAATGAGGAACACGGAGCATGGCAATGGCAAAGACAGGCATAGGCAGCAAAACGTGGGTGATCGGCGACGGCTATATTCCCGCCTGGAGCAACGGCCCCGAGCCGGAAATGGCCAGCCATGAATCGGCTTCGCTGCTGAACACGGGCGATGCCGATGCGCAGGTGCGTTTCACGATCTACCATGAAGAGCGCGAACCGGTCGGGCCCTATCTCGTCACCGTGCCGGCGCGCCGCACCCTTCATCAGCGCTTGAATGAGCTGAGCGATCCCGAACCGATACCGCCCGGCAGTGGCTATGCAGTGCTGATCGAATCGGACCAGCCCATCGTGGTGCAGCATACGCGGCTCGACTCCCGTCAGGCGGCCAACACCATTTTCAGCACCATTGCGCATCCGCTGGACTGAGCGGCGCAGGAGAGGGCAGAGATGAACATGAACGCATTAGCACAGCAGCCTGTGCAAGCTGCACGGGCTGAACAAACTGCGCAAACGCTGCTGCGCTCGCACTGGCAGGAACGTTACGCGCAGGTGCGCGAACAATCGCTGCGCCTGTGCGCGCCCTTGCAGACCGAGGATTACGTGATCCAGACCATGCCCAGCGTCAGTCCGCCGAAATGGCATCTGGCGCATGTGACCTGGTTCTTCGAGACTTTTCTGCTCAAGCCTTATTTGCCGGGCTACCGCGAATATGCGCCGGAGTTCGCGCACCTGTTCAATTCCTATTACCAGACGGTAGGCGAGCCTTATCCGCGCGCGAAGCGCGGCTTGCTGTCGCGCCCCGGCGTGCAGGAAATAGAACGTTATCACCGTCATGTGGACCAGGCGATGCAGGCGCTGATCGAGACGGCGGAAGAAGGCGAGCCATGGAACGAGATCGCCTCCCGGCTGATGCTGGGAGTGCAGCATGAACAGCAGCACCAGGAATTGCTGCTCACCGACATCAAGCACATCCTGGCGAGCAATCCCTTGCGCCCGGCTTACCTGCAGGCAGGCGGTGCCGCAAGGCGAAGCGGCACGCAGCCACAGCCACTGCAGTGGATGCCGCATGAAGGCGGCATCCGGCAGATCGGCCATGCGGGCGACGGGTTCTGCTTCGATAATGAAACGCCCCGGCATGCAGCGCTGTTGCAGGACTATGTTCTGGCCAGTCGTCTTGTCACCAACGGCGAGTACCTGGAATTCATCGAGCAAGGCGCTTACCAGCGGCCCGACCTGTGGCTGGCCGACGGCTGGAATACGGTGCGCCAGGAAGGCTGGCGGGCGCCGTTGTACTGGGAAAAGCAGCAGGGACAGTGGCTGCAGATGACGCTCTCGGGCATGCAGGCGCTTGATCCCGACGAGCCGGTCTGCCATGTGAGCTTTTACGAAGCCGATGCCTATGCGCGCTGGGCCGGTGCACGCCTGCCGAGCGAAGCGGAACTGGAAATTGCACTGGCGCAGGCGCCGGTGCAAGGCAATTTCGTGGAGTCGCGCCATTTCCATCCGCAGCCCGCCGGCGCGCTGCAGACGCAGTTATATGGAGATGTCTGGGAATGGACGCAAAGTCCCTACACGCCTTATCCCGGCTTTCGCACGCTGGGCGGGGCGCTGGGCGAATACAACGGCAAGTTCATGTGCAATCAGCTGGTGCTGCGCGGCGGTTCCTGCGCCACGCCTGTTTCTCACATCCGCGCCAGCTACCGCAATTTCTTCATGCCGGGAGATCGCTGGCAATTCACGGGCATACGGCTGGCGATGTTGCAGGACTAAGGATTTACACGAGCAGGCAGTTCAAGCTTGCATTATCAATACGGCTGCACGCAGGGTTTCGCGTTGTTTGTTGCCTGTTATCCCTTGCGCCTTGATTGCCAACAGGTCTGCTGCATTTCCCCATCTCTCTTACGACCCCCTGCAGACGAAAGGGTGAGAGCATGCGGCAAAACAAATGCCCCTTGTCACTAACAGGCAGTATCTGAAATTCTGCTGGTGTAATTAACTTGTGTCTGAGGCGAACCGGCCCGCCCAAGGGGTTGGGCAGTTTATTGGCGTACGACAGAAAGGAGTAATGCAGGGGTGTCTCGTTGAAGTCTTCTTTCCTGTCCGAGATGGTCATGCTTGAAGGTTATTACGATACC
Source organism: Pseudomonadota bacterium (assembly GCA_023422955.1). Classification (GTDB taxonomy): domain Bacteria; phylum Pseudomonadota; class Gammaproteobacteria; order Burkholderiales; family Burkholderiaceae_D; genus JAEZLB01. Next base: position 27,539 of record JAFAGG010000008.1, on the reverse strand, counting down.
TTTCTGGTGCTGATCTCCATCCTGGTGGCGATGCTGGCTTCCTATACCGCCCTGACGCTGGCAGGCCGGGTGAGCAATGTGCCTCGCAAGCAGGCGGCATGGTGGGTTGCGGGAGGCGCCTTCGCAATGGGAACCGGCATCTGGTCCATGCATTTCATCGGCATGCTGGCTTTCCGCATTCCCATACCGCTGGGGTATGACCTGGGCATCACGCTGCTTTCCTGGATACTGCCGATTGCGGTGTCGGCGCTGGCCCTATGGCAGATCGGCCAGCCGCATGTCAGCATGCAGCGCCTGCTGGTCAGCAGTCTGCTGCTGGGTGTGGGAATCAATGCCATGCATTACGTCGGCATGGCTGCCATGCGCATGCATCCCGGCATCATCTACGATTACGGACTGGTGCTGCTGTCGCTGGCTATCGCCGTCGGCGCGGCGACGATTTCCTTGTGGATCGCTTTCCGCTTGCGCCATAACGGCCCACGCGTGTGGCTGCAGCGCGCCGTAGCGGCCGCGGTCATGGGCGGCGCGATTGCGGGCATGCACTATACCGGCATGGCGGCAGCCAGTTTTCCGGTGAACAGCGTTTGCCTGGCCACCAGCAGTCGCTTCGGCCTGGATGGGCTGGCCATCATGGTGATGCTCGCCACGCTTGCCGTACTGACCGTCGCCTTGCTGATCTCTACCTACGATGCGAGGCTGGAAGCGCGCATGCAGATCCTGACCCGCTCTCAGGCCGCTGCCGAGGAAAGGCAGCGCCTGCTGGAGAGCGAACGCGCAGCCCGCGAGGAGCTGGAGCGCATGGGGGTGGTGAAGGACCAGTTTCTGGCGACCCTGTCGCATGAATTGCGCACGCCGCTCAATGCGATACTGGGCTGGATCCAGCTGCTGCAACTGAAACCGCATGATGCGACTGCATTGAAGCAAGCGCTGCAAACCATAGAACGCAATGCCTGGATGCAGGCGCGATTGATCGACGACTTGCTCGACATGAGTCGCATCAGTGCCGGCAATGTCCGCCTCGATGGCCATCTGATCGATCCCGCCGCCGTCGCGGATGCCGCCCTGGACACCGCCAGGCCGGCAGCGATGGCCAGACGCATAGAGTTGATCACGCAGCTGGACAGAAGTATCGGCCAGGTCTGGGCGGATGCCAGTCGCTTGCAGCAAGTGATGTGGAATCTTATTGCCAATGCCGTCAAGTTCACGCCGGAAGGCGGCTGGGTGCGGGTATCGCTGGCCGCCGTCGACGGTCACGCCGAATTCAGTGTGTGCGATAACGGCATCGGCATCCGCCAGGACTTCCTGCCGCAGGTGTTCGATCGTTTCACCCAGGCGGAGTCGGGTACAACCCGGCGTTACAGCGGCCTGGGCCTGGGGCTGTCGATTGCCAAGCAATTGATCGAGCTGCATGGCGGTACGATCTCGGTGCACAGCGAAGGCGAAGGCAAGGGGGCGTGTTTTGTAATCCGGCTTCCGCTCTCTGCCGGCCAGGTGTCTTATGCTGAGGCTGAACGTAAAGGCGCCGCAGAAAAATCAGCGCCCGGCTTGCCGGCACCGGTCAAGTTGCAGGGTATCAAAGTCCTGGCGGTCGATGACGAGACGGATACCTGCCAGATGCTGGAGCGGCTGTTGCGGGCCTGCGGAGCAGATGTGACGACTGCCGGCAATGCGCAGCAAGCGCTGGCTTTGCTGGACGCGTATCGTCCCGACATCGTGATCAGCGACATAGCCATGGCCGATATCGATGGACTGGAACTGATGCGTCGCCTACGCAGGCATCCGGACCCGCGGCTTGCCGGCCTGCCGGCGCTTGCCCTGACCGCCTTGACGCGGCAGGAAGATATCGAGCGGGCGCGGCAGGCAGGATTCAATGCCCATCTGCGCAAACCGCTGGAGGCCGCTGCACTGCTCAGGCAAGTGGCAGCGCTGACACAGCGTTCGGCGGGCACGGGAACGGTATCCGATTAAGGACGGTCCGCTGCGAGACTGTCGCGGCTATCCGCGTCAGGTGCCCGGCAGTTACGCCGGCGAGTTATCGCCATTCAGCGCCGCCGGTGGCCAGGCGCCGTGCTCGTAATCCTTTTCAGTGATGCTCAGGCCGGTGGGTTCCAGGTCTTCCGGATCCACCATCTCGATATCGTCGGCAAAACGTACCGTGTAACCCATGATCTCGCCATCGGCTGCCAGTATCCCGGCGATGACGCCTCTGGTTTCATTGCGGGGATGCGTCGGGTGCTGGACTTCGACGATTTCATACATTTTGAAGCCGATCATGCTGATTTCCTTCTTATATTCCGTTCGTATGCAGGCAGGGCGCCACGCAAGGGTGCGGGCGCGCGAGCCAAAGGCGCTCATTTTAACGTGCTCGCACCGTTGCGTGGCGTGAGAAGGATTTACGTCGATTCGTCTTCCGCCGGGAACAGGCTGGAGACATGGCGGTCGGTGGCGCACACCTGGTTGCGGCCGTTGCCCTTGGCGATGTACAGCGCCTGGTCGGCGGCATTCATCAGGTCTTGCTGGTGCTGCATCTGGTGCGCATTGGGATTGTTGGGAATGAGCGTGGCGACGCCGATGCTGACGGTAACCTTGCCGAACGGGCTGCCGCTATGGGGAATTTCCAGCTGCTCTATGGTCTGGCAAAGACGCTGCGCCAGCAGTTCCGCATTGGCCAGGTCGGTATTCGGCAGCAGTACCGCGAATTCCTCGCCGCCGTAACGCGCTGCCAGGTCGCCGGCCCGCGCCAGCGTGCGGGTCAGGGTCTGGCCTATCTGGCGCAGGCATTTGTCGCCTTCGGGATGGCCGTAGATGTCATTGAACTGCTTGAAGTAATCGGCATCCACCATCATCACCGCCAGCGGCAGCCTGCTTCTCATCGCGCGCTTGTATTCCGCCTCCAGCACGGTATCGAACTGGCGGCGGTTGGCGATCCCGGTCAGCGCATCCTGCAGTGCCATCGATTCCAGCATGCGGTTCATGCGCTTCAGGGAGGCGTGGGTTTCGATCAGGTTCTTTTCCGAGTGCAGGCCGGCGCGGATGGCAATCAGCAGGCGCCAGCCCAGCAGGCCCATGATCAGCGCCATCACCAGAAGGCCGATGGCGTAAATCAGCATTGAGGTACGCCACTTGGCCAGTACCTCGTAGCGGGACAGGCCGACGGCGGCCACCAGCGGGTAATCGTCCAGGTAGCGATAGCTGTAAATGCGCTCTACGCCGTCGACGCCGGAATGGGCGGTAAAGCTGCCGGTCGGGCGGGTAGGGAAATTGGCGGGGGTGACGATGGATTGCCGTGTGCGCAGGCCGATCACATTTTCGCGGAACGGATGGCGGGTCAGCAGCACGCCGTCCTCGAAAGCGACGAACATTACACCGTTCTGCCCGATTTCGAAATCCTTGTGAAAGCTGCGGAAGTAATCCATATGGATGGTGGCCAGTGCCACGCCGGCGAAATTGCCATTGCCGTCTTCCAAACGCTTGCTGACGGTGACGGTCCAGTCGCTGGTGGTGCGGCTGCGAACCGGCGGGCCGACAAAGACCTTCCGGTCTTGAGATGACAGGTGGTGCTGAAAATAGGGGAGATCGTCATTGGACTGCATCGGCAGGATGCCGAAGGAGCTGACTATGTAATAGCCCTCGGCATCGAACAGGAACAAGCCATGCAGCTGCGGGGTTTCCGCCACCACGCGCTCGAACAGCCTTTCCATGCGATCCAGCGAGTGGTCGTGCAGACCTTCCGTCTCTACCCTTTCCACCACGCCGGTCAGCAGGGTATCGGCAACCTTGATCGCATCCTGCATGTGCTGCGACAGTGAACGGGACAGGTTGGTGGTAGCGATCTGCGCTTGTTCCAGTTCGCTCTTGTATTCTTCCCAGGCGCGCCATCCGGCCAGCGCTGCAAACAGCAGGAAAACCACCCCCACGAAAGTGACGGCCGCACCCATCTGTCTGGGCCGCTTGCCTGGTTTGCTTTGCGATGAAGAAAGGAGAGGGCGGTGAACGCGCATGGAGCAGCTGAGTAACAGGCGCGAGGGCCGTAAAAAGCCCCATTACTCAAAAAGTCGGCGGCAGACAGTAGGGGCAAATGCTTCTGCGCCGAGCAGTCGTGATGGCCAGGCTGCGACTATGCTGAGTCGCTGGCTGCCGGCATCACTAACATCGGGACAGTATTCTAATGTAGACCTTGTAAATTGGAAAATCTATCTGCGCTAAGTCCTTAATTTTCATGGGGTTATAAAGCTGCGCGGACTTGAATGGGAAAGCGGAACGACGCTGCGCCAGCGGCTGCATCAAAAGAAGCGGCCGGCACGCCTGCGTTACAGCCGCTTCTTTCATGCAAGGTCTTCCAGCGCCCGAGGCAGGCTTAATGAAGCTGGCCGCCTTCGAGAAGGCAGAAACCATTGACGCCCAGCACAAGCTGGCCGCCTTCGATATCCGCATGGTGCGACAGCGCCAGGTCGGAAAAGTAGGGCGCCGGCAGGCTCTTTGCCGTCATGTCCATATTGAACAGGCAAAGCAGACGGCGGCCTTCGTGCTCGCGCCGGAATGCCAGCACGCCTTCCGGCGCATCCAAGAGCGTGATGCTGCCCTGGTTCAGCTCCGGCCGCTGGCGGCGCAAGGCGACCAGGTCGCGCGTGAAATTCAGCATGGAATCCTGCCGCTTTTCCTGCTCCTCGACATTCAGAGGCAGGTGCTGTTCATCCACCGGCAGCCAGGGTTCCGCTTCGCTGAAGCCGCCATGCAAGCCGGCAGTCCAGGGCATGGGTGTGCGGCAGCCGTCGCGGCCCTTGAATTTCGGCCAGAAGCTTTTGCCGAACGGGTCCTGGATGCGTTCGAACGGCACTTCCGCCTGCGGCAAGCCTAATTCTTCGCCCTGGTACAGGCAGATATCGCCGCGCATGGAAAGCAGCAAGGCCATCATCTGCTTGGCCGTCCGTTCGCGATCGCGGCCATGGGCCCAGCGGCTGGCCACGCGCGGCTTGTCATGGTTGGACAGCGCATAACAGGCCACACCCGGCGCCTGTATGCTGTCCTCGTGCGTGGCGATCACGCGCCTTACATGGTCGACGCTGCTGTCCGGTCCCATCAGGGAAAAGCTGTAAGCGGAATGCAGGCGGCCTTCGCGTGTGTACTGTCCCATCAGTTTCAGCGCATCGTGGCCGCCGACCTCGGCCAGGCTGGTGGCGCCGTAGGCATCGAGCAGCTTGCGTATGCGCTCCAGGAAGATCGGCAGCTCAGGCCTGGCCTGATCGTAGACGTGCACCTGGAAGCCGTAGGGATGCAGGGCGGCGCTGCTATCTTCGCGCGGCGGATTGTTTCTCAGTTGCAGGTCCTGGAAGATGTGGTTGCAGGCATCGAAACGGAAACCCGACACACCCAGGTCCAGCCAGTATTCCATTTCCCGCAAGACCTGGTCTTGCACGGCGGGATTGTGCATGTTCAGATCCGGCTGGCTGGACAGGAAGGAATGGAAATAGTACTGGCGGCGTTCCGCATCCCAGCGCCAGGCGCTGCCGCCGAACACCGAGACCCAGTTGTTGGGCGGGCTGCCGTCCGGCTTAGGATCGGACCACAGGTACCAGTCGTCCTTGCCGTTTTCACGGGCCCGGCTCTGCACGAACCAGGCATGTTCTTCCGAGGTATGGGACAGCACCATGTCCACGATCACACCCAGTTCCAGCGATTTGGCGCGTTTCATCAGGCGCTTGAAATCATTCATGTCGCCGAAAATCGGATCGACTTCGCGGTAGTTGGCGACGTCGTAGCCGAAATCCTTCATCGGCGACTTGAAGAAGGGACTGATCCAGATGGCGTCCACGCCCAGGCTCTTGATGTAGGGCAGGCGCGCTTCGATGCCGGCCAGATCGCCGATGCCATCGTTATTGAAATCGGAAAAACTGCGGGGATAGACTTGGTAGAGGATCATTCAAACTTCCTGACTAGGCTCGCATAAGCTTGTTTTCAGCAAACGGTTTCCTGCCCTTGGCCATGCATGGCCGGCATCGGAAACCCCGAGATAGGCATCACACCTGAACGCAATGTTGCATGCGGCAAATTCTCGCTTCGAGGCAATATATCATGCGATGCGGGGATTTGGAGGCAGCAATTTTATGTGTGGGTGACACAAAAACATCATGTTGATCAATCACTTACGTAATTTAATTAATGTTCGATCTATAAATTGCCGTCGAGCGTCCCCCGCCTCTTCAACGTACTTTGTTTCCGTAAACTAGCTCCAGAACTTCAGGTCCGGCCGAGTTTGGAATTTGCAAGTCATGGCTGCGTGATCGCATCGAGTCTCCCGCATCGATATCCGCTTAAAGACTGAGCTGGCGCAAGTCGCCTTCATTTGCGCGGGAAGCCTGAGTGAAGAAGCCCCTATAGTGGAGCGGCCCGGAAACAGCCGTCCGGACCTTGAACGAAAGCCCGGTCAGGACGAGGTATTGCTACCTTGCCGTGCAAGCTCGTGGTCCAGCGGGTTGAACAAACCCCTGTTCTGATGATCTATCTGGCCAGGGCTGGCGGTGCTGCCGCCGGATTTTATCCATCACGACTCCACCTCGCATCCAGTCGTTGAACCTACAAAAAACATGCGCGTAACGACGTCTTATTTGCCCAGGATTTATTCCTTCGACCCGCCGCTGTACCCATCCACCTACGCACCGGAAGCCTCGCTGAAGCGATGCCAGGCACTGGGCTTCGATCATGTGCTGATCCCCGCGCCCGCATTTGGAACCTCGGATGAAGCCTTGCGCCGGTTTGCGCAGGCCTGCCGCAAGGCGAAGCTGAATTTGCTGGTGGATCTGAATCTGCTGGCGGCCCAGGACGACAGCATTCTCGCGGAAAGCCATCCGGACTGGTTCGTGCATGGCAATGGCGATAATGAATTGCCGGACCCGCGCAAGCCGGTGCGCCACGATCCGATCTGCCGGCTGCGTTACGAAGCGCCGGCGGTGGCGCAATCGCTGCTGGAGTACTGGCAGCACCGCATCGCGGCCTGGGCCGATGCCGGCGTGGCCGGATTCCGCTGTACCGCGCTGGCTGATTTCCCCGCCTCGTTCTGGCGCCACCTGATTGCCGCGGCCAGAGCCGGTGCGCCGCAACTGCGCTTCCTGGCCTGGACGCCAGGCCTGACGCCGGAGCAGTTGCAGGCGCTGGCCGATGCCGGTTTCGATGCCAGTTTTTCATCGACGGCCTGGTGGGATTACCGTTCGCGCTGGCTGGTGGAAGAGCAGGAACGCCTGCACCAGATCGCGCCGCCACTGGCCTTTCCCGACGCGCCCGATGAAAAGGTGATTGCGCATGCGCCCGGCTACGAAGATCCGGAAGTGCGCCGACTTATTCATATCCGCGCCCTGCGCCTGGCAGCGGCTACCGGCAACGGCTGGCTGATGCCGGCCGGTTTCGAGTATGGCATCGATGCCGCGAGTGACGATGGCGGCGATGGCAAGCCCGAACAGGCGCCTTTCGATATTTCCGAAGAAGTCAGGCAAGCCAACCGCTTCATGGCTGAGCAGGGACCGTCTTATTACGGCGGACGCTTGCGCCTGCTGACTGAATCGCACATGCAAGGTAGCGTGATGATGCGCCTGCCAGCAGTGCGGCAACGCGAGCCGCAGGCGCTGGTGATTGCCGCCAATCCGGACATGCTGCGCGAAGCGGCGGTGCCGGAACGCATCATGCTGGAGCGCAGCAACGCTTACGTCTGCATGCGGCGCATCTGGCCGGCGCCGGACCCGGCGCACCCGCATGACGATTACGCGGCGCATCTGCTGCACTTGCAGGCCTGCGAGCTGCAGATATTTTCCGCCAAACCGATGCCGCCGATACTGCGGCCCGCACCGCGCGGCAAGCAGGCGGTCAATGCCGCCGCGAAGATGCCGCGCATTGCGATTGAATCGGTATTGCCGTCGGTGGACGGCGTCAGCCAGTTTGCCATCAAGCGCACGGTGGGCGAGCTGGTGCAGGTGGAAGCGGACATTTTCATGGATGGCCATGAAAAACTGGCGGCCTCGGTCTGGTGGCGTACCGTGGATGAGGATGCGTGGCACGAAGTGTCCATGCATACGCTGGGCAACGACAAGTGGCTAGCCTCGTTCCCGGTGCTGCGCATGGGCCGCTACGAATATGAAATCGAAGCCTGGCGCGACGTATTCGCTACCTACCGCGACGAGCTGGAAAAGAAATCCGCGGCGGGACTGGACGTGACGGTGGAGCTGGAAGAAGGCCGGCTGCTGGTGGAAGCGGCTGCGGCGCATGCCAAAACGGAAAAGCTGATCGAGGCGGCGGACTATCTCGGCAATCTTTCCAAGACCATGAAAATGCCGGGGCCGCGCAGCAAGAGCAAGGCGTCGATGTCCGATGCCGAACGCATCGCCGCCTTGCTGTCGGAACCGACCGCGGAAGCCATGCGCGTTGCCGATGCACGGCCATTTTCGGTGCGCAGCGAGCTCAGGCGCATGGAAGTGGACCGGGTGGCAGCGCGCTTTTCCAGCTGGTACGAACTGTTCCCGCGTTCGCAGAGCGGCGATCCGCAGCGGCACGGCAGCTTCGACGACGTGATCGCACGGCTGCCGGCGATCCAGGCTATGGGTTTCGATACGCTGTATTTCACGCCGATTCATCCCATAGGCAGGAAGCACCGCAAAGGCAAGAATAATTCGCTGACCGCCGGGCCGGATGAGCCGGGCAGCCCGTATGCGATCGGCGCCGAGGAGGGCGGTCACGATGCGCTGCATCCGCAGCTGGGCGACATCGAGGATTTTCGCCGCCTGCGCGATGAGGCGGCGAAACACGGAATGGAGCTGGCGCTGGACTTCGCGATCCAGTGCTCGCCCGATCATCCGTGGCTGCAGGAACATCCCGACTGGTTCACCTGGCGGCCGGACGGCACGATACGCTACGCGGAGAATCCACCCAAGAAATACCAGGACATCGTCAACGTCGATTTTTATGCGCCGGGCGCGGTGCCGGAGTTATGGATCGCCTTGCGCGACGTGGTGATGTTCTGGGTGAAGGAGGGCGTGCGGGTGTTCCGTGTCGATAATCCGCATACCAAGTCGCTGGCGTTCTGGGAATGGATGATCGCCGATATCCGAGCCCGTTATCCGGACACCATCTTCCTGTCCGAAGCCTTCACGCGCCCGAGCATGATGTATCGCCTGGCGAAGCTGGGCTTCACGCAATCCTATACCTACTTCACCTGGCGCCATTCCAAGGCCGAGTTCACCGATTACATGAACGAACTCGCCCATACGCCGGTGCGCGAATTCTTCCGGCCGCATTTCTTCGTCAATACGCCGGACATCAATCCTTACTTCCTGCAGCGCTCCGGCCGTCCCGGTTTCCTGATACGCGCTGCGCTGGCGACGACCTTGTCGGGACTGTGGGGCATGTATTCCGGCTTCGAACTGTGCGAAGGCACGCCGGTGCCGGGCAAGGAGGAATATCTCGATTCGGAAAAATACGAGATCCGCGCCTGGGACTGGAACTGTCCCGGCAACATCATTGCCGAAATCACGCAACTGAATCGCCTGCGCAAGGAAAACCCGGCGCTGCAGTCGCATCTGGGCCTGCGCTTCTATGTCGCGCACAACGACAACATCCTGTACTTCGCCAAGACCACGCCGCCCACCGTGCCGGGCCGCAAGCTGGGCGACAACGTGATCCTGGTGGCGATCAATCTCGATCCTTACCACGTGCAGGAAGCGACTTTCGAAGTGCCGCTGTGGGAATTCGGCCTGCCTGACGATGCGGCGCTTGAAGTGGATGACCTGGTGCAGGGGCGGCATCTGACCTGGCATGGAAAATATCAGCACATGCGGCTGGATCCGTTCAGCAATCCGTATGCAATCTGGCGTGTACGTCAAAGGGAGGCGTAAGCATGGAAAGACGGAAGACGCCGCGTCGCGTGGTCAGCGATTCACTCGCGCGCAAGATGGGATTTTCGGAGGATCCGCTGTGGTACAAGGATGCGATCGTTTATCAACTGCATGTGAAGTCGTATTTCGACGCCAATAACGATGGCGTCGGCGACTTTGCCGGCCTGATCGCCAAGCTCGACTACATTGCCGACCTGGGCGTGAATACGGTGTGGCTGCTGCCGTTCTATCCATCGCCGCGCCGCGACGATGGATACGACATCGCCGAATACCGCGGCGTGCATCCGGACTACGGCACGCTGGCCGACGCCAAGCGCTTCATCGCCGAGGCGCACAAGCGCGGCTTGCGCGTGATCACCGAGCTGGTGATCAACCACACGTCGGATCAGCATCCGTGGTTCCAGCGCGCGAGAAAGGCCAAGCCCGGATCGTCGGCGCGCAATTTCTACGTGTGGTCCGACAATGACGAAGCCTATGCCGACACGCGCATCATTTTCTGCGATACCGAAAAATCCAACTGGACCAAGGACCCGGTCGCCAATGCCTTCTTCTGGCATCGCTTCTATTCGCACCAGCCGGACCTGAACTTCGACAACCCGCGCGTGCTGAAGGCGGTGCTGGAAATCATGAAGTACTGGCTGGACCTGGGCGTGGATGGTCTGCGCCTGGACGCGGTGCCTTATCTGATCGAGCGCGAAGGCACCAGCAATGAAAACCTGCCGGAGACGCATGAAATCCTGAAGCGCATACGCGCCGAGGTCGATGCCTCCTATCCGGGACGCATGCTGCTGGCCGAAGCCAATATGTGGCCGGAAGATGTGCAGCCGTATTTCGGCGACAACGATGAATGCCACATGGCGTTTCACTTCCCGCTGATGCCGCGCATGTACATGGCGATCGCGCAGGAAGACCGTTTCCCGATTGCCGACATCCTGCGCCAGACGCCGGAAATTCCTGCAGCCTGCCAGTGGGCGATCTTCCTGCGCAACCACGACGAGCTGACGCTGGAAATGGTGACCGACCGCGAGCGTGATTACCTGTGGAATTACTATGCCTCCGACAAGCGCGCCCGCATCAATATGGGCATACGGCGCCGGCTGATGCCGTTGGTGGAGCGCGACCGTCGCCGGGTGGAATTGCTCAATAGCTTTCTTCTGTCCATGCCGGGCACGCCGGTCCTTTATTACGGCGACGAGATCGGCATGGGCGACAACATCCACCTGGGCGACCGTGACGGCGTACGCACGCCCATGCAATGGACGCCGGATCGCAATGGCGGCTTCTCGCGCGCCGACCCGGCCCGGCTGGTGCTGCCGCCCCTCATGGACCCGCTGTACGGCTACGAAGCGGTGAACGTGGAAGCGCAGGCCGCCGATCCGTATTCATTGCTGAACTGGATGCGGCGCCTGCTGGCGGTGCGCAAGCAGCATCACGCCTTCGGCCGCGGCAGCTTCACCATGCTGTACCCGGCCAATCGCCGCATCCTCGCCTATCTGCGCCAGTACAACGAGGGCGATCTGGGCCATGCGCCGGAAACCATACTGTGCGTGGCCAATGTGTCGCGTTCGGCACAGGCGGTCGAACTCGATCTGTCCGAGTTCGCCGGGAAGGTGCCGCTGGAAATGATAGGCGGCTCCGCGTTTCCGCCCATAGGCCAGCTGCCTTACCTGCTGACGCTGCCGCCTTACGGCTTCTACTGGTTCCTGCTGGCGTCCGAAGCCAAGATGCCGAGCTGGCATGCGCCCGCGCCCGAGCCTTTGCCGGAATACACGACGCTGGTGCTGCGCAAGGAAATCAGGGAAATCCTGGAATCGCCGCGACGCGGCCAGTTGGAGAAGGAAGCCTTGCCGGCCTACCTGCCCAAGCGGCGCTGGTACGCGGCCAAGCAGCAGGAGCTGCGTTCGGCCCGCATCGCACTGGCGACGCTGCTGCCGCATGCGCAGGCACGGCCCCATGTGATGCCGGCCATGTTGGCCGAGATCGAGATCACGACCGACAAGGGCGAGGACCGCTACTTGCTGCCGCTGGGTTACATACGCGAGGAAGATATCGTCACCGCCTTGCCGCAGCAACTGGCGCTGGCACGCGTGCGGCGCGCCCATGCAGTCGGTTTTCTGACCGATGCCTTTGCGCTGGATTCGTTCAGCTATGTGATCCTGGACCTGCTGCGTTCGAATGCCAGCCTGCCTTGCCCGGATGGAGAAGTGCGCTTCATCTCCACCGATGAACTCGCCAGTCTGGACCTGGGAGACGAGCCTGCGATACGGCGCCTGTCGGCGGAGCAGTCCAACAGTTCGCTGGTGATTGAAGATTGCGCGGTGCTGAAGCTGATCCGCCACCTTGCGCCCGGCATTCATCCGGAAGCGGAAATGGGGCGCTACCTGACGCAGCTCGGCTATGCGAACAGCCCCGCGATGCTGGGCGAAGTGACGCGCTTCGGCGCGGATGGCACGCCTCATACGCTGATGATCCTGCAGCGCTTCCTGCACAACCAGGGCGATGCCTGGGAATACACGCTGGATACGCTGGAGCGGGCGATCCAGCATTCCACCGCGACCGAGTCGATCTCGGCGGAAGCCCTGGCGCCGGAGCTAGTCGATCCCGAAGAAGAGTTGACGCAACTGGCCACCATGTTGGGCAAGCGCCTGGGCGAGCTGCATCATGCGCTGGCCACGCCCACCGACTTGCCCGATTTTGCGCCGCTGGATGCGACCGAGGAAGATGTGAGGCAATGGCAGCAAGGAGCGAGGCAGCAACTGGAAGCGGCCTTTGACATATTGCGCAGCAAGCAGGACTGGAGCGACAGCGCCGATGCCGAATGCGCCCAGCGCTTGCTGGAGCAGCGCGAAACCTTGCTGAAAAAGGTCGAAGAGCTTGCCCGCGCCGGCCTGGGCAGCAAGCGCATTCGCATTCACGGCGATTTCCATTTGGGCCAGGTGCTGGTGGCGCAGGGCGATGTGTATATCGTGGACTTCGAAGGCGAGCCGGCGCGCACGCTGGAGCAGCGCCGCGAGAAGAACAGCCCGATGCGCGATGTGGCCGGCTTGTGGCGTTCCTTCGACTATGCCGCGGCCGTCGCTCGCAAGAGCGGGCAGGAAGATCTGGGCGAGAACGCGGAAGGCCGCAAGCGCCAGATCCTCGATGCCTTCGTGCCGCAATCGCAGCAGGCTTTTCTCGCCGCCTATCGCAAGGCGGCCTATGGTGCGCACCTGCCGGCGCAGGCCGAGGCGGACGATGCCTTGCGCCGCATGTTCGTGCTGGAGAAAGCCGCTTATGAAATCTGCTACGAAGCCGCCAATCGTCCGGCCTGGCTGCCCGTGCCGCTGCATGGCATGGGGCGTATGGCGGACTTGCTGCTGCGCAGAGGATAAAGCGTAAAAGGTGGAGCAAAGATGTGGAGTAAAAATATGGAGCAAAAAAATGGAAACCGTTATCGATGAAGCGATCAGCGTCGATCCGCGCATGCTGGATGCGGTATTGCACGGCAGGTTGGAGGATGCTTTTGCCTTCTTCGGCCCGCACAGAATGGGCGGCAAGACGCTAATCCGCACTTTTCAGCCCGGCGCGCGCGGCGTGGACATCGTTGCGCGGCATCCCGGAAACGATGCCGATGGCGAATTGCTGGGCTCGCTGTATAACGTGAACCAGAGCGGTCTTTTCGCCGGCATCGTTCCGGCGCTGACTAACGATCGCCAGTATCTGCTGCGCATTACCTGGCCCGGCGAGGACGGTTTCGATACGGTCCAATACACGGAAGATCCGTATCGCTTCGGTTTGCTGCTCGGGGAAGTCGACCTGTATCTTTTTGCCGAGGGCACGCATCGCGATCTCGGCCGCGCGCTGGGCGCCAATCCAGCGGTGATCGACGGCATTGCCGGCACGCGCTTCGCGGTCTGGGCGCCGAATGCAAGGCGGGTATCGGTGGTCGGCGATTTCAATCAGTGGGATGGTCGCCGCCATCCGATGCGGCTGCGCTTTGAATCGGGTGTGTGGGAATTGTTCATTCCGCGCCTGGGGCCGGGCACGCGTTACCAGTATGAAGTCGTGGGTGTCGATGGCACCGTGCTGCCTTTGAAATCCGACCCGGTTGCGCGTGCCACCGAAGCGCCGCCGTCCACCGCCTCGGTCGTGACGGCAGACCGGCCGATAGCATGGCACGACGAGGAATGGATGCGTACCCGCGCACAGCGGCATCGCCAGTCGGCGCCGATGTCGGTGTATGAAGTGCATGCGGGCTCCTGGCTGCGGCTGCTGGAGGAAGAAGGGCGCAGCCTGAACTGGCATGAACTGGGCGACCGGCTGATTCCGTATGCACTGAACATGGGATTCACGCACCTGGAATTCCTGCCCATCATGGAGCATCCTTTCGGCGGTTCCTGGGGTTACCAGCCGCTGGCGCTGTACGCGCCGAGCGCGCGCTTCGGCACGCCCGCCGCCTTCGCATCGTTCGTTGACCGCTGCCACCAGGCGGGTCTGGGTGTGATACTGGATTGGGTGCCGGCGCATTTCCCTTCCGATCCGCATGGACTGGCGCACTTCGACGGCACCGCCTTGTATGAGCATGCCGACCCGAAGGAAGGTTTTCACCAGGACTGGAATACACTGATCTACAACCTGGGCCGCAACGAAGTGAAGTCCTTCCTGATCGGCAGCGCGCTGGAATGGCTGGAGCATTATCACGTTGACGGACTGCGCGTGGATGCGGTGGCGTCCATGCTGTACCGCGACTATAGCCGCGCGCACGGCGAGTGGGTGCCGAATGTTCATGGCGGCCGCGAAAACCTGGAAGCGATTGCCTTCCTGCGGCAGTTGAACCAGATCGTGGCCGAACGCTGTCCCGGCGCCGTCATGATCGCGGAAGAATCGACCGCTTGGCCCGGCGTGTCCGCGCCGGTGGAGCAGGGCGGGCTGGGCTTTCATTACAAGTGGAACATGGGCTGGATGCAGGATACGCTGCGCTATATGAAGCAGGACCCGATCTATCGCCAGCATCACCATAACGACCTGACCTTCGGGCTGATCTATGCCTACTCGGAAAAATTCATCCTGCCGATCTCGCATGATGAAGTGGTGCACGGCAAGGGTTCGCTGTACGGTCGCATGCCCGGCGCCGATCCTGCGACCAGGCTGGCCAATCTGCGCGCCTACCTCGGTTTCATGTGGACCCATCCGGGCAAGAAACTGCTGTTCATGGGCTGCGAATTCGGCCAGCAGACCGAGTGGAATCACGATGGTTCGCCGCAGTGGGAATTGCTGGACGATCCGGGGCATCGGGGCGTGCAGCAGCTGGTGCGCGACCTGAATCGTCTGTACTGCAATGAGCCGTCCCTGCACCAGAAGGATCATGAGCATGAAGGTTTCCGGTGGGTGGTCGGCGACGACCAGGCCAACAGCGTGTTCGCTTATGTGCGCACGGGAGAGCAGGGCAGCGCACCCTTGCTCGCGGTGCTGAACATGACGCCGGTGCCGCGTGAGAACTACCGGATAGGCGTGCCTTGCGAATCGGATGCGGTGCGTACCGAGTGGCGGGAAATCCTCAATACCGATGCCGGCATTTACGGCGGTTCGAACTTTCCCCATCCGGATCGTTATGTCAGCGAGCCTTATGGCAGTCACGGCATGGGGCAATCCCTACTGATGAACCTGCCGCCCCTGTCGGTGGTGATACTGAAGCGCGCCGGCTGAGCATGGCGGTTGTCCCATTTCCTCCGCCTACTATCGAGTCCGGTTCACCTTATCCGCTGGGCGCGACTTACGATGGCGGCGGCACCAATTTCGCGGTATTTTCCGCGCATGCGCACAAGCTCGAAGTCTGCCTGTTCGATCCCTCGGGGCGCCATGAAATCGCGCGGTATGCGTTGCCGGAAAATACCAACGATGTCTGGCACGGCTATCTGCCGGGTGTGCACGGCGGCGCGCTGTATGGTTACCGCGCCTACGGGCCTTATCAGCCCGAGCGCGGACATCGCTTCAATCCGAACAAGCTGCTGATCGACCCCTACGCGAAATCCCTGTTCGGGAAAGTGCGCTGGTCGGATACGCTGTATGGCTACCGCTACCAGTCGCAGCGTGCCGATCTGTCGTTCGATCGCCGCGACAGCGCTGCCGCTGTGCCGAAAAGCGTAGTGATCGATACGACTTTCGACTGGCACGGCGACCAGCCGCCCAATACCTTGTGGCGCAAGACCGTGATCTACGAAGCGCATGTGAAGGGCATGACCATGCGCGCCGAGCATATTCCGCCCAGCCAGCGCGGCACCTTCGCGGCACTGGCCGATCCCTACATCATCGAACACCTGGTCAGGCTCGGCATCACGGCGATAGAACTGCTGCCGGTGCAGGCGGTCCTGCAGGACCGCCGGCTGCAGAACCTGGGCCTGCGCAACTACTGGGGCTACAACACGCTTTCCTTCTTCGCGCCGGAACCGGCCTATCTCGCTTCCGGCAAGCCGAACGAAATGAAGCATGCGATACGGCAGTTGCATGCCGCCGGCATAGAAGTGATTCTGGACGTGGTGTACAACCATACCTGCGAGGAAAGCGAAATCGGCACCACGCTGTGCTGGCGCGGGCTGGACAATGCGACTTATTACCGCCACCACACCGACAGCTCGCGCCATATCGTCAACGACACCGGCTGCGGCAATACGCTGAACCTGGCGCATCCGCGCGTGATCCAGATGGTGATGGATTCGCTGCGTTACTGGGCGCAGGAATACCATGTCGATGGATTCCGCTTCGATCTGTGCAGCACGCTGGGACGCGAAGCACAAGGCTACGATCCGGGCGCAGGTTTCTTCGATGCCTTGCTGCAGGACCCGGTGCTGTCGCGCCTGAAGCTGATTTCCGAACCCTGGGACCTGGGGCCGGGCGGCTATCAGCTCGGCAATTACCCGGTCGGCTTTGCCGAATGGAATGACCGCTTTCGCGACGAGACAAGAAAATTCTGGAAGGGCGATGCCGGCATGCGGCCGCATATCGCCAGCCGCTTGCTGGGTTCGGCCGATCGCTTCAACCATCACCGCCGCCGCGCCTGGGCTTCGGTCAATTTCATCACCGCTCACGATGGCTTCACGCTGCAGGACCTGGTGAGCTACAACAATAAGTACAACGAAGCCAACCGCGAGCATAACCGTGACGGCACCAACACCAATGAAAGCAATAACTGGGGAGCGGAAGGGCCGACCAACAACAAGGACGTCATCGCCAGGCGCGAGCGCGTGAAGCGTGCAATGCTGATCACGCTGTTCTTTTCCAACGGCACGCCCATGCTATTGGGCGGCGATGAATTCGGCCGCACCCAGCAGGGCAATAACAATGCCTATTGCCAGGACAACGAGATTTCCTGGTTCGATTGGAACCTGGCGGATACTGCGGCAGGAAAAGCGCTGCTCGATTTCACGCGCCGCTGCATAGCACTGCGGCGCGAACGTCCGGTATTGTCCAATGGCGATTTCTTCAGCGCCCGTCCGCGTATCTGGCGCTCGGTGCCCGACACCAGCTGGTTCGACGAAACCGGTAATGAAATAACTCAGGAAAGCTGGAATTTCTTCGAAGGGCGCCTGCTCGCTTTGCGCCGCATTACGCACTCGGAAGAAACGGCCAGAAGGGGGCAGGGCGGCGTGGCAGCGTCGCTGCTATTGCTGAATGCTTCCGGCGAGGATCGCGAATTCATCCTGCCGCCGCCGGATATGCCGTGGGAAGTGGCCATCGATGCCGCATCGCCCGATGGAGCGCCTGCCAGCCAGCCCAGGCGCCACCGTCTCACGGTCATGGCTCACAGCGCCATGCTGCTGGTGGCTGACAATGTTCTCCTGTGAACGCCGTGCATGAGCGCGGCCGGTCAATCCGGTGACAGGAGTTTCAAACCGATGATGCCGGCCACGATCAGTCCCACGCAAAGCAGTCGCCCTGCATCGGCCGAGTCGCCGAACAGGTAGATGCCGAGTATCACGGTGCCCACCGTTCCGATACCTGTCCACACAGCATAGGCCGTTCCTACCGGCAGCGTGCGCATGGCGATGCCCAACATGATTACACTGATGGTCATCGCAATGATGGTCCAGACAGTCGGCCACAAGCGACTGAATCCCTCGGTGTATTTCAATCCTATCGCCCAACCCATTTCAAACAAACCCGCGATTGCCAGTATCAGCCAAGCCATTTTGCCTACCCAAAGGTGAAAAATTCGCAATGGTAGCAGCATGTGATGCGTATCGCTGACAGCGGGATTTGGGAAAGAAAGAGGCGAAACCCTACTTCCTTCGTTCGCTTGAAGCACTTGTTTGGCGTGATCTGGCGCGAGTCGGGAAACTAGCGCAAATGGAAATACATGCCCTGTATCGGTCTCCCCTGGTCTTCCCGTATCGGCGCTGCGAAACAGTCGCTGATTTCAAATCCGAAGGTATTCGCCAGTTGCCGGATATAGGTTTCGGAATGGGCATAGCGCAGGCTGGGCAGCAGTTGCAGATCCTCGCCATTGCTCGGCAACTCCACCGTGAACGCGAAACAGCCGCCAGGCTCCAGCAGGCGGCGCGCTGCCTGGAAAATCGGTGCCAGCTCGCCGACGTAAATGAAGACATCGGCAGCGACAATCAGGTCCGTCTTTTCATCGGCGCTCGCCAGGTACGACGGCAAGTCCGCGTGTATCAACTGACGATAGACGCACAGCTTGCCAGCCTGCTCCAGCATCGCCTGCGAAATATCGACGCCATCGATTACCTCCGCCACCGCTTGCAGCAGCTTGCCGCACAGGCCGGTGCCGCATCCCAGATCCAGTACGCGATGAAATCGCCGCCCGCTTGTCAGCAGCGCCTGCAGCAGCAATTCATGACCGCGGTAGCGCAGGTGATGGACGACATGTTCCTGAAAACTGGGCGCGTAATCGTCGAACAAGGCTTCCACATAACGGCGCGGCGGAGGCGGGATGACTTCCAGGCCGGAAACGGATGCGAGATAGTAGTGGTTCAGCTCTGCATCGCCGCCGCAGGCCAGCGACTTGCGAAAGCAATGGGCCGCGTCGTCGAGTCTATGCAGTTCGCGCAGCAGGCTGCCGCGCGCGGTCCAGGCATCGGCGTAATTAGGATCGGTTTTGACGGCGGCATCGAAGGCGCGCAAGGCTGCATGAATGTCTTCCAGGCGCAGATGGCATTCTCCCTTGCGCACCAGAAAACTGGCGTGCTGCGGTTGCAATGCATGCAAGCGGTCCAGCGTCGCGATGGCTTGCTGCCATTGCCCATACGTTTCGTAGACTATAGACAGACAAATCCAGGCTTCGACATAATCGGGATCGGCAATGCTTGCTGCCTGCAGGTAGGGCATGGCTTCGCTGCGACGGTCTAACTGAAACAGCGTGATGCCGAGATTGCCTAACAAGGAAGGACGATCAGGAGCGAAGCGCAGGGCGGCTTCAAAATCGATGCGGGCATCTTCGAGCCGGCCATTTTCAAAATGTTCTATGCCCTGCAAGAAAAGCTCTTTGGCACGTTGAAGCGACGAATCCATATACGGTTCTCTATTAATTCACTTCGGAGCAGACAAGGAAGACTTGAATCATGCGGCCCAAGCCTTGGGTCAGGGGCCGTGACTAGACCCTATTGAATTCCTCTGGCTTTCTGCGCGCCATTTTGGCATTTTTCGTGGCAGTGTAACTGCCACGATGTCGGCATGCAATAGCGAAGCCGGACTTGCAGGCATGCGCATCTGGGTACGGATATGCGTAAAGGTATTCGCCGGATTGACGCGGCTGACATGGGAAACAGGCGGGTGCCTGAGCATGAACCTGCCTCCAGCTTATTTCCCTCTCTTTCACCGGTTCAAGATGGCTTTCAATTTTTATGAGTGCATCAGAGTTAGTGATTGGCGATTAGCAATTAGCGACTAGCGAAATGAAGAAGTTTTTCTGCAACGCAGCAAGGCATGCATGGCCGCTTGCGTCACAACCGGCCATGCATGGAAAACGCCTGCTTACCATCCGATCCTGATCGTGCCGTTGACTCTGACACCATGCGGACCTATGACGACTGCCGGGGGAGGAGGCATGTGCACGACATGGACCTGGCGCTTGGGCGGCGGTGCGCGATGCACATGGGTGGGCGCAGGAGCATATCGCGCATGTTTAGGTGTCTTGCAAATGGTCTCTTCCTTGTAATGACGGCCATTACGCGTGATTTTCCTGGTTACCTTGCATTCAGTGTAATGCTGGGCAGGATGGTGCGCGCCCTGGTAATATCCGCGGCCATGTCGATGATCGTGTCTATCGTTTCCTGCCGAGGCGGCGCTGGCGGCAGCCAGCATTATCAACGCCAATCCCAATTGACGAAGCGGTTTCATTTTTTCTCCCTTTGCGAATTAAGTGGTTCCGATTTGCCGTCATCAAAAGGGATCGCCTTCCTTATTGAGAAGCTCCGATCCGTGCATCAGGGTTTGGCGACGGGCAAGCCGGCATTGACGTTTTACTTATTCGCAAAAAAGATCTCCACTGCCTTTACCCCCATTTACACGGCCGGGAAATTGACATGCGCGGCATACAAACTGATAACAGTGATGAAACAAATGTCGCATTTGCGACAAGCGTGGAAAGGAAGATTCGCCTGCAGGTTCGGCACTGAAAAAGATGCGATGCGTTCCGGGGCAATGGAAAACTCAGAAAGATGAATACAAGCTTGTGCAGTTTTGTAGCTTCTTTCTTTAAGAGGGCATGCATTACCCATGCTTTCCTTGCTCGAATTTTGGTGAATGCTCGCATTTTATGGATGCTTGAAAAAGCAATGACGGAAAGTGCAAAAGAGTCAAGGAAGTTGGCAAAGTTGTCATTAAATTTATACAGTCTGTATATGCTATTGACGAAAGGCTATGGTTATTATTAATCCCTGTCATAAAATGTGAACTGCCGCACGACTCTTCTAGTGCAACACCGGTAATCCAAGTGGTAGCATCTGAGGGCCTCTCCCTCCTAGGCGGCAAATATGTCTATTTTAAAAAACACTATATAGAGGAACCCACAAATGAACGGCCGTTTTATTCTGAAGACCTTAGCATGTGTGGCGCTCGTAGCCAGCACAAGTGCTTATGCGCAGCAATTTCCGACCAAGACCATTACGATGGTGGTTCCTTTCTCAGCCGGTGGTCCGACCGACACCGTGGCGCGCCTGGTTGCCAAATCCATGGGCGACAAGCTGGGCCAGCAGGTAATTATCGAAAACGTCGGCGGCGCGGGCGGCACGATCGGTGCCGGCCGTGTAGCTCGTGCAGCGCCCGACGGTTATACCGTGCTGCTGCACCATATCGGCCAATCGACGGCGCCTACGCTGTATCGCAAGCTGCCTTTCAATCCGCTCACCGATTTTGAGCCTGTCGGACTGGTGACGGATGTGCCGATGACATTGGTGGCGCGCGGCAATTTTCCTGCCAAGGATTTCAAGGAAGTCGTCGCTTATGTAAAAGAAAACAAGGACAAGGTCAGCTATGCCAACGCAGGCGTGGGCTCGGCCTCGCATCTATGCGGCATGCTGCTTATGAGCGCAATGGATACCACCATGACCGTTGTACCTTATAAAGGTACCGGTCCGGCAATGAATGACTTGTTGGGTGGTCAAGTTGATCTGATGTGCGATCAAACTACCAATACCACCAGTCAAATCAAATCCGGTAAGATTAAGGCTTACGGCGTGACCACCAAGACTCCGGTAGCTTCCCTGCCAGATCTGCCTACGCTGGACAAGTCCGGTTTGCCGAACTTTGAAGTGGCGGTATGGCATGGCATTTACGCACCCAAAGGCACGCCTAAAAATGTGGTCGATCAATTGGCTTCGGCACTTCAACATGCTTTGAAAGATCCAGTCGTCAAGCAGCGTTTTGCCGATCTGGGTACTGAGCCGGTTTCTCAAGACCGTGCCACTCCTGCCGCATTGGGCAAGCATTTGAAAGCTGAAATCGAAAAATGGAGCCCGATCATCAAGGCAGCAGGGGAGTTTGCCGACTGATCAGGTTGTAAAGGACGTACTCTGAAGAGGGTACTTTGAATGGCGGGAACCGAATTCGGCTCCCGCCATTTGATTAAGTGAAGCCGCAATTACAATAACAGCAATACATAATACATAGCGGGTGTGATTTTTCGAGGCCTGGAGATAAATCGAATTATCAGGATCAATTTTCACGTATCGCGGTGTCTAAATGATACCTTTTGAATCAAAAATGAGGGGTTTTACAAGTGTCTTCCATCATTCGAAATCCTAAGGATTTCTGGGCTGGGTTGCTATTTATTGCTTTTGGCGGTGGTGCTGTTTTACTTAGTACCGATTATCCAATGGGTACGGCGGGACGTATGGGGCCAGGCTACTTTCCGACGGTACTAGGCTGGATACTGGTGGTCATTGGTTTAGTACCTCTGGTGCGATCCTTTATCAATCCGGGTGAGCCCATGGGACGGCTGGTGATTAAGGAAACCATACTGATCATGACTGCAATCGTGATATTCGGCTCGACCGTGCGTGGTGCCGGAATCATTCCTTCAGTATTTGTACTGGTCATGTTAAGCGGCTTTGCAAGTTCAAAATTCCGCTGGATTTCCATGCTGATGATGGCAGTGGGCAGTTCGATATTTTGCTGGGCAGTATTTGTGTATGCGCTCGGTTTGCCGTTGCAGCCCTTCGGGCCGTGGTTCGGTTCTTAAAGGGGAATGGGAATGGAAATCTTTGACAACCTGATGCTGGGTCTGGAAACGGCCTTTACGGTCACTAACCTCATGTATTGCCTGATTGGCGTATTCCTGGGTACCGCCGTGGGAGTGCTGCCGGGATTGGGGCCGACTGCCACTATCGCCATGCTGTTGCCGGCGACTTTTGTCCTGCCGCCGGTTTCTTCGCTGATCATGCTCGCCGGTATTTATTATGGTGCGCAGTACGGTGGTTCGACAACGGCCATTCTGGTCAATCTGCCGGGCGAGTCTTCGGCTGTCGTGACGGCTATCGACGGCTATCAGATGGCACGCAAGGGTAATGCCGGCAAGGCACTGGCCATCGCCGCCATCGGTTCTTTCTTCGCCGGTACGGTCGCTACTTTCCTGCTGGCGCTGTTTGCCCCGCCCCTGGCGGAGGTCGCCCTCAAGTTCGGTCCTGCCGAATACTTTTCGCTGATGGTGCTGGGCCTGGTGGCTTCGGTGGTGCTGGCCAGCGGTTCGCTGGTGAATGCGATCGGCATGGTGATACTGGGTCTGCTGCTGGGTATTGTCGGTACCGATATCAACTCAGGCATGCCGCGCATGACCTTCGATTTGCCCGAGCTGGCTGACGGCATCAACTTCGTCATCATCGCCATGGGCATGTTCGGCCTGGGAGAAATCCTGCGTAATCTCGAACATGAGGAATCACGTTCTTTGATGACGAAGAAGGTGTCGGGCTTATTCCCGACCAAAGATGACCTCAAGCGCTGCATTGCACCGATCCTGCGGGGAACCGTCATCGGTTCCGCGCTGGGTATTCTGCCGGGCGGTGGCGCGATGCTGGCTTCCTTCGCCTCCTATTCGCTGGAGAAGAAAGTCTCGCCCAATTCCAAGGAATTCGGTCACGGCGCGATCGAAGGGGTTGCCGGACCGGAGTCGGCCAATAATGCCGGCGCGCAGACTTCTTTCATTCCCATGCTGACCCTGGGCATTCCCTCCAACTCGGTGATGGCCCTGATGATCGGCGCGATGATCATTCAAGGCATCCAGCCGGGACCGGCAGTGATGACCGAACAGCCCGCGATGTTCTGGGGGCTGATCGTGTCCATGTGGTTTGGCAACCTGTTCCTGGTCATCCTGAATCTGCCCATGATTGGTCTATGGGTACGCATGATCATGGTGCCTTACCATTACCTGTTCCCGGCCATCCTGGTGTTTTGTGCCATTGGCGTTTTCAGTCTGAACAACTCGGAATTCGATGTTTACCTGATGGCTCTTATCGGACTGCTGGGATACATGGCGCTGAAACTGAATCTGGAAGCCGCTCCCATGCTGCTGGGATTCATTATCGGCCCGATGATGGAAGAGTATCTGCGTCGTGCGCTGTTGCTGTCGCGCAGTGATCCGACCGTCTTCCTGACGCGCCCCATCAGCGCCACGATGCTAGGACTGGCAGCACTGGCCCTCATCCTGGTGGCTATGCCAAGCCTGCGCAAGAAACGCGAAGAGGCATTCAAGGAATAAGCTTGGCCTGTGTATGAAATGGCGCACCTTCGGGTGCGCCTTTTTTATTTGGGCGTAGCGATCATGCGCATCAGATCGCCAACTTACGCCGCTTCGACCGAGTCTTCAAACAGGCTGTAACACCGTTTCCATCATTTTTAATAACGGCCTCTATTGGTCCAGTCGCAGGGAGTCACTTCAACGGAGGGGCAGTTTTAGCATTTCTCAACATTCCGGGTAACTTTGCGACAAAATAAATTCTCAGCGAGCTTTGATGCGGTGCGCCAGGCGGCTCTGATTCCATAATGCGTATAGTCATAATTGACTCCTGCTGTAGAAAGCTACGATTCCATACTCTTTGGTATCCGCCAAGGGCATCATAGCGTTATCAGTGTCTGAAGGATGCAGCGCACTCTCAGGAAGAGGTTATCCATGCCAATGGAATCACCCGACGAAAATCGTCCTGAAGCCGCTCAACCGGGTATGCAAGCGCCGAACGCGCAGACAGCAAAATCGCCCCCACCATTTGAACGCAGCCGGTTCGGCGGTACGCAACGCCGACATGAGCGTACTGACGACGACGCACCGGTGTCGCGCAGCGACCTCAGCAAGGGCCCCCAGGAACTGCTTGAGCACCGTACGGCCACTATCAACTGGCGCGTTCTGGTGATCTCGTCGATAGTAATCCTCGCCTTTTCCATCTGGGCCATCCTTATTCCCGATGACGCGCGAACGACAATGAAGGCAGCTGTCGACTGGATCGCGACGAATCTCGGCTGGGATTACGTGCTCACGATGACGCTGGTGATCGGTTTCGTGCTCTGGGTTGCGTTCTCCAAGGAAGGCGACGTACGACTCGGTCCCGACCACTCACGGCCGCAGTACAAGCTCACGACTTGGGTTGCGATGCTGTTTGCTGCGGGTGTCGGGATCGATATGCTCTTTTACTCGGTCACCGGCCCTGTTGTGCAGTACATCTATCCGCCCTCAGGTGAGGGCGGCACAGCCGCTGCGATGCAGGACGCGGTGGTCTGGACGATGTTTCACTATGGCATCGCAGGCTGGTCGATGTACGCGCTGCTCGGTATGGCGATGGGCTACTTCGCTTACCGGTGGGGCATGCCTCTGTCGATTCGGGCGGCGCTCTATCCGTTACTCGGAAAACGTGTGCGCGGCCCCCTGGGCGACGGCATCAGTATCATCGCGCTGGTCGGCACTGTATTTGGCGTCGCCACGTCAATGGGCATCGGCGTTGTTCTGCTGAACGTCGGCTTCTCATTGATCTTCGGCCTGGAACAGGGCCTTGCGTTGCAAATCGCGCTGGTCATCGGGGCGGTAATCCTGACTATCGCCGCCACCACGTCCGGCGTCGATCGCGGCATACGCTGGTGGACTACCCCCGGTACCGTAGACACTTCTGGCCTATGATTGGACTACCCCCGGTACCGTAGACAAATCCTGGCCTCATAATGAGGCGCGCTCAAACGCCTCGGGACTGACGTGGCCCAAATGGCTGTGACGCCGGGTACGATTGTAAAAGACTTCGATGTAATCGAAGATGTCGGCACGAGCCAAATCTCGGGTTTTGTAGATGCGTTTGCGAATTCTTTCCTTCTTCAAGCTGCTGAAGAAGGACTCCGCTACGGCATTGTCCCAGCAGTTTCCACGACGACTCATGCTCGGTTGCAGGTTGTGCGCCTGACAGAATCGCTTCCAGTCATCACTTCCGTACTGGGCGAATTCAACTGGTCGTCGCAACACTAGATTGTTGAACAGATTTTAGGTACTCGTCCAGTGCTTCGGCCGGTGTCTTCCAACCAAGCGTTTTCCGGGGCCTGGAATTCAGTGCATTGGCAACGGCCTGGATCTCTCGAGCGCTCCACCGAGACAGGTCTGTCCCCTTTGGAAAGTATTGCCGCAGAAGGCCGTTCGTGTTCTCGTTCGTGCCACGCTGCCATGGACTATGCGGGTCGGCGAAGAATACCTTCACCCCCGACTCGACCGTGAAGCGGACATGATCGGATAGTTCTTTGCCCCGGTCCCACGTCAATGACCGCCACAACTGGGCTGGCATGTCAGTCACGGCCTTCTTGAGCGCATTGGCCATCGTGACAGCGCCGTAGCCAGCCAGTGCAGGGCCGTTCTTCGTTCTGGGCATCAGCCCGTAGCCCTCCTCGCGAGGCAGGTGAACAAGCATGGTGAATCGGCTTGATCGCTCGACCAGCGTTCCGATCGCGGACCGGTTCAGGCCGATGATCAGGTCACCCTCCCAATGTCCCGGCACAGCACGATCCTGCGCTTCTGCAGGTCGGCTAGAGATCATCACTTCCTCGCTAACGTGCGCCCAGGCCTTGGCTTGTGCCCTGGCTCTGGGCACGCGCAACGCCCGCCCAGTGCGCAGACAACTAACCAGCTCGCGTTTGAGAGCCCCTCGGCCCTGGATATAGAGAGCCTGGTAAATGGCTTCGTGAGAAATGCGCATGGATTTGTCTTCCGGGAAGTCGTTCTGCAGCCGGTTGGAAATCTGTTCGGGCGACCAACCATTGACCCATTTACGGTCACTGCGATGCGGCTTGTTTCTCCCTTTGAACGGTGCCTGCCGAGGCCCACAAACCTGACGGCCATCAGCGGCGCGAACCTTGCCCTCCAGACGGTCTTGCACGTAGTGGAGCAATCGCGGGTTAGTCACCAGTTTCGAAGGCTTGGGCCTTTTGGCAACCGTTTCCGCCTTCCACTGCGCAACCGAAGCTCGATACTCAAGCCGGCCACTACGAGTGGCAGCGTTACGTGTCAGTTCCCGTGAGACCGTTGATGCACTGCGCCCGATACGGCGAGCAATCTCTCGTACCCCGATACCCTGGCACGAAAGTAGTCCAATCTCTTCTCGCTCCGCGAACGACAAGTATCTCCCGGATATCGGGCTCAACATAGAAAGGGGCATGCCACCATTATGACGAAACCAGCGAGTCCCTACGGCTTGCGACACGCCAACCGCCTCTGCTGCCTTCTCGCTTGTAATGCCTGTTGCGATTTGCTCCCAGAATCGCCGCTCGGTCTCACGCCGATGCGACGGCGCACCTGGCGAGCGCATCGCTCCTCGCCCCGTCAATTTATACATCCACCCGGCTGGTCGTCCCATAAACACCTCCTCGATTAAAGGTGTTGCGACGACCAGTTGAATTCGCCCTGACTGCCTTGGTCGGAATGCACCACCACAGGCCCTGTTGGCTTGCGGCGCCAGACGGCCATTAACAGCGCATCTATAGCAAGCTCCCGCGACAGCGTTGGCTTCATCGACCAGCCAACCACCTTACGTGCGTAGAGGTCAACGACTACGGCCAGGAACAGCCAGCCTTGCCAGGTGCGGATATAGGGGTGAGTAGACCGTGGGAATTTCACCCACGGCCCCTCGCAGAACCGGACGTGAACCTCTCAGCTCATCCGGCTCCCATCATCCAGCCTTTGGCAAACACCCCAGCTTCCAATGCCAGAAGGCATGA
>JAFAGG010000033.1 GCA_023422955.1 Pseudomonadota bacterium | reverse complement strand
TGCGCGGGTGGCGAAATTGGTAGACGCACCAGGTTTAGGTCCTGACGCCAGCAATGGTGTGGGGGTTCGAGTCCCCCTCCTCGCACCATCGAATTCTTAATTTTTTTGGACAATCACATGGCAACTGCAGTTGAAACTTTGGAAAAGCTCGAACGCCGCATGACTCTGACCATTCCTCGTGCAGAGGTGCAGGCAGAAGTCGAGAAGCGCCTCAAGATCCGTGCACGTACGGTGAAAGCACCAGGTTTCCGCCCCGGTAAAGTGCCCATGAAAATGGTGACTGCCCAGTACGGTTATCAGGTTGAAACCGAAGTCCTGAATGACAAGATCAGCAACGCTTTCGGCGAAGCGGCGCAGGAAAACAATCTGCGCGTGGCAGGCTGGCCCAAGTTCGACGCCAAGGAAGACGCTCCGGAAGATACGATTGCCATCGATGCGACTTTCGAAGTCTATCCGGAAGTGACGGTGGGTGACCTGTCCGGCGTGGAAGTGGAAAAAACGACTTCGGCAGTGACCGATGCGGAAATCGACAAGACCGTGGATATCCTGCGCAAGCAGCGCGTGCACTATCACGTCAAAGGCGAGCAGGGCGCGCACGGCGACGGCGGTGCCGATACCTCCGCGCAGAACGACGACCGCGTTACCGTGGATTTCGTCGGCAAGATCGACGGCGTGGAGTTCGAAGGCGGCAAGGCCGACGATTTCGTATTCGTGCTGGGCCAGGGCCAGATGCTGCCCGAGTTCGAAGCCGCTGCAACCGGCCTGAAGGCGGGCGAGTCCAAGACTTTCCCTCTGAGCTTCCCGGAGGAATATCACAGCAAGGATGTGGCCGGCAAAACGGCTGAATTCACGCTGACCGTCAAACAGGTTGAATGGGCGCACCTGCCGGAAGTCGACGGCGAGTTTGCCAAGTCGCTGGGTATTCCCGATGGCGATATGCAGAAAATGCGCGAAGACATCCAGCGCAACCTGGAGCGTGAAGTATCGAACCGCGTGAAAGCCAAGACCAAGGATAGCGTGATGGATGCGCTGATCAAGGCTACTGAAATCGATGTGCCCAAGTCACTGGTGGACCAGGAAGTGCAGCGCCTGATGGAAACGGCTCGCCAGGACATGGCGCAGCGCGGCATGAATGTGAAGGATATGCCTTTCCCGGCCGAGTTGTTCACGGCACAAGCCGAACGCCGCGTGCGTCTGGGACTGATCCTGGCTGACCTGGTCAAGGCCAACAATCTGCAAGCCACCCCCGATCAGGTCAAGGCACAGGTCGAAGAATTCGCGCAAAGTTACGAAGACCCGCAGCAAGTGATCAAGTACTATTACGGTGATCGTCGCCGCCTGGCTGACGTCGAAGCACTTGTTTTGGAAGAGAACGTCGTTAACTACGTATTGGGCAAATCGAAGGTTACGGAAAAAGCCGTAGGTTTCGATGACCTGATGGGCAATAACGCACAAGGCTGATATCAGCCTGTGCGTTCTCCTTGAGGAAGGCAGATGACAGGACAATCCGCTCTTGATACACAAATGCTCGGCCTGGTGCCGATGGTCATTGAGCAAAGCGGCCGCGGCGAGCGTGCCTATGACATTTATTCGCGGCTGCTGAAAGAGCGCGTAATTTTCATGGTGGGCCCGGTCAATGACCAGATGGCCAACCTGATCGTGGCGCAGTTGCTGTTCCTGGAAAGCGAAAATCCCGACAAGGATATTTCGCTGTACATCAACTCGCCCGGCGGGTCGGTGTCGGCAGGCATGGCGATCTACGACACCATGCAATTCATCAAGCCTGACGTGTCGACGCTGTGTACCGGCATGGCAGCATCCATGGGTGCTTTCCTGCTGGCAGCCGGCGCCAAGGGCAAGCGCTTCTCGTTGCCGAACTCTCGCATCATGATTCACCAGCCTTTGGGCGGTGCCCAGGGGCAGGCTTCGGATATCGAGATCCAGGCGCGTGAAATCCTCTATCTGCGCGAACGTCTGAACGCCATTCTTGCCGAACGTACCGGCAAGACGGAAGAACAGATCAGCAAGGATACGGATCGCGACAATTTCATGTCGGCTGAGCAAGCGGTTGAATATGGCTTGATCGATAAGGTACTGACTCACCGTAGCTGAGTGGTCCCCGCCACTTTCGGAATGACGCCCGGACGCCACATCGTTCGGGCGTTTTGTTTTATAGTGTCGAAAAGCCTGGCCGGTTTTTGCGGAGTATCGTGAAAATCCGGCAGTTCACAGGTAAGATCGATTTACTTATCTACCAAGCGTAACTCCATGTCTGACAAAAAAACTTCCAGCGGCGAAAAATTGCTTTACTGCTCCTTCTGCGGCAAAAGCCAGCATGAAGTGAAAAAGCTGATCGCGGGACCTTCCGTCTTCATCTGTGATGAATGCATAGACCTGTGCAATGACATCATCCGTGATGAAGCATCCAGCGTGGAGAATGTAGCCGGCGCTCGTTCCGATCTGCCTACTCCGCAGGAAATATTCGAAATGCTTGGCCAATATGTCATTGGCCAGGAAAAAGCCAAGCGTACATTGTCGGTGGCGGTGTACAACCACTACAAGCGCCTGAAGCACATGAGCAAGAAGGACGAGGTCGAACTGGCGAAAAGCAACATCTTGCTGGTCGGACCCACCGGTTCGGGCAAAACCCTGCTGGCACAGACGCTGGCGCGCATGCTCAATGTGCCTTTCGTGATTGCCGACGCCACCACGCTGACAGAAGCGGGTTATGTCGGTGAGGATGTGGAAAACATCATTCAGAAGTTGTTGCAAAACTGCAATTACGAAGTCGAGAAGGCACAAAGAGGCATCGTCTATATCGATGAAATCGACAAGATTTCTCGCAAATCCGACAATCCATCGATTACCCGCGACGTATCGGGCGAGGGCGTGCAGCAGGCCTTGCTGAAACTGATAGAAGGAACCATGGCTTCGGTGCCGCCTCAAGGCGGACGCAAGCATCCCAACCAGGATTTCATACAGATCGACACGACCAATATTCTCTTCATCTGTGGCGGAGCGTTCGCAGGATTGGATAAGGTGGTGGCTAACCGCACGGAGAAAGGCGGTATCGGTTTTTCCGCCAGTGTGAAGACCAAGAAAGAGCGCGATACGACGGAACTTCTGATGGAGGCGGAGCCAGAGGATCTGGTGAAGTTCGGCCTGATCCCTGAATTGGTCGGTCGTCTGCCCGTTATGGCAACCTTGGCTGAATTGAACGAGGAAGCACTGATCAAGATTCTGGTCGAGCCGAAAAATGCATTGATCAAGCAATATGCAAAATTACTGCAGATGGAAGGCGCGGAGCTGGAAATCCGTCCGGCAGCGCTGCACGCCATTGCGCGCAAGGCGCTTGAGCGCAAGACGGGTGCCCGCGGATTGCGTTCCCTCCTTGAACATTCGCTGATGGAAGTGATGTTCGAATTGCCGGGCTTGCAAAATGTAGCCAAGGTGGTCGTAGACGAAAATACCATTACCAATGGCGCCATGCCCCTGTTGATCTATCACGAGCAGCCTAAAGTCTCCGGCGCGAAGTAAAGCGCTTTACAGACTATATTGCTGGATGCGTGCGTTGAAAAATTATAACTTTACCGATGTAGGGTTATCGCCCGAGCGGTGAACAAACGCAGTAAAATCGAATCCATCAGCAAGCACATAGGCTTCCATCGCAGAGCCACCCGCGGGTACCTAATTACTTCGTGCGTGGCTTTTTTTATTGAAATTCTGTGGGGTAGCCCAATCTACAGCTTGCTGATGTGCGGGCTCGTGTTTTGCTCACTCGTGCCAACATCATAAACAAAATCTTGATAAGGCTCGCCAATGACGACTACTTCCCTAATTACTGAACGTACCCAGTTACCGCTATTGCCGCTGCGCGATGTCGTCGTCTTTCCGCATATGGTGATACCGCTTTTCGTCGGTCGACCCAAATCCATCAAGGCGCTCGAAGCTGCCATGCAGCAGGGTAAGAGCATCATGCTTGCAGCCCAGAAAGCTGCAGCCAAGGATGAACCGGTTCCATCCGATATTTACGAAATCGGATGTATCGCCAATATTTTGCAAATGCTGAAACTGCCGGACGGCACCGTAAAGGTGCTGGTGGAAGGCGCTCAGCGTGCACGCATACATGAAATCAGCGATACCGATTCGCATTTCATCGCTGACCTGACGCCGGTCGAATCCGAACCGGGCGATCCGGCTGAAGTGGAGGCGCTGCGTCGCGCCATCGTTCAGCAATTCGATCAGTACGTCAAACTGAACAAGAAGATTCCACCCGAGATCCTGACTTCGCTGGCAGGCATCGAGGATGCCGGCCGCCTGGCCGACACCATTGCCGCTCATCTGCCGTTGAAGCTTGAGCAGAAGCAGATCGTGCTGGAGATCTTCAACATCGGCAAGCGCCATGAGCATCTGCTTGGCCAGCTGGAAGCCGAACTCGATATCCTGCAGGTGGAAAAGCGCATCCGTGGTCGCGTAAAGCGCCAGATGGAAAAATCGCAGCGCGAGTACTACCTGAATGAACAAGTGAAGGCGATCCAGAAAGAGCTGGGCGAAGCCGAAGAAGGCGCCGAGCTGGAAGAGCTGGAAAAACGCATCATCGCTGCCAGGATGCCCAAGGAAGCGCGCGACAAGGCACAGGCTGAGCTGAAGAAGCTCAAGTTGATGTCGCCGATGTCGGCCGAAGCGACCGTGGTGCGCAACTTCATCGATACGCTGGTTGGTCTGCCCTGGAGGAAAAAATCCAAGGTGACGCACGACCTGGTCTTTGCCGAGAAAGTGCTGGAGGAAGATCATCACGGTCTCGACAAGATCAAGGAACGCATCCTTGAATATCTCGCCGTGCAGCAGCGCGTCGACAAGGTGAAAGCGCCCATCCTGTGCTTCGTCGGCCCGCCGGGCGTGGGCAAGACCTCGCTGGGTCAGTCGATTGCCCGTGCCACCAACCGCAAGTTCGTGCGCATGGCCCTGGGCGGCGTGCGCGATGAAGCGGAAATCCGCGGCCATCGCCGTACCTATATCGGTTCCATGCCGGGCAAGATCCTGCAAAGCCTGACCAAGGTCGGCGTGCGCAATCCGCTGTTCCTGCTGGACGAGATCGACAAGCTGGGGCAGGACTTCCGCGGCGATCCTGCTTCGGCCTTGCTGGAGGTGCTGGATCCGGAACAGAACCACACCTTCTCCGATCATTACATCGAGGTCGACTTCGATTTGTCGGATGTGATGTTCGTGGCGACGTCGAACACTTTCAATATTCCGCCAGCGTTGCTGGACCGGATGGAAGTGATACGCCTGTCGGGTTATACCGAAGACGAAAAGCTGAACATCGCCTTGCGTTATCTGCTGCCCAAGCAGATCAAGAACAACGGCTTGAAGGAAGAAGAGATCGCGGTGTCCGATGCGGCGATTCGCGACATCGTTCGTTATTACACGCGTGAAGCCGGCGTGCGTTCGCTGGATCGTGAAATCTCATCGATCTGCCGCAAGGTGGTGAAGATGCTGTTGCTGAAAAAGCAGGAGAAGAAAGTCACGGTCACGCCTAAAAACCTCGACAAGTTCCTGGGCGTGCGCCGTTTCGATTTCGGCGTGGCCGAGAAGGAAAACCAGGTTGGCCAGGTAGTGGGTCTGGCATGGACGGAAGTGGGCGGCGAATTGCTGACCATCGAAACCGTGAAAACGCCGGGCAAGGGCAACGTGATTCGTACCGGCACTCTGGGCGATGTGATGAAGGAGTCGATCGAGGCTGCTCGTACCGTGGTGCGCAGCCGTGCTCACAAGCTGGGCATCAAGCCCGAGACTTTCGAGAAGACCGATATCCACATTCACGTTCCTGAAGGCGCTACACCCAAAGACGGTCCGTCTGCGGGCATTGCCATGACGCTGGCCATGGTGTCGGCTTTCAGCGGCATTCCGGTGCGGGCCGATGTGGCGATGACGGGCGAAATCACCTTGCGTGGCGAAGTCCTGCCTATCGGCGGCCTGAAGGAGAAACTGCTGGCAGCGCATCGCGGCGGTATCAAGACGGTACTGATTCCGGAACAGAATGTGAAGGATCTGACCGACATTCCGGACAACGTCAAGAACAAGCTGGAAATCGTTCCGGTGCGCTGGATAGACAAGGTGCTTGAAGTGGCGCTGGAAAGCCTGCCGGTGCCGGTGGAAGAAGAGGAAGTGCAGGCGACCGCTGTCGCCAAGCCTGCAGGCCCGGTCGATCCTGCGGTGGTTAAGCACTGATAGGTGGTCCTGGCAATGAAAGGCGCTCTTCGGAGCGCCTTTTCTTTTTCCATTTTTCGATTTTTCCGTTAATTGAATATCTCGGCAGAAGGGTGCTCAGGCGCTGGAGGCAGACCTGCGACGCTTGCGCCTTGCCTGGGTTTTCAGCATTTTTTCGATAGTCAGTGCCGATACCGGGTCGCGGAAATGGTAGCCCTGATTTCATCGCAACAAGGCTTCGACGCTGAAAATATCGCCAGTAGAAAGATCCGCCTTGGGCTGATAAACCGGGAACGGCTGCTGCCGTGACATCGCCAGGCGCAGCGCTTCCTGCATGGCGATCTTCTCCTGGTTTTAGAAGTTAAGTTCCGGCGTGTAGAAACAATAGGTATTGCGCCTCATTTCCCTTGGTCTTGTACATCGCCGTATCGGCATGCATCAGCAAGCTGTCGGGGGCTTCGCCAGCGAGGCGCGTAGCGGATTACATATTGGGATAGTTCGGGCCGCCGCCGCCTTCCGGCGTTACCCATACGATGTTCTGGGTAGGGTCCTTGATATCGCAAGTCTTGCAGTGCACGCAATTCTGCGCGTTGATGTGCAGCCTGTCTTCGCCGGAATCCTCTTTCACGAATTCATAAACGCCAGCCGGGCAATAGCGGGCTTCCGGCCCGGCAAACTTGGGCAGATTGATGCTGGTCGGGATGGTCGGATTTTTCAGCGTGAGATGCGCGGGCTGGTTTTCTTCATGGTTGGTATTGGAGATGAATACCGAAGACAGGCGGTCAAAGGTCAGTTTGCCATCGGGCTTGGGATAGGCAATGGGCTGGAATTCGCTGGCCGGTCGCAGATATTCATGATCCGCTTTCGCATGCTGCAAGGTCCACGGAGCCTTGCCCTTGAACAGCAACTGGTCGATACCGACCATGATGGAACCCGTAACCAGGCCCTTGCTCATCCAGGGCTTGAAATTGCGCGCCTGGTGCAGTTCGCGATGCAGCCAGGATTGTTCAAAAGCCTGGGGATAGGCGCCCAGTTCGTCATGCTGTCGTTCGGCCGACACGGCATCGAACGCGGCGTCGGCCGCCAGCATGCCGGATTTGATTGCAGCATGGCTGCCCTTGATGCGGCTGACGTTCAGGAAGCCGGCTTCGCAACCTATCAGCGCGCCGCCCGGGAATACCAGCTTGGGCAAGGATTGCAAGCCGCCGGCGGTAATGGCGCGAGCACCGTAAGAGATGCGCTTGCCGCCTTCGAAGTAAGGGCGGATGGCCGGATGCGTCTTGTAGCGCTGGAATT
>JAFAGG010000107.1 GCA_023422955.1 Pseudomonadota bacterium | reverse complement strand
GGGCTTACTGGACCGCAAGCCTCGACCATCCCATACGCGCATGCTCATTGATGACACCCCAGTTTGCAGGACAACCGCATCGGAAGTATTGAAATCGTTCAATGCTGTTGACCAAATTCTTTGCAATTCATTCAAGTCGCGCGTGGGAACAGACTCTTTCCTGGACAGCACTCCTTCGCGCACCAGATAGGTAATCACTTGCAAGCGCGTCGGCTGCCCGTCTCCCCCGCTGGTTCGCACCAGCATCAGCCGGTCGCGGCCGATCTCGATCACGGAACGATTCGGCACCTGCATGGCGCCGGCCAGATTGGCGCAATCGGTCTGCATCTGCGCAAACGCCAGCTGCAAGCCCCGGGTTTGCGCCAGGTCTTCATTGAGCGCGACGCGGGTTCTCACGATCGTATCGAGTCCGCGCCAGCCCAATACCGCCACGAAGGCCAGCACGCTGATCGCAATCAGCAACTCGATCAGCGTCAGGCCGCCCTGGCGCGGAAAGCGTTGGCGCGTTTTTCGATGAAGATCTTTAGAGGCCATTGGGCACCACCTGTATCAGCTTGATGATGCGACGTCCCGCGACATTGGCCTCGAACACGCTGACCTCTACCCGTCGAAAGGAAGGATTTGGCGTGGGAAATACTTCTTCCTGACAGACCAGGCTAAGTTCGCCCTGCGGACAATCGAAGGTGCGTCGGCCCAGCGCCGGCCATTCATCGGCCAGGCGAATCTGCGTCAGGCGATTTTCCGCCGACCAGGTTGCCATCATGGACGCGCGCAGGTCGCTGCTGTTCTCCGTCAATCCGCCGACCGCGCGCAGGCTTGCGCCCAGCGCAGTGCCCACGATTACCAGTGCCACCAGCACTTCCAGCAACGTGAAACCACGACATTGATAACGCGAACATGGCGCTAAGCTGGGTTTGACTGCCTTCATGTCATTCCACCGAAAATTGACCGACGCCGCTTGCCTGGATATCGACCCGCACACTGCCCGAAGCCAGGCTCAAGACAAATGGCCGGTCCACGGGCTCGCGCCCGAACACGATGCGAAAAGGATTGCCGGTGGCAGCGGAAGGCGGACTGATCATGAGCTGAACCGGCGCGCGCTGAAACTCGCGTGGACGCAGCAAGTCATCTCCGGCCAGCACCTGCCAGGAATTGTTTTCGCGAATCAGAAAACGATAGCCTTGCGTGTCGGCTTCAAATGCAATCGGGCGATTGCGCACGATGGCTTCGTCGCGCGCCAGTTGCAGCAAGAGTGCAATACGCTGCGCATCATTCTGCAAAGCCTGTCGCGTACCGGGCATGGCGTTGAATGAAACCATGCCCAGCATGATGCCGGCCAGCACCAGAACCACTAGCAATTCCAGCAAGGTAAAACCTCGGCTGCGACGGCAGGACAGCGTCGTCGTGCTCAGCTTCTTGTGCGTTGAGAAGGCGCCTAGATTTCCCACGATCCGATGTCGCTGTCACCGGCCTCGCCACCCGGCTGACCGTCGGCACCGAGCGAGAACACGTCGATTTCTCCGCGCACGCCTGGATTCAGATATTGATAGCCATTGCCCCAGGGGTCGGTCGGCATGCGATCGAGATAGCCGCCATCTTTCCAGCCGGGCGCCGCCGGGCCTGCCGTAGGACGCTCAACCAGGGCGCGCAGCCCTTGTTCTGTTGTCGGATAGCGATGGTTGTCGAGGCGATAGAGCTTGAGCGCCTGCATGATGGTGGCGATATCCTGGCGCGCTGCGACCACGCGCGCTTCATCCGTTCTGCCCAGCAATCGCGGCCCTACCAATGCACCGAGAATGGCGATGATGACGACCACCACCATGATTTCAATCAGCGTGAAGCCGCGTGCGCGACGCGCGAACGGACGAGGAGAATTGATCAAACGATTTGGCATAGGAGGCACTTCCTGTGAATCAATTATTTAAAGACGAGTATAGGTGCAAGGAAAGCTTGCTTTGTAGGCTTACTCACAAGGCTTTTAACCTCGCGCAATAGTCTTTTTGATGTTCTTTCTTCGGAGTCTTAAACCACATAAAAGGTGCCGAAAAAATCCAAAAGAATGCGCGCTAACGCACCCTTCATTCTTCTTTAGCCGGCGGGCATGGCATGATTGACTCTCCTGCTCCATTCCGCCGCTCGCCGATATTTTTCTTATCGGCAAAGAGTGAAGCCAGCATAAAAAATTGCAGGCGTCATGATCTGAGGAAACGCAGAAAGAGTATTAGAAAGAGGAAAGAAAGCCGATAAGCTTGCTTTTGATTAAGCTTTGCAGATGGCATAAATTCTGCTGCCTGGTTCTGGCAACAAGATGTTCGGAAAGCGTCTCAAACCCATCACAGCAAAAGGAGTTGCCCATGTCTTTGCATCATTTGAGTTCGGGCGAGGTCATGCGCTTAACACCGCTTGGCGAGCGCATGAAAGACCAGCCTTCGACCGCGCTTCTCAAGACTGAGAGCCTGGAAGTCATGCGACTGGTGATCAAAGCGGGCAAGTCGCTTCCCGATCACCGGGTGTCGGGCGAAGTCACGATTTACTGCCTGGAAGGAAAGATGGAATTGCAGGCGCACGAGAAAACGCAGCTCATGCAGGCCGGCGATCTGGTGTATCTGGCGCCGATGGAAGTCCATGCCCTGGTAGCGCTGGAAGACACGTCGGCACTGGTGACCGTGCTGCTGTATCAAGGCAGCGCTTCTCCCCTGGATGCGCCGGAATCAGGGCAATCGGATTAGCTGAAGTGGATTTGGCTTACGTGCAGAAAGATTAACTGCCGAGCGTCAGGATCAGGCATCGGATTCGACGCGCGGATCGCGCGCGAGCAACTGCTTGACCATGTGAAGCGGCTGCTCGCTATCGAAGAGAACGCTGGCAACGGCTTGCGCAATCGGCATTTCAATCTTCAGGTCCTGCGCCAGCGAACAGACGGCTTTGGCGCAACGCACCCCTTCGGCCACATGACCCAGCTCCGTCACGATCGTCGCCAGCGGTTTGCCTTGCGCCAGTCCCAGGCCGACCTGGCGATTGCGCGACAAATCGCCGGTGCAGGTGAGGATAAGATCGCCCATGCCGGTCAGGCCCATGAAGGTTTCCATGCGTCCGCCCAGCGCTACGCCCATGCGGCTGATTTCCGCCAAGCCTCGGGTAATCAGGGCCGCGCGCGCATTGTGCCCGAGTCCCATGCCGTCGGTGATGCCGGTGGCGATGGCGAGAATATTCTTGACCGCGCCGCCGACCTCGACGCCGACCAGATCATCGGTGGCGTACACGCGCAGGTTATCGGCATGCACAGCGCGCACTACTTCTTTCCTCAAGGCGCCGGTGGTTGCCGCAATGGTCAGCGCGCAGGGCAAGCCGCGTGCGACTTCCTGGGCGAATGAAGGCCCGGACAACACGCCTATGGGCAGCGACTCGCCCAGGACTTCGCGCACGATCTGATGCGGCAGCAAGCGGCTTTCTTCTTCGAAGCCCTTGCATAACCAGACCAGATTGGGAATTGAGCGGCCGACCAGCCGTTGAGCCAGCGGACGCAGGCCGGCTACGGCGGAGGCGATGATGAGCAGGGTATCCTGTCCCGGCTGCGATGCTTCGATATGAGCGAGTGCCTGCTCGAAATCCGCCGTGACGCGCAAGCCCTCGGGCAAAGGGAAGCCCGGCAGATAGGCGGTGTTTTCACGCTGGGCCTGGGCTGCTTGCATGGCCGTTTCTTCGCGGCCCCACAACACGACCGCATGACGCTGCGCCAACGAAATGGCCAGCGCCGTTCCCCAAGCCCCCGCACCGAGTATCGTGATGTTCATCATGCGTTTATCGCCATTGAGCCACCTGCCGGAGCGGCAGGCCTTGCTACACAAAAGAAGGAAGGATGTGCTTCAAATTTGAACGAGCCGGCAAAGCCGGCCCGCCGTCATTCTGCCCAATGGCTTTTGAATCAGGCCTTGGCAGACGAGCCGTCAGGCATTACCAGGCCGGCGCCATTCTGCTGCGCTGCGGCACTTTGCTCCTGACGCTGCTGATAGAAAGCTTCGAAATTGATTTCCGTCAGATGCACGGGCGGGAAGCCGGCGCGCGTGATGATGTCGGCGATATTGGAACGCAGATAGGGATAAATAATGTTCGGGCAACCGATGCCGATCAGGGGATCGAGCTGATCAGCAGGGATATTGCGCGCTTCGAAAATGCCGGCCTGCTTGCCTTCTACCAGGAACGCCACTTTATCCTTGACCTTTGCCGTCACGGTGATGGTGACCACGGCTTCAAAAATCCCTTCCGCCAACTGCCCGGCGCTGACTTCCACGCCCACTTCGATATTAGGCGCTTCCTGCTCCAGGAAAATCGCCGGGGAATTGGGCTGCTCAAGCGACAAGTCTTTCAGATAGACGCGTTGAATCTGAAATACCGGCTGTTGGTTTTGCTCTGCCATGATTGCTTTCTAAAGATAGGGTAGTAAATGGGAGAAAGGAAGAATGTTAGCGCCCAAGCGGGCAGGCCGTCATCAACTTCCCTGCAACAGGCCGTCGAGCTTACCTTGCCTTTCCAAGGCACTCAAGTCATCGAAGCCGCCCACGTAGGTCTCGCCGATGTAAATCTGGGGAACAGTCCGGCGGCCGGTTTTTTCCATCATCAAGGCACGCTGTTCGGGCTCGAGGTCAATGCGGACCTTCTCGATATTGTCCACACCTTTGGTTTTCAGCAATCTTTCTGCCATTACGCAATATGGGCATACGCCGGTGCTGTACATTACGACACGCGCAGTCATGAGCATTTCTCCATCATTTCGTGGTGGGCAAACCTTGCGATTGCCACTCAGTAATCCCGCCATTCAGGACATAAACATCGTTAAAACCGACCTTTTTCAATTGCGATCTGGCTTTCCTGGACTGTGCGCCCGTTTGGCAGACCACGATGATCGATTGAGACTGGTATTTACTCAACTGCCCGATCTTGATGGGCATGTCTGCTAAAGGAACATTGATGGCACCCGGCATATGAGCGCTTGAAAATTCGCTGGCAGGACGCACATCCAGCACTACGGCCTTATCCTGGTTGAGCATTTGTGTAGCCTGGACCTGCGTCAGTGTGGTGCCCCGTCCTTGCAGGGAAGCCCATACCAAGCCACCGCCGGATAACAGGACCAAACCGAACAACCAGATGTTGTCATTAATAAATTCCATAGGACTGAGTGGTTATAGTAATCCCGCCATTATAGAATAGAAGGCTTAATGGAACTCAAATCCTTGTTCACCCCCCAATTTGGATTCATCTTTGTATGTACAAAATCGTCTTGATGCGTCATGGCCAATCCACTTGGAATCTGGAGAACCGGTTTACCGGTTGGTCAGATGTGGATCTGACTGAAAAAGGCATCGCAGAAGCCCGGCACGCCGGCAAGCTGCTCAGGGAAGCGGGTTACACCTTCGATCTGGCTTACACCTCCATGCTCAAGCGCTCCATTCGCACCATGTGGGTGGCGCTCGATGAAATGGATCTGATGTGGATACCGGTCACGCCTCACTGGCGCCTGAACGAGCGCCATTACGGCGCACTGCAGGGATTGAACAAGGCTGAAACCGCTGCCAAATACGGCGAAGACCAGGTCCTGGCCTGGCGCCGCAGCTACGATGTGCCGCCGGAACCCCTGTCTCCGGACGATCCGCGCACCTCTTACAACGACCCGCGTTATGCGGATCTCAAGCGCGAGGAAATCCCGCTGACCGAATGCCTGAAGGATGCCGTGGCCCGCGTCGCCCCCTTGTGGGACGAATCGATTGCCCCGGCCATCCGCTCCGGCAAGCGCATCGCGATTTCCGCCCATGGCAACAGTCTGCGCGCGCTGATCAAGTACATCGACAACATCAGCGATACCGAGATCGTGCGCCTGAACATCCCCAATGGCATGCCGATGGTGTACGAACTGGATGCGGACCTCAAGCCGATCAAGAGTTATTACCTGGGCGACCCCAACGTGATCCAGGCAGCATCGCGCGAGATGGCTCACCACGGCACCGTGCTGTAATCCTCACCGTGCGGTAAAAAGTATCCGGCAATGTAAAAAGCATGGCGCACGGGTGTGCGCCATTCCCCAAACCGGTCCCGACGTGTCATTATTAGTGCTGTTCGGAAATCCGGTTCTGTCACTGTGAGTTTTTCTTTAGCCTCCCCTCCCAAATCGCAGCGCCCCGCCCGGCCGCGCCCCTTGCTCTTCCGCCTATCGGCCCTGGCGACGACCGGGCTGGTGCTGCTGCTTGCGTTCGCGCTGAGCGAGCAGGCGCTGGCCCAAACTACCGAGCGCGCCAAGCAAAAGCAAACGGCGGAAGCAGAACGCGCGGCCTTGCGCAAGAAGCTGAATGCGCTCAAGCGCGATATTCATCAAACCGAAGCTGCCCGCGAAAACGCGGCCGATGCGCTGGCCGAATCGGAAGCCGCCATCTCGGATGCCAACCGCACGTTGAGGGAATTGGCAAGTGATCAAAAGGAAATTTCCGCATCGCTGCGAACGCTGCTGAATGAGCAGCGCCAGTTGCAGCAGCAGGTGGAACAGCAGCAGAATCAGCTCGACAGCTTGATGCGTGAGCAATACATCACCAACAATGAAGATCCCACCAAATTGCTGCTATCGGGCGACAATCCGAACCGCATCAATCGCGACCTTTGGTATATGGGCTATATATCGAAGGCACAGAGCAAGCTGCTGGAAGAGTTGCGCATCAACCTGGAAGCGGTAGAAAAAAATCGGCTGGAAGCCGAGAAGCTGAAGAAGGAACTGGATGAGGTAGCGCAGGAAGAGCGCTCGCAGAAGACGGTGCTGGAAAAGGAAAAAGCCAAGCGGGCCGAACTGCTGTCCAAGCTGTCGAGCAAGCTGGCGGTACAGCGCAAGGAAGTCGGCACCATCGAGCGCAATGAGCAGCGCCTCGGCAACCTGGTGAGCCAGCTGACCAAGCTGATAGAGCAGCAGCGCAAGGCGGAAGCTGAAAAGCGCGCGCGCGAGAAGGCGGCAAGAGAGCGGCAACTCGCGCAGCAGAAAGATAACAAAGCCGCGTCTTCGTCCAGCGGCAAGATTACGCAGCCCAAGGCCAGCACCTATAACGCATTGACGCCGGAAAGTGGCGCTAATGCCAACGCTTCGGCGTTTCGCAGCTTAAGAGGCAAATTACGTTTGCCGGTGCGCGGTGAATTGGTGGCAAAATACGGAAGCCGCCGCGATGACGGCCCGAACTGGAAAGGCTTGTTCATCCGCACCGATGAAGGATCGGAGGTCAAGGCGGTCGCCGACGGACAAATCATTTTTGCCGACTGGCTGCGCGGCTTCGGCAACCTGGTCATCATTGATCATGGCGGCGAGTATTTAACGATTTACGGCAATAACCAGTCGCTGTTCAAGCAGGCGGGTGATCGCATCAAGACGGGCGATGTGATTGCCAATACCGGCAGCAGCGGCGGCATCGAACAGCCCGGTTTATATTTTGAAATGCGGCACCAGGGCCGTCCCTTTGATCCACTCGGGTGGGTAACAATTAGGTGAGATATGCGTAGCAGTAAATTGAAGAGTTTCAGCCTTGTGACGCTGGGCATAGTGGCCGGCGTAGTCGGTTCGCTGCAAATCGATGCGATGGCGCAGAAAAGCGCCGGCTCGCCCTTGCCGGTGGAAGAACTGCGGCAACTCGCCGATGTGTTCAGCCTGATCAAGTCCGACTATGTCGAGGCGATAGACGACAAGAAGCTGCTGACCGAAGCGATTGCCGGCATGGTGTCGTCGCTCGATCCGCACTCCGCCTACCTGGACAAGAAAGCCTACAAGGAATTGCGTGAAGGCACGCAAGGCAAGTTCGTCGGCCTGGGCATAGAAGTGGGCATGGAAGACGGTTATGTCAAAGTCATTTCGCCCATCGAAGACTCGCCGGCATTCAAGATAGGCCTGAAAGCAGGCGACCTGATCACGCGCCTGGACAGCACGCCGGTCAAAGGCATGACGCTGGAAGAAGCGGTCAAGCGCATGCGCGGCGAACCGAATACCAAGATCACGCTCACCGTGATGCGCAAGGATGAAGACCGGCCGCTGATCTTCCCCATCGTGCGCCAGGAAATCCGCGTGCAAAGCGTGAAAGGCAAGATGGTCGAGCCCGGCTATGCATGGATACGCGTTGCGCAATTCCAGGAACCGACCGTGGATGACCTGGCCAAGAAAATCAATGCCATCTATGCCGAAGACCCCAACCTGAAAGGCCTGGTGCTGGATCTGCGCAATGATCCGGGCGGACTGCTGCCGGGCGCCATCGGCGTATCGGCCGCCTTCCTGCCCAAGGATGTCGAGATCACGTCCACCAATGGCCAGCTGCCGGAATCCAAGCAATCCTATTACGCGCGTCGTGAGTATTACTCCTCTCGCGCCATCGGCAGCGATCCGCTGGCCAAGCTGCCGGAAGCGGTGAAGAAGGTGAAGATGGTGGTGCTGGTCAATACCGGCTCCGCTTCTGCCTCTGAAATCGTGGCCGGCGCGCTGCAGGATTACAAGCGCGCCACCATCATGGGCACGCAGACATTCGGCAAGGGATCGGTGCAAACCATCCGGCCGCTGTCGCCCGAAACCGCCGTGAAACTGACTACTGCGCGTTATTACACGCCGAGCGGCCGCGCAATCCAGGCCAAGGGCATCGTGCCCGATCTGCTGGTCGAGGAAAACGAGGATGACGACGGCTTCAATGGCCTGCGTTTGCGCGAAGCCGATCTGCAGAAGCATCTTTCCAATGACAGGAACCAGAAGGAAGAAGAGATCGCCCAGCAGATCGACGAGATGGAAGAACAGCGCCGCCTGGAATTCCTGGAAAAGAAACGCAAGCCGCTGGAATTCGGCAGCACCGATGACTTCCAGCTGCAGCAGGCGCTCAATCATCTGAAAGGCTTGCCGGTCAAGACCACCGTCATGAAGATAGAAAGCAAGGAAGAGCCTTCCATCAATGATGAAAACGGCAAAGAAGATGGCAGCAAGAATGACAGTAAAAAATAAGTAAAACTTCTGTACACTACGGCCGCAGCAATGCGGCCGTTTTTATTCGTGCCTGCCCGGCACTCATTGGCTAGTCGCCTCGTAATGAAGCAAACAGATGAACGACCATCAATTACTGCGCTATTCGCGCCATATCCTGCTCGATGAAATCGGCATCGAAGGCCAGGAAAAACTGCTTGCCGCACACGCGCTGATCATAGGCGCAGGCGGACTGGGTTCGCCGGCTGCCTACTACCTGGCCTCGGCAGGCATAGGCAAGATCACGCTGGTCGACGATGACACGGTAGATCTCACCAATTTGCAGCGGCAGATTCTGCACACGACCGAACGCGTGGGACAAGCGAAGGCGACTTCGGGAAAAACCACGCTGGAACAACTCAATCCGGATATCGAAATCGTGCCCCTGGTCGAGCGTGTTGATGACGAGCGATTGAATGAGCTGGTGAAAAGCGCGACCGTGGTGCTCGACTGCACCGACAATTTCGCCACCCGCCATGCGCTCAACCGTGCCTGCGTGGCCAATCGCGTGCCGCTGGTATCGGGAGCTGCGATACGCTTTGACGGC
The DNA here is from genome assembly GCA_023422955.1 of Pseudomonadota bacterium. Lineage (GTDB taxonomy): Bacteria > Pseudomonadota > Gammaproteobacteria > Burkholderiales > Burkholderiaceae_D > JAEZLB01. Next base: position 23,930 of record JAFAGG010000107.1, on the reverse strand, counting down.
CAGGTCGCGGTATTCGACCCGCGCGGCGACAACACGCCTTGCTATGCCTGCCTGTTCCCGCCGGATCAGCAATTCGAAGAAGTGCAGTGTTCGACCATGGGCGTGTTCGCGCCGCTGGTAGGCATCATCGGCACCACGCAGGCGGCCGAAGCATTAAAAATCGTCGCCCACATCGGCGAACCTTTGGCAGGCCGCTTGCTGCTGCTGGATGCGCGCAACATGGAATGGACCAGCATCGCGCTGACACGCAATGCGCAGTGCCTGGTGTGCGGGCACTGATTCCTGTAGCACTGGATTACGCTTCACACAGTTGCACAGCGTCTTTCACATCTGAGCATAAGCGAGCGCCGCTCAGCTGCCGCGGCGCGAGAGCCAGATGCCGGCCAGCAGCAGAGCCGCGCCAATCAGCCGCACCGGCCCCAGCGCTTCGTTGAACAGGAGCCAGGCAGCTATCGCTGCCGTCAGCGGCTGGATCAGCAAACTTACCGACGACAGCGAAGCGGGCAGATGTGCGAAGGCGTAAGCAATCACGGTTTGCCCGCCGATCTGCGCAATCAGCGCCAATCCTATCAAGGGCAACCAGCCGGATAATTCAGCGGGAAAGAAAGGGCCGGGCGCCAGCAACGCCAGCGGCAACAGGCACACGGCGGTTATCGTGCTGCTCCATGCCATCAGGCGCGCCGTCGAATAGGCATTGCGCGCATCCTTGATCGCCAGCTGATAGGCGGCATAAAACACCGCGCTGGCCAGACCGAAGGCATCGCCCCATAAGCGGCCCGCTTGCGCGGCATCGGAGATAGCCATATTCGGCGCTATCAACAGCGCCGCCCCCAGCAATGCCAGTCCCATGCCGCCCAGAAAAAGACGCGAGAAACGCACCTTCAGTACGACACCCAGCCACAGCGCAATAAAGATAGGCGCAAAGTTGGACAGCAGCGTGGCATTGGCAACCGTCGTGTAATGCAGCGACAGGTGCCACAGCGCCATGTCGCCCGCGAAGTAAGCGCCGGCCAGAAACAGCGGCCGCGAAAAATCGGTGCGCTTGCCCTGCTCTTGATCTTTTGAGGCGGAAGCTATGGCCCATATCCACAACAAGGGCGCCGCCAGCGCCAGCCGCCAGAAGGCCGAGGCCAGCGGATTGACGTCGGTCAGGCGCACCATGATGCCGGCAAAGCCGATGGCGATGCCGCCGGCCAGCAAGGCGGCGAAGGCAAGCGAGGGGAAAGGTTTTGCGAGCATAGGGGCCGCACGATGCGGCGAAATGTCAGGCCAGCAGGATGGCGATCTGCAGCGACGCGTCTTCCGAAGGCTTGTGCTTGAAGCCGGACTTGGCGAATCGGTGCCAGCGTCCCACCACCAGGCAGGCAATCATGCTGGCACGCATGGCTGCCTGCTCCTCGCTGCCCTGCCCCTGGCTTGCCGCGATACGCAGCGCCTGGCGCAGCGCCATTTCAACGCGCTCGATGAACTGGTTCATGCGCACCTGCAAGCGCTCGTCTTCATTGACCAGCGCATCGCCTATCATCACGCGCGTCATGCCCGGATTGCGTTCCGCGAAACTCAGCAGCATGCCGGTAATCGCCTGCACCTGGGCGATGCCGTTTTCCTGCTGTTCGGTGATCTGGTTGACCAGGCCGAAGATGCTCGACTCGATGAACTCGATCAGCCCTTCGAACATCTGCGCCTTGCTGGCGAAGTGACGATACAGCGCCGCTTCCGAGACATCCAGCCTCGCAGCCAGCGCTGCCGTCGTGATCTTTTCCCCCTTGGGCTGCTCCAGCATCGTTGCCAGAGCCTGCAGTATCTGTAATTTCCGTTCGCCCGGTTTTGTGGTTGCCATGATAGGTAAGTAAATAAGCAGTCGATTCGGTCACGACTCGGAACGTTCGCCACAATGACGCAGGGCGACGCTGAATAGAAACTGGACATTGCCGGCCGCCGCAGCCGGCACGAATCGGTATGAAAGCTCCCCCCTTGGAAGCAATTTGCCGGATGCGCTTAGCGCATCCTATGCAGATGGCGGCTCAAATGCCGTACGGATTTTACTTTGACATCGACATAAATGGGGCGCTTTGATACAACGGTGCCCGGAGAAACATCCTCCTGCTGTCGCGAATGCGAGGAAAAATCGAGATATTGCGTGACCCAGGCCGTGCGCAAGCCCAGCGCCTTGGCGGCCTTGAGCGTTTCGGCGGTATCTTCCACCAGGATGCAGCGCCCCGCCGGCAGGCCAAGCTGCGCCAGCAATTTGCGCAGAAAGGATTTCGAGGGCTTGGGCCGGAAATGCCTGTGCACGCGCATCGCTTCGATCGGTACGTGTTGCGCGAAATGACGATGCAGGCCGAGGTGGCGCAGCACGTCATGCGCATAACGGCGCGGCGCATTGGTCAGCAGTATCTTGCGCCCGGGAAGACGCTTCAGCAATTTCCCCAGGCCGCGCTCGGCTCTTATCAGCGTCGGCAAATGCTCAAAGCGATGCGCCTCACGCAAAAACTCTTCCGCGCTGACCTGGTGATGCTTGACCATGCCCAGCAGCGTCGCGCCATAACGCTGCCAGTACAGAACGCGCGCAGCGTTGGCCGCTTCCGGCGTATCTTCCAGCCCGGCTTCTTTCAAGACCTTGGCGATATAAACGTTCATGTTCGCATTGATCGCCGGGAAGATCGCATGCGAAGCATCGTGCAAGGTATTGTCGAGATCGAACAGCCAGATGGGTTTCGCCATGTAGTTCCGTGTTATGCCAGCGCACGTAAAGCCGCGCGAGATTCAATCGACATGAAAAAGCCGCCTTGCACTGATCAAGGCGGCTTGCAAATCAGGCCATAGTCCTGATGAAGTGCGCTTAATGCGACCGTATCATCGTCCCGAACGCCTGCTCGGTCAGCACTTCCAGCAGCAGCGAATGCTCGATGCGGCCGTCGATGATGTGCACCGTATTCACGCCGGACTTGGCGGCATCCAGCGCTGATGAAATTTTAGGCAGCATGCCGCCGGAGATGGTGCCGTCGGCGAACATTTCATCGATCTCGCGGGCCGACAGATCGGTCAGCAATTCGCCCTGCTTGTTCTGCACGCCGGCGATGTTGGTCATCATGATCAGTTTTTCAGCACGCAGGATTTCCGCGATCTTGCCGGCCACCACGTCGGCATTGATGTTGTAGGCCTGGCCATCGTCGCCGAAACCGATGGGCGAGATGATGGGAATGAAGGCGTCGTCCTGCAAGGCTTTTACCACCGCCGGATTGATCGCTTCGATGTCGCCGACAAAACCGATGTCGAGATATTCGCCCGGTTTTTCCCTGTCCGGCATCTGCATCTTGCGCGCGCGGATCAGGCCGCCATCCTTGCCGGTCAGGCCGACCGCCTGGCCACCGTAATGATTGATCAGCATGACGATATCCTGCTGCACTTCGCCGCCCAGCACCCATTCCACCACTTCCATGGTTTCTTCGTCGGTGATGCGCATGCCCTGCACGAAGGTGCCCTGCTTGCCGATTTTTTTCAAAGCGGCATCGATCTGCGGACCGCCGCCATGCACCACGACCGGGTTCATGCCGACCAGTTTCAGCAGGATCACGTCGCGCGCAAACCCGTGCTTCAGTCTTTCCTCGGTCATCGCATTGCCGCCATACTTGATGACGATGGTCTTGCCGTGGAACTTGCGGATATAAGGAAGAGCTTCCGCAAGGATTTCCGCCTTGATCTGTGGCGAAACGGCGGTAAGATCGGTAGAGTCGGGCATGATAATTCCTGTATGAACAATGGCGCGATTTTACAGCGAAGCGCTATTTTTTTCCGGGAATCCCCTTTACCCAAGTGGATTGAGGGGTTTTAGCCGGGCCTCTGTTTGCTTTCTTTTAATGAAAAGGTAAGGTGGCGATGAGTCGTTGTCCCGATTGCGGTCTTGAATTTGCCTGCGGTGCAGCCGAGGATAAGGAGGGAGCGCCCTGCTGGTGTGCACAACTGCCTGCGCTTGCTGCGCTGCCGGCTTCCGTCGGCGCGGATGAAGCAGGCAGCATTGCAGCTTGCTTTTGCCCCGCCTGCCTCAGGCGTCGCATTGCAGACTTGCAGAAACCGGGATCAACAGCAGAACCATCCGGGACAAAACCTTCCAATTAGTCGCAGGTGCGCAGCGCATAGCGCGGAAACTCCGCTCTCCACCTATCAACGACAGCAGTAAGGGCCGCCGGTTCACCGCGCAACTGAAATGCGATCTGGGGCAGGGACATTTTGTGCTCGACGATCTGCGCATTGGCCGCGCCCTGCCGCATCACGGTTGCCAATCGATTGCGCGCCATTTCCTCATTCTTGAACACGCCCAGCGATATGCCCCAGCGATGCTCGGGCGGTTCCGGCAACACGAAAAGATCGGTGATGCCGGCCTGCCGCAGTTCGGCGGCGCGCTGGTCTGCGGCCGCGCGACTACCCAGCGGCGGAACCAGCACCATGTGGCTGCTGGCTTCGGTGACTTCACGGCGCGCCAGTTCGAACTCGGGCGCCAGCGCTGCCAGTTGCGGCTCGGCGCGACGGGATTCCGCCATGCTGAAATTACCCAGTTCCAGGCAGCTCGCCTCGGCTTGCTCATCGCTCACCTGCTGCACCGCCGGGAACACCAGCTGGATCGCTTGCGCATTTAACTGATTTTGCAAACGCGCCGGCTCGCGGCCGTCGGAAAAGAGAGCCAGCTCGTTCAGATGCCCCTGGTGATAAGCAAACACCAGGGCATTGGCCAGCAGCAGGACGACGAATAGAAATCTCAGCATGGTTACTCGGGAAGAAAGGCAAACGTTTGCAATCCGATCAGGACCAGATTATCGACCTTGTCATGCGGGATGGACAAATGCGGAGCGATCAGGTGCGCCGCACCGCCCGACATCAGGCAGCGCGCATCGGGATGCCTGGCGTGATACAGCGACAGCGCACGCTCGATGGCACCGGCCTGCGCATTGAGGCAGCCGCTGATGATCGCATCCGTCGTATTGTCGGCAAAGGCTTGTGCAATTTCCACAGCGTGCGGCACTTGCGGCAGCTGCGCGGTGTTGGTCGCCAGCGACGCTGCCATGGTGCTCAGGCCGGGCAGGATCATGCCGCCGGTGAATACGCCTTCCGCGCTCACGCAATCGATAGTGGTCGCGGTGCCGCAGGTAACGATCATCAGGGCTTGACCGGGATACAGCGCTCGTGCGCCTATCGCCGAGGCGAAGCGGTCGCAGCCCAGTTGCTGCGGATCGCGATAGGCATTGCGCACGCCGCCCAGCTCGGCCTGCGACTTGAACCACAGGCGCGGCACCGGTGTGAATCCTAGCGTCTGAGCCAGCGTCTGAGCCAGCGCCTGGGCCAATACCTGCTCCAGCTCCTCGCGCAATGCGGCGCCCGCCACATTCGATAACAGCACGCGGCTGATACCCAGCGTTTGCCAGGCTTGCACCAACGCACCGATTTCCGCGCGCGCAACCATGCCGAACTGCGCCCATTGCCCGGGCGCCGCCGGCTGGTCGGATGCGAGCGCGGCCCACTTGATCCGGGTATTGCCGGCGTCAACCAGTAACAGCATGCTTGCCTTCCTTTCCATCCTCGACAGCCCGCAGCGATACATCGCCCGACATGATGCTCACCGTGCCCTGTTCCGTTTCCAGCAGCAGCGCGCCATGCTCGGCAATGCCGATGGCGCGGCCTTCATGCAGCACGCGCTCACCGTCCTGTATGCGCACGCATAGTCCCGAGTGCGCATGATATTGATTCCAGCGCGCGACAAAAGCAGGCAGGCCTTCCTGATCGAATTGCGCCATCGCTTGCGCCAGTCCCATGATGAGCGTGGCCATCAGGGCGGAATTATCCATGCCCGGCAAATCCAGGCTGGCGACAGGCTGACCAATCTGCTCCAGCAATTGCGCAGGCTGTTTCAGGTTGAGGCCGATGCCGATGACCGCCCAGCTTTGCTGCCTGCAAGCAGCTCCCTCTGCATCCGTCGCTTTGGCGGTTTCAATCAGGATGCCGCCCAGCTTGCGGCCTTCCTTCAATAAGTCGTTGGGCCACTTGAGTTGCACCGGCACGCCCAACTCAGCCAACACTTCCGCCAGCGCGACACCGCTGGCCAGCGGCAGGCCGGTCAAGGCATGCAAGGGTCGGTTGAAACGCCAGGCGAGGGAAAAGGTCAGTACCGCACCCGGCTCGGAATGCCAGGCTCGCCCTGCGCGGCCGCGGCCGGCAGTCTGGCGTTCGGCAACCAACAGATGCGGCCCATCCAGTTGCGCCAGCCTTGCCAGCAAATCGGCATTGGTCGAACCGGTTTCAGCCACGACTTCCACGCTCACCTGCGGGACAGCCGGCATGTCCGCGCAAGGTGCGGCATGTGATTCGGCTGAAGCCTGCGGGCGTGTGAGGCAAGCAGCAATGCGCTGCGCGGAAAGCGAAGAACTCATGCCGCGCATTGTAGCGGGATTTGTTGCGTGTGAATTGCGCGCCTAATTGCGCCCCTGTGTGCGCCAGCCGGATGACGAAAAGTCAAATTCTCGCTTACACTGCTGTGATGCCGACAACACGTCTTCCCGCACCCAGCCTGAGCCAGCCGACGCCCCATGCCGCGTCGGTCAACGGCACCTGGCAGGTGCAGGCGCTGGCGCAGCCGGGCGTGCTGGAAAGGACACGGAAACAGTTGCAGGCCTTGTCCAACCCTGCCGCGCTGGAATGGGACCTGTCGAGCATCGGCAGCCTGGATCATATCGGCGCCCAGTTGCTGTGGGATGCATGGGGCGGCAAACGTCCCGAACGGCTGGCGCTCGCACCGCAGCATGAAGCCTTCTTCGAACGGCTGGAGCAAGCCGGTTCGCTCGCCTTCCCCGCCACGACCACCAGGCCGTCCCTGGCCGCCGCCTTGCATGCAAGATTGCTCGGACTGGTCAGCCACGTCACGGATCTGATAGCGCTGACCGGCCAGCTGGTGCTCGACCTGGGCCGGCTGCTGATGAAACCCTGGCTCGGTCCCTGGAAGGAAATTTCCGCCAATGTATTTCGCACCGGCTATCAGGCGCTGGGCATCACCGCGCTGGTCGGCTTTCTGATCGGCGTGGTGTTGTCGTACCTGTCTTCGCTGCAGTTGCGCAGCTTCGGCGCCGACATCTACCTGGTCGACATTCTCGGCATGGGCATCATTCGCGAACTCGGCCCGCTGCTGGCGGCCATCCTGGTCGCCGGGCGTTCCGGTTCCGCCATTACCGCGCAACTGGGCGTGATGCGGGTCAATGAAGAACTGGATGCAATGCTGGTGATGGGCTTGCCGCACGGCTTCCGGCTGATCCTGCCCAAGGTGCTCGCGCTTGCGATTGCCATGCCGCTGCTGGTGGTATGGACCGATGCGATGGCGCTGGCGGGCGGCATGGCGGCGGCCAGCATGGAACTGGGCATGGCGCCCAGCTATTTCCTGCAGCGCCTGCCGGATGCGGTGCCGCTGGCCAACTACTGGATAGGCCTGGGCAAGGGCATGGTGTTCGGCATCCTGATTGCCCTGATCGCCTGCCACTTCGGCTTGCGCATCCAGCCCAATACGGAAAGCCTGGGACAGGGCACGACGGCCTCGGTGGTCACGGCCATTACCGTGGTGATCCTGGCGGATGCGGTGTTTGCCATCATCTTCAAGAACGTGGGATTTTCGCTATGATCCAGGAGACCGTCCCCGTCGTGAAGATACGCAAGCTCTGGACGCAATTCGGCCAGACCGTGGTGCACCAGGACCTGGACCTGGATATCCTGTCGGGCCAGATCGTGGCGCTGGTCGGCGGTTCCGGTTCCGGCAAGACTACGCTGCTGCGGCAAGTGCTGGGTTTGCAAAAACCCTCGCGCGGCTCGGTGCAGGTATTCGGTCAGGAAATGAGCCAGGCCGATCGCCAGCAACTGCAGCAATTGCGCAGCCGCTGGGGCATGCTGTTTCAGCATGGCGCCCTGTTTTCCGCACTGAGCGCGTTTGACAATGTGGCGCTGCCCTTGCGTGAACTCCGCACGCTGCCCGAGTCTCTGATCCGGGAGGCGGCGCTGTTCAAGCTGCACCTGGTCGGCATCACGCCCGAAGATGCGTTAAAGCGCCCGGCCAACCTGTCGGGCGGCATGATCAAGCGGGTGGCGCTGGCCCGGGCGCTGGCGCTGGAACCGGAGTTGCTGTTGCTGGATGAACCGACCGCAGGCCTGGACCCGGCGCGTTCGGAAAGTTTCGTGCAATTGATTGCCGGACTACACCAGGCCATGCATCTGACCGTGATCATGGTGACGCATGATCTGGATACCCTGTTAGGATTGTCGACACATGTCGCAGTGCTGGCAGAAAAACGCGTGATTGCCTTTGGACCGCCGCAGGAAGTGGCGCAAATGCCTCACCCTTTTATCGAACAATTTTTCCAGGGTGCGCGCGGACAGCGCGCCCGGCAATACCGGCAAGACGTATCGCACTCAGGATAAATCTATGGAAAATAAATCCCACGCCCTGACGGCGGGCCTTTTCACCCTGCTTCTATTGGGCGCCGCCATCTGGATTGCGCTCTGGTTCAATCGTGACGATACCGATTACCTGCCCTACCAGCTGGCCACCAAGCAATCCATTCCCGGCCTGAATCCGCAGGCGGCGGTGCGCTATCGCGGACTGGATGTCGGGAAAGTGGAAGACATCACCTTCGATCCGCAAGTGCCGGGGCAAATCCTGATCCAGATCCGCGTGCGTCCCGATACGCCCGTCACTCATTCCACTTACGCCACGCTCGCTTATCAGGGTGTGACCGGCATTGCCTCTGTCGAACTGAATGACGACGGCAGCCAGCCTGCGCCCTTGCCGACTTCCGAAGACAAGCTTGCCCGCATCGAAATGCGCGGCGGCCTGCTCAATGCCTTGCAGGATCGCGGCCTGGCCATCCTGGAGCAGGCGGAAGTGCTGACCGCGCGCCTGAACCACTTTGCCGATCAGCAGAATCAGCAAGCCATCATCGATGCCTTCAACAACGTCAGCGCAGCCGCCAAGGCATTGCAAACCATTCCCACGCAATTGCAGCCCAGCCTGGACCGCTTGCCGCGCGTGATGGCGGAAGCGGAGAAAAGCCTGGCTGGCCTGACTGCGCTGACACGCAATCTGAACCACGTGACCAGCAACCTGGATGATCCGGATGGCGCCATCGAGAAAATCTCGGAAGCCGCCGAGCGCGTGCGGGCGCTGGCGGAAGAAATCGAACGTGAAGCCGTGCCGCTGGCGACCGATGCGCGCCGTTCGCTGCGCAGCCTGGACCGCACGCTGGACAGCTTCAACAGCGGCTCCAGCCTGCTGTTTGGCCCGCGCGGCCCCGGCCGCCCGCCGGGACCTGGCGAAGAAGGCTTCGGCACGGCTGCGGAATGATGCGAACCATCGGATGTTTTCAGGACATTTTATGAAGAAAAGCTTACTGCCTTTCGTATTGCTGCTCGCCGCGCTGTGCGGCGCCTGCGTATCGGGCAACGCCCCCAACCCGCGCGCCACGGCGTTTGACCTGGGCATGATGCCCGCCACGCCGACGGGCCCGCTCACCTTGCCGGCCCTGTCCATCGCCCGCGTGACCGCACCCGAATGGCTGAACGGTCCGCAGATGTATTACCGCCTGGTCTACGCCAATGCGCAGCAGCCGCTGCCTTATTCGCAGAGCCAGTGGAGCATGTCGCCGGCGCGCCTGTTCGAGGAAAGAATCAAGTCGCATATCAGCCAGAACGGCGGCCAGGTATTGTCTTCCAGCGTGGGCATCGCGCGCCTGCCCAGCCTGCGCATCGAGCTTGACGATTTCACCCATGTATTCGAAAGCCCGGAACGAAGCTATGCGCAACTCGTAGCCCGAGTAGCCGTGCTGGACGGCAGAAAGCTGCTCGACCAGAAACTTTTCCAGCAGCGCATTCCGGCGCCGAGCCAGGATGCCGAAGGTGGTGCCAGGGCGATGGCACAGGCGAATGACATGATGATGGCCGACATCCTGCATTGGCTGTCCGCCCTGCCCCAGCCCGGCAAGTAATGACAAGCTTGTCCGCGCACGACGCGCCCGCCGCGTCGACCACGGTACGCGTCATAGCCCTGCTGTACGCGCTGCTGGTGGTGTATGCGAGCGGTTATCCTTTCTCCGGCTGGCACAATATCGGCGTCTCGCCCTTCGCCTATCTTTTCGCCCCCTTCCCGCGTTATCGCACCGTATTCGACCTGGTCACCAATATCGCCGCTTATGTGCCGCTGGGCATACTGGTGGTGATGGCCTTGTATCCAACGCTTAAAAAATATGCAGCCATGCTGCTGACGCTGGTGCTGGGCACCCTGCTGTCAGGCTCCATGGAAGCCATGCAAACGTTCCTGCCCAGTCGCGTGTCTTCCAACCTCGACTTGCTGGCCAACTCGGCCGGTGTTTTCATCGGTGCGCTGCTCGGCCCGTTCCTGACGCGCTATACACTGGAGCGCGGCTATTTCCTCCCGCTGCGCCAACGCTGGTTCAGCGAGGAAGCCAGTCGCGGCCTGGCCATTCTGATTCTGTGGCCGCTTGCGCAAATCTATCCGCAGGCTTATCTTTTCGGCCACGGGCATTTCACTCCGGTGCTTTCCAACTGGCTGTCTTCCTGGCTGGCCCGGCCGATAGAGTTGAACCCGTTATTGAAAAGCGGCGTTGCGCTGAGTGCTGCACATTACTGGGTGCTGGAAACCGTCATTGCCGCCTGCGGACTGGCCGGTGCGCTGCTCACATTTTTATGCCTGCTGCGCGACAAGTCTCCCAAGCTGCTGCTGGCAACCGGACTGATGCTGACCGCTTTTGCCGTCGAGTCGCTGGCGGGCTATCTGCTGTTTTCGCCGCAGGATGCCTTTGCCTGGCTCACACCAGGCGCCAAGGCAGGCATCGTCATCGGCATCCTCATCGCGCTGTGCTTTTTCCGTTCGCATCCGACCACGCAGCGCCGCTTTGCCGTTTTCATGCTGGCCATCAGCCTGCTGGTCGTGAACGCTGCCCCCATCAATCCCTACTTCAGCGCCATCCTGCAAACCTGGGTACAAGGCAAGTTCCTCAATTTCAACGGCGCCACCCACTTCCTGTCGCTGGTATGGCCGCTGCTGCTGTTATGGTTCCTGCTGCATCCCGTGCATCGCCTGAAGCTGCGTTGATTGCGGTGTATCATTCCCGCTTGCACTTTCTCCTGTTCCTGTCCCGTCCTTCTGAAACGGATTGCCGATGTCTGAGTCCCAGTTCTTCAAGCACCATGTGTTTTTCTGTCTTAATGAACGCGATGATGGGCGCGCCCATTGCGCGGGTTGCGGCGCGCAGGCCGCGCAGGAATACGCGAAGCGCCGCATCAAGGAACTCGGGTTGAACGGCGCGGGCAAGGTGCGCATCAACAAGGCAGGCTGCCTGGACCGTTGCGAAGAAGGCCCGGTGATCGTGGTCTATCCCGAAGGCACCTGGTACACCTATGTCGACACGCACGACATCGATGAAATCATCGACGTGCATCTGGTCGGCGGACGTGTGGTCGAACGCTTGAAGATCTGATTATTTTTTAAGCAGGTGAAATAATGAATTCCGCCACCGATTATTTTTCTCTCGCAGGCGTTGCCGGCAATCTGGAATGCGCGCGCGACCTGCCCGCCGAAGACAGCTTCCCGACGCCGCGCGGCATTGCACTGGTAGGCCATCCGCATCCGCTGTTCGGCGGCACCATGGATAACAAGATCGTGGTCACGCTGGCGCGCACGTTTCAAGGCTTGGGTTATGCCGTGTTCCGCATGAATTTCCGCGGCGTCGGCGCTTCCGAAGGCGTGCACGATGAAGGCCGCGGCGAAGCCGACGACATGCTGATGCTGCTGGAGCATGCGCGCGAACAGTATCCCGGCCTGCCGTTTGTATTGTCCGGCTTTTCTTTCGGGACTTACATCCAGACACAAATCGCGCAGCGTTTGTCAGAACAGCAAACACCGGCAGAGCGACTGGTGCTGATCGGCTCCGCGCCCGGCAAGTGGAATCTGCCCGATGTGCCGGCCGATACCATTGTCATTCATGGCGAAGAAGATGAAACGATACCGCTGTCGAATGTGATGGATTGGGCAAGACCGCAGGATTTACCTGTCATAGTGATACCAGGTGCAGACCATTTCTTTCATCGTCGTCTACATCATATAAAGAATATCGTCACTTCCCTGTGGCAACGCTAGCGCACACGCCTTATAATCTTTTCGTGCTTCAACTCCAACCGGGCCTGCGGCCTTGCAGCGATTCTGCTCCATGCGTCGCACCCTTCATGATGGATGTCCCATGAAAAGAATTTTTGCGGCTGCTCTCGGCCTTTTCCTATCCTTTTCCGCGCTGGCTCAACAACTGCCTGCTCCGACCATCGCTGCAAAATCGTACATGCTGCTGGATGCCACCAGCGGTCAGGTCCTGGCAGCCCATGATCCCGATGCACGCGTAGAACCCGCATCGCTGGTCAAGATCATGACGGCTTATCTTTCCTTCAATGCAGTCAAGGAAAAACGTCTCGACCTGCAGCAAATGATCCAGGTATCGGAACATGCGTGGAAAGTCGACAAGGACAGCTCCAAGATGTTCATCGAACCGCGCGTGCCGGTCAACGTGAATGACCTGCTGCATGGCCTGATAGTCCAGTCCGGCAACGATGCCGCCGTCGCGCTGGCCGAAGCCGTAGCCGGCACCGAGCCTTCCTTCGTGGCGCTGATGAATCGCGAAGCGGAACGCATGGGCCTGAAGTCCACCCGCTTTGCCAATGCGCACGGCTTGCCGCATCCGGAAAACTACTCGACCGCGCGCGACCTGGCCAAGCTTGCGCAGCACATGATCAATGACCATCCCGAGCTGTACAAGATCTACTCGGTCAAGAGCTTCACGTACAACAAGATCACCCAATCCAACCGCAACCGTCTGCTGTGGCTGGACCCGACCGTTGACGGCCTGAAGACCGGCTACACCAGCACTGCGGGTTATTGCCTGATTTCCACCGCCAAGCGCCCGAGCGGCAATCATGACCGCCGCCTGGTTTCCGTAGTGCTTGGCACCAATTCGGACCGCACCCGCGCTCAGGAAAGCCAGAAGCTGCTGAACTGGGGCTTCCTGAATTTCGATACCGTACGCCTGTATGCAAAGGGCGAAGCGGTTGCTACGCCCGATGTCTGGAAAGGCACCAAGAACCAGGTGAAGCTCGGCTTCAATGAAGATATTTTCGTCACCGTTCCCAAGGGCACGGCTGACAAGCTCAAGCCGGTACTGGAGCGCAAAGATCCGCTGGTTGCACCGATTGCACAGAACAGCCGCGTCGGCACCCTGAAGATCATGGCTGACGGCCGCGTGGTCGCCGAGCTGCCGGTGCTGTCGCTGGAGCAAGTCGGCGAAGCCGGCATGTTCGGCCGCGCCTGGGACTCCGTGCGCCTCTGGATGCAATAAACCTGCAATCGCAGTAAACTCCCGACGAGGAAGGCAAATGCCTTCCTCGTTTTGTTTTTGGCAGCGGAAAATGATGGGCATTGGACGCCTTCCTCTTCAAGGGAAGGAAACATAAAGACGGCACGTCCCGCGAAACGACGAACGTTCAGAGCACATGAAGGAGCCCTGCATGAATGATCCCCTGGTCCACCTGAACGGCGCATTGCTACCGATATCCGAAGCCCGCGTTCCCGTGCTCGACCGCGGCTTCATCTTCGGCGACGGCATCTACGAAGTCATCCCGATTTACGATCGCAAGATGTTCCGTGCCGCGCAGCACATGGCGCGTCTGCTTCGCAGCCTGGAAAAAATAAGCATCGCTAATCCGTACACGCAGAATCAATGGATGGAGCTGATCCAGCAAGTGGTCGATGCCCATCCGGCCGATACCCAGATGGTCTACCTGCAAGTCACCCGCGGCGTCGCCAGGCGCGGCCATGCCTTCCCGGCCGACATCACACCTACCGTTTTCATCATGACCAATCCACTGGTACTGCCGTCGCCGGAAGTGCGCGCTGCCGGCATCCAGTGCGTGACCATGGAAGACAAGCGCTGGCTGCATTGCGACATCAAGTCGATTTCGCTGCTGGGCAATGTGCTGGCTGCACAATATGCAGTCGATCACGGCGCCTTCGAAACCGTGCAGTTCCGCGACGGCTTCCTGACCGAAGGTTCGTCCTCGAATATCTGGGTGGTAAAGCACGGCAAGCTGACAGTCCCGCCGAATGATCACCTCATCCTCGAAGGCATACGCTACGGCCTGATGCAGGAACTGGCCGCATCCGAAGGCATCCCCTTCGAAGCGCGCCGCATTGCGAAAGAGGAAGTGTTCGATGCGGACGAACTGCTGATGACCTCCGCCACCAAGGAAGTGATTGCTATCGTGAAGCTGGATGACAGGCGTATTGGAAACGGCAAACCCGGCCCCATCTATCAGAAACTGTACGGCGCTTATCAGCAAGCGAAAGCGGCCTGAACCTCAAAGAGAAAAGACATGCTTACTCCCATCCCCGATCCCAAAGAAAGCCTGATTGAATACCCAAGCGATTTCCCAATCAAGGTCATGGGCCCCACGCAGGAAAACTTCGCGCAAACGATAGTGGAAGTCGTGCAGCAGTACGATCCGGAATTCACCGCCGACAAGATGGAAATGCGGCCTTCATCGAAAGGCAACTATCTGTCGCTGACAGTGACGGTGCGAGCGACGAGCCGGGAGCAACTGGATAATCTTTATCGCGCGCTTTCTTCGCATGAGATGGTGAAGGTGGTGTTGTAGCACGAAGAACCCGTGTCCCCGAAGGCAAAAAATATAGCAAAGCAATCAGGCGCCCTGAAATTTTTTGGCAAGCATGGTTTCAGTTTGCGAGACAGGCCAAAGAGATTTCAGGCATTGCCCTGACTTGATCGCCACCAACCCAAGCCGCATCCAGGTCCATAGCGCAATAGGATGATCCTGGCATGAGGTAACATACTTCCTCTCTGACAAACCAAGGGGAAATTATGCAGAAGGTGCTTGCCGTGCTGGCCGCCCTGTTTGTGGCCGCTTGCACTTCTTACGGCCCGGTTGAAATCGATGAATTCCAGAAGGCGACGGTTGAGGCTGTGCCGGAGTCTGAGGGGAACATGGGATTTGCGCACTCCGCTGCCTGGTTTCCCAACGCCGGCGAGCCGGCGGGAATGCAAGGAGAAGGCCAGGCAGGCGGAGCGCTGATGGTCACAGACAAGGCTGTGATATGGGCACAATGGGAAGCCGACAATAAGCGGTTCAAGCCAGTCAAGCGCATCGCAGCGCAGGATATCAATAAGGTGACGCTGGCGACGTTCGGCGACAAAGAAGCAATCGTGGTGGAAAGCAAAGGCTTGAAACAGGACGCTTTTGTACTGGTAGAAGCAGATGGTTCCTTGCCGGCAGCGGATGCCATCGAGCATGGGCAAGCGGCCATCAGGCAGCTGATAAAGAAATAATCCTTCGCAAGTTTCCTTACTATGCCTGTTCCTGTTGTCCTCCACCGCGGCCAAGAGCCCTACGAAACCACCTTCGACGCGATGCGCGCCTATACCGATGCGCGCACCTCCGAATCCTCCGACCAGCTCTGGATCGTCGAGCATCCGCCGGTCTTCACGCTGGGGCTTGGTGCGGACAAATCCCATGTGCTCAATCCCAACGGCATTCCGGTCGTGCAAACCGATCGCGGCGGCGAAGTCACGTATCACGGACCGGGACAGGTGGTGGTGTATCTGCTATACGATCTGCGGCGTAACAAGGAAGGCGGCAAACTGTTTGCACGGGAATTTGTGAACCGGATCGAGCAGGCGGTGATCGATACGCTGGAAGCGTATAATCTGGCGGGTGTGAGGAAGGACGGTGCACCCGGCATTTACATGGCGCAAGGGCCGCATCAGGGTGCGAAGATTGCCGCGCTGGGTTTGAAGATACGCGGCAATGGCTCCACCTATCACGGCGTAGCGCTGAATGTAGATATGGATCTCGCGCCGTTTTCCTGGATCAACCCTTGCGGCCACGAGGGTTTGCAAACCATGGACATGAAAACTTCCGGTGTGACTGCGCCCTTGCAGGAAGTGCAGATGAAACTGGCACACCGGCTCGCCGAATTATTAACCCGATAAAGACAAGGCAGTGACAGGCGAAGGCTGATCCGGCCCGAGATGAAACACTGCTTGTATGGAAACCCACTCCAGATGACGACTGAGAACAAGACGCTAGACACGCCCGCCTACAAGCCGACTGAAAAGCAAAAAGGCGCAGACAAGACCCGCCGCATTCCAATCAAGATCGTTCCCGCCGAAAAGCTGGCCAAGCCGAGCTGGATACGGGTGAAGGCCGGTTCGCCGACCACGCGCTTCTACGAAATCAAGGACATCCTGCGCGCCAACAATCTGGTGACCGTGTGCGAGGAAGCGTCCTGCCCGAATATCGGTGAATGCTTCGGCAAAGGCACCGCGACCTTCATGATCATGGGCGACAAGTGCACGCGGCGCTGCCCGTTCTGCGATGTGGGCCATGGTCGCCCCGACCCGCTCGATCCGGATGAGCCGATCAACCTGGCGAAGACGATTGCAGCGCTGAGGCTGAATTACGTGGTGATCACCTCGGTGGACCGCGACGATCTGCGCGACGGCGGCGCCGGGCATTTCGTGGCTTGCATAGAAAAAGTGCGCGAACTGTCGCCGGCTACGCGCATCGAAATCCTGACGCCGGATTTCCGCGGCCGTGCCGACCGCGCGCTGGAAATTCTGAAGTCGGTGCCGCCCGACGTGATGAACCACAACCTGGAAACCGTGCCGCGCCTGTACAAGGAAGCGCGCCCCGGTTCCGACTATGCTTATTCGCTGAACCTGCTTAAACGATTCAAGGAACTGCATCCCGACATCCCGACCAAGTCCGGCATCATGGTGGGCCTGGGCGAGACCGATGAAGAAATCCTGCAAGTGATGCGCGACCTGCGCGATCACAACGTGGACATGCTGACTATAGGCCAGTACCTGATGCCTTCCGGCGACCATTTGCCGGTACGCCGCTACGTGCATCCCGACACCTTCGCGATGTTCGAAGCGGAAGCCTACAAGATGGGCTTCGTGCATGCGGCAGTGGGTGCGATGGTGCGCAGTTCCTATCATGCAGATCAGCAGGCGCATAACGCAGGCGTCGCCATCGATGATCAGAAGTAAATACGAAAATTGATGAGGCGGGAACAAGCTTAGACTTGACCCGCTCATCAATTTTCGCTTTCCCAAGCCTTGAAATTTCTGATGCGTCGATTGTATTAATTGACTTGAGTCGACTTGAGAAGGCTGCCTTTCCCTGGCGAATGCTTTGCACAAAGCAAGCCTCGTTTCCTCCTTCTTTTCTAGTGTCGTGGCCGGCGGCTCTTCCACGACAGACGCTCAGTCTCACTCAGTCTCCTCTTCCCCTCGGAACCAATCGCACCCTCCTGGCAACTAAAGAAAGCCTATATCGACAACCCCTTGTCTTTATAGCGCTCTGTTTCTCCACGCTCGATAAAATCCGCACGGATTGAATCTTCCTGGCTTAATCAGTCAAGCCGATTTTCTCCAGCGACCGCTACAGACGCTGCATCCCTGCCAGGAGCCGAAATCATGCGATCATTCAAACCTGCAAAATTCCTGATGGTGCTGCTGCTGGGACTCGCCGGCGCCGCGCACGCTCAGCAACCCAGCGCGCTTGAGGAGCAGGCGTACAAGCGCGCTGCGGCGGTGGAGAAAAAACTGATTGAATGGCGCCGTGACATACACCAGCATCCGGAATTGGGCGACCAGGAGAAACGCACTTCCAATCTGGTGGCTGAGCACCTGCGCAAGCTCGGCCTTGAAGTTCACACCGGTATCGCTCGCACCGGCGTAGTGGGTATTCTCAAGGGCGGCAAGCCTGGACCTACCGTGGCACTACGCGCCGACATGGATGCCCTGCCCGTGAAGGAACCGGCCACTCTGCCGTTCGCCTCCAAGGCACGCGGCATGTACCACGGCACGGAAGTGGACGTGATGCATGCCTGCGGCCACGATGCTCACACCGCCATGCTGATGGCAACAGCCGAAGTACTGGCCGACATGCGCGAGCAATTGCCGGGCAATGTGATGTTCATCTTCCAGCCTTCCGAAGAGGGATCGAGCGTGGTCATGCCCGGTCAAAATAAACTTTGGGGTGCGCAACTAATGCTGCAAGAGGGACTGTTCGAGAAGTTCAAACCCGATGCGGTATTCGCGGTGCACGTCATGCCGGGACGCTCCGGCGAACTTGCCTGGCGCACCGGTGCGACCACTGCCAGCAGCGACGATCTGCAGATCACCCTCACCGGTCAGCAGGGTCATGGTGGCATGCCCTGGAACACCATCGATCCGATAGTCACTGCAGCCCAGGTGCTCACCGGCCTGCAGTCCGTGGTCAGTCGCAGAACCAATCTGACGCAGTCGCCTGCTGTGGTCACCGTCGGCATGATCCAGGGCGGCAGCGCGCCCAATATCGTTCCCGAGCAGGTACATATGGCCGGCACCATTCGCACCTACGACGAGAAAGTCCGTGAACAGGTCGGCCGCGACGTGAAACTCAGCACCGAGAAAATCGCCGAAAGCGCGGGGGTCAAGGCAGAGGTTTCGGTGGTGCCGGCTTACAGCACCACACTTAATGACGAAAAACTCGCGGCGCAAATGGCGCCGGTGTTTAACCGCGCCGCTTCCGGCAAGGTGGCGACAGCGCCATTGGTCGGCGCCTCCGAAGACTTCTCCTTCTTCGCCCGCCAGGTACCCGGCCTCTACTTCTTTCTTGGCATAACGCCGGATGGTCAAGACCCGGCAAGCGCCGCGCCTAATCACAATCCCAATTTCTTTGTGGATGAAAGCGCGCTAATCGTCGGAACACGGGCGATGTCGGGAGCGGCCATCCAGTTTCTTGAGACGGGAAAGCAGGGAGGATAATCATCAGCGCTCAATCAAGAATTTCCACCTTGACGATGGCGGCCCCGTTTCCTAACGGCGTCGAGTTGAAGCCTGGGTCTGATCTTGGCTTTGGATGCAAGCAAGCTTGATGACTCAGACCGTCTTATCGGGCGCGCTGCATTAGTGCCTGTTGATGCATGTGGGCGTATATCACTGCTCATATATTAAGCATTGCAATAGCCCGAATCTTCTTCCGAACTTTACTGCTGCCTGATACCGACCCGCATAAAAAAACCGCCGCGCAACTCCGGTTGCCGGCGGTTTTTGGGTGGAGGCCTTATTATCAGGCGATCAGGTAGAAAGTTCTTTTTCCAGCAACTGATGCAGTTGCGCGAAATCCGGTTCGCCGACGTAACGCTTCACGATGCGGCCTTCCTTGTCGATCACGAAAGTAGTGGGCGTGAGTTGCACATCACCGAAGGCTTGCGCGATTTCTCCGCGCACATCGAGAGCGACGTGAAACGGCAATTGGCGCGTCTGCGCGAAGTTCAGCACATAGTTGGGCGGATCGTAGCTCATCGCCACCGCGAAGAACTCCATGCCCTTGTCCTTGTACTGGTTATAAGTTTTCACCAGGTCCGGCATCTCGGCCACGCAAGTGGTGCAGGACGTTGCCCAAAAATTCACCATATAGACCTTGCCCTGCAAGTCTTGCGAAGAAATTCTCTGGCCTTGAAGATTGGTGAAGGTGACATTCGGTGCGGGGTCGCGCGCGGACCAGGACATATATCCAATGACCAGCAGGGCGATGGCGACGATTGCCGCCAGTATGCGCATCCCGTTGCGGCGGGACGGGGAAGCAGTCGGTTGCATGACAATCTCCGGGAAAGCGTGATGAGCGTGAAGGCGATTATAACGCGCTCCACTTTTTGCCGTTGCTCACGTAAAAAAAACCGCCGCGCAAGCTTGGCTTGGCGGCGGCTTTTCTGAAGCGCGAAGTATTACATGCTTTGCTTTACATGCTTTACATGCTTTGCTCGCTGCTCTCGACCGGTGCCGGGGTAGTGGCTCCACCAGCGGACGGCGACGAGGACATGCGGGCGAGTTGCTCTTCCGTGATGGTGTCGAACAGTTTCACGACCTTTGCCACGCCGCTGACGCCGGCGGCGAGCTCTGCGGCCCGGGTGGATTCGCGTTCGGTGACGACGCCCATCAGGTAGACTGCGCCGCGCTCGGAGACGACCTTGATGGCATTGGATTGCAAGTCCTTGGCATCGATCAGCGAGGCCTTGACCTTGGTGGTCAGCAAGGTGTCGCTCGAACGCGTGCCGATACCGGCGATGAAATCGATGGCCAGTTCGTTATAAACCGTTTCCACGCCGTCGATTTGTGCAATCAGGCGTTCGGCTTCCTGCCGCATCGCTTCATCCTTGACCTCGCCGGTCAGCAGCACCTTGCGATTGAAGGCATTGACGTTGATGCGATGGCCTTCCGGCAGATTCTCGCGCAAACGGCTGGCTGCCTTGATGGGAAGCGTCTTGTCATCGGTTTGCGCGCCCAGCGTGCGACGGTCCACGGCGGCCATGGTGCCGACCAGCGCGCTGCCCACTGCCAGCTCGAAGCATCCCTGCAGGCTGACGGCCAGCATGGTGCACAACATCACGCGCGATAAGGGACGGCGTAGTGCATGCCAGCGATTATTTCCTGTTTCATTCATCAGCTTCTCCTCCAAACAATGCGACGTCGATGCCGTCGCATAAACAATGCAATGTCAGTAAGTGCAATTCCTGGATGCGGGCGATGCGATCATGCGTCACGCCGATATGCACATCCATGTCCGTCAGTTGCCGTGCGATATTGCCGCTCTCGCCGCCGGTCAGCGCAACGATGCGCATGTCGCGCTCCAGCGCCACTTCGATGACGGCCGCGATATTGTCGGAATTACCGGAGGTGGAAATCACCAGCAGCACGTCGCCAGGCTGACCGAAGGCCTGCACCTGCTTGGCGAAGGTTTCGCGATAACTGTATTCATTGCTGACGGCGGTCAGCACCGAGGTATTACTGGTCAGGGCCAGTGCCGGCAAAGGCAGTCGTTCGCGTTCGAAACGGCCGATCAGGGCGGCGGCAAAATGCTGGCACAGGGCTGCTGCGCCGCCATTGCCGCAGGCAAGTATCTTGTTGCCATTGGATAAAGCGCCAAACATCAGGTCTACGGCCTGGGCAATCGGCTGCGCCAGTTGCGCGGCTGATTGAAGCTTGGTTTCCGCACTTTCGCGGAAATGATCGAGTATGCGCTGGTTCGTCATCATGACCGGCATTATAGAATGTTCCCGCCAGCAATGGCGTTATGCAATTCAGCTATCGATGACGTTTTGTAACCAGATGATTTTCTCCTTTTCGATGGCGACTGCATCGAAGCGGCAGGCTGGCGGATGTGGATATTGCTGCAGATAGATTTGCGCGGCAGTGATAAGGCGGGCTTGCTTAGAAGCGGTAATGCTGGCGGCGGCACCGCCGTAAAGAGCGGAAGTGCGCTTTCTGACTTCCACGAATACCAGCACTGACTGATGCCGCATGATGAGATCGATCTCGCCATGGCGACAGCGGAAATTGCGCTGCGCCAGCGCGAGGCCTTGTTGTATCAGATAGTCCAGCGCCGCTTGTTCGGCCGCCTGCCCGGAGGCGATGGCGGAAGATTTGCGCGCCGGCGCCAGGTTCATCTTTGCATGTCCAGCGGAACCACGATCCCATCGCGATAG
The DNA here is from genome assembly GCA_023422955.1 of Pseudomonadota bacterium. Lineage (GTDB taxonomy): Bacteria > Pseudomonadota > Gammaproteobacteria > Burkholderiales > Burkholderiaceae_D > JAEZLB01. Next base: position 2,293 of record JAFAGG010000107.1, on the reverse strand, counting down.
GCGGCGGGCACGGCAACCCGCTCCACGCGCGAAACGTTGCCGCCAAAATACACCAGCAGGCGACCGCTTACGCCATCCAGTTCGAAACTCGTGCGGCCGCGCCCGATTTCGCGCGCAATCCGGTAAGCATCGATGCCCAGCGCATAGAAACGTTCGACGTTGGCGGTACGCTGCTGCCCCGGCACCTGGGGCACGCGTGGATATACCATCACTGCGGTATGGTCGGGCTGCAACTGCCAGGGCATGTCGACCAGGCGCACGCCTTCCATGAAAGGCACACGCTCGGGCTCTTCCTGTTGCTGATACGGCAGCGGGTTCACTTGCGAGGTGCCGAACTGAGGAATCTCGGTGCCGATTGCTTCACGCACCTGGCGTGCTTGCGTAGCGTCGAGCGCCATGAAGATCATCGTGGGCTGGTCTTGCTTGAGGCGATTTCGCAAAACCACCAGGTTGTTGGGGTCGAGATAAGCGCCTGCCGTGAGTACGTCTACCAGCGTGGCCCTGCCGCCGCGCGACTGCACTTCCTGCATAAAGGCGCGCGCCACGCGGCGCTGCCAGGCGGAATTGGTGGCAATCACAAAGGCACGCTGGGTACGTCCTTCGTCGGCCGCCCAAGCGGCGACCTGGCGCGCTTCGTCTTCCAGCGACATGCCCATGGACAGCACCTGCGCCGGCAGCCTCACGCCCTCGTCGGGCTGAGCCAGCGCCAGCGTCGGCTTGGTAACGAGGCCGCTGTTCGCCAGCGCCGTCACGCTGCTGCGCGTTGCCGGGCCCACGATCACTTCGTGAGAAGGCAAGGCCGCGCTGTAGGCGGCAAGGATGTCTTGCGGATTGTCGCTGGTCTGAATCACGCTGACGGAAATACTGGGATCGCGGTCGGTCTGACGGGCGGCATTAAATCCTGCCCGCACCGACTCAGCCATTTCACGCAGCGCATCGGACTGCAGCGGCAACAGCAGCGCCACGCGCAAGGGTCCGGTCGGCGCGCCGACCAGCGGCGGCAATTCGTGGGAAGGCAGGACTTCGCGATAGGGTTCAGGCACCGCTTCCAGAATGGCGCCCCCTTCCGCCAGATCCGATCCCGTGCTGTCGCCCTCGGTCACGAGGGCCGGATAGATGGTGATATCGTTGGCCGTGAAGTGAAGCGGCGCAGGCACAGCGGTTGTGTTTGCCAGCGCAGCGGCGCACAATCCAGTCAGCAGCAGCGACAGCACTCCATTCCTGATCAATTTGCACGACATCGTTTGTCCTCAATGAACCCAGCGAACTCTAACCAAGCCGGCATCATGCCAGTTTTGCATGATGTGGCACAACAGATTTATCCAGCCTCGTCATTATATGTGCTAGCCACGCCTATCGGTAATGCAGGCGATATCAGCTTGCGCGGCATCCATGTTCTGTCGCTGGTCGATGCCGTCGCTTGCGAAGATACCCGCAACACTTCCTACCTGCTGACACGCTATGGATTGTCCAAGCCGCTGATTGCGGCGCATCAGCATAACGAACGTGAAATCGCAGACAAGCTGATACAAAGACTGCAGGCCGGCGAGCGCATTGCGCTGGTCTCCGATGCCGGTACGCCGGCGGTATCCGATCCGGGCGCGCGCATAGTCGATGCAGTTCGGCAAGCGGGCTTGCGCGTGATTCCCGTGCCGGGCGCGTCGGCCGCCATCGCTGCCTTGTCGGCGAGCGGCCTGCTCAACGAGCGCTTTTATTTTATCGGCTTCCTGCCGGCCAAGGCCAGGCAGCGGGAAACCGAGCTGCAAGCCTTGCGCACGGTGCCGGCGACGCTGGTGTTTTACGAAGCGCCGCATCGCATCGAAGAAACGGTGGCCGCATTGGCGCAGGTATTCGAGTCGACGCGCCAGATTGTGTTTGCGCGCGAACTGACCAAGCTGTTCGAGGAAATTCATCGTTGCGCGCTGTCGGAAGCCAGCGCCTGGCTGGCTGCGAACGCGGACCGCAGAAAAGGGGAATTCGTATTGCTGGTGGAAAGCGCGCCGCAAACGGACAAGGAAGCGGAACAGGCAAGCCGCATTCTTCGCCTCTTGATGGAAGAGGTATCGGTAAGCCAGGCGGCGTCACTGGCAGCGAAGATTACCGGGCAAAAGAAGAATGCGCTGTATCAGCAGGCGCTGGAGATGCAGAAGCTTGCGGGAACATCCTCTCCCCTTCAAGGGGAGGGTTAGGGGTGTAGCGAGGGTAAGCAGGCGACATGTCGCCTGCTTGCGGAACGGTCCGGGCTTGCAAGCCCGGGCGCGCCCTGCAAGGGGGGATGGGTTTAACCAATCTA
>JAFAGG010000100.1 GCA_023422955.1 Pseudomonadota bacterium | reverse complement strand
TAGATTGGTTAAACCCATCCCCCCTTGCAGGGCGCGCCCGGGCTTGCAAGCCCGGACCGTTCCGCAAGCAGGCGACATGTCGCCTGCTTACCCTCGCTACACCCCTAACCCTCCCCTTGAAGGGGAGGGAACCTGAGCGCAGAGTATCGCTGCTTGCCATTGCTACACCCCTCCCCCCCCGGCTCACCGCTGGCAGGCGGTTCGCGTTCGCCAGGTGCAACGCATGCGTTGCGAAACCCCTGCCTCCCCCCTCATTTTTGCGCTTGTAATCCCTGCCGCCAACCCCATTTGGGGACAGAAGTCTTGTCAGGGCGGCCCATCCGCCGGCAAGCACCGGATTCCATTTCAGTCTTGATCCAGAAACATTTGCGTAAAGAGGAAACGATGAGCGATACCGCTACTGCTTCAGAAAAACAAACGCTGGGCTTCCAGACGGAAGTCAAACAGTTGTTGCACCTGATGATTCACTCCCTGTATTCCAACAAGGAAATTTTCTTAAGAGAGCTGATCTCCAACGCTTCCGACGCTGCCGACAAGCTGCGCTTCGAAGCCATCAATAATGCCGGCTTGTACGAAAACGACCCGGAACTGAAAATCCGCCTGTCCTTCGACAAGGAAGCGCGCACGCTCACGATTTCCGACAACGGCATAGGCATGAGCCGTGATGAAGCGATCCAGCATCTGGGCACCATCGCCAAGTCGGGCACCAAGGAATTTTTCTCCAAGCTTTCCGGCGACCAGCAGAAAGATGCGGCGCTGATCGGCCAGTTCGGCGTGGGCTTTTATTCCGGCTTCATCGTCGCCGACAAGATCACCGTTGAAAGCCGCCGCGCCGGCCTGTCTGCGGCCGAGGGCGTGCGCTGGGAATCGGCGGGCGATGGCGAATTCACGGTAGAAGCGCTGGAAAAATCCTCGCGCGGCACCGATATCATCCTGCACCTGCGCGAAGGCGAAGAGGATTTCCTGTCGTCGTGGAAGCTGCAATCCATCGTGCGCAAGTATTCCGACCATATCTCCCTGCCGATCCAGATGCAGAAGGAAGATTGGGATGAAGAGAAAAAAGCGATGGTGGCCAAGGATGAGATGGAAACCATCAACCAGGCCAGCGCGCTGTGGACCCGCAGCAAGTCCGATGTGACGCCCGAGCAGTACGCCGAGTTCTACAAGCATGTGTCGCACGACTTCCAGGAACCGCTGACCTATACGCATAACCGCGTCGAAGGCCGCAGCGAATACACGCAACTCTTGTACATCCCGTCGCGCGCGCCCTTCGATCTGTGGGATCGCAACAAGCGCGGCGGCATCAAGCTCTATGTTCGGCGCGTGTTCATCATGGACGATGCGGAACAGCTGATGCCGGTCTACCTGCGCTTCGTGAAAGGTGTGATCGATTCCAGCGACCTGCCGCTGAACGTGTCGCGCGAAATCCTGCAGGAATCGCGCGATGTGAAAGTGATACGCGAAGGTTCGACCAAGCGTGTGCTGTCCATGCTGGAAGAACTGGCCAACAGCAAAGAGCAGGAAAAGAAGGACAAGTACGCGAGCTTCTGGAACGAGTTCGGCCAGGTGCTGAAGGAAGGCATAGGCGAAGATGGCGGCAACAAGGAACGCATCGCCAAGCTGCTGCGCTTCGCGTCCACGCATAATGATTCCGATGCGCAGAACGTATCCTTCGCTGATTACGTCAGCCGCATGAAGGAAGGCCAGGACAAGATTTACTACGTCACCGGCGATGCCTATCAGGCCGCGAAGAGCAGCCCGCACCTGGAAATCTTCCGCAAGAAGGGCGTGGAAGTATTGCTGCTGACCGACCGTGTCGATGAATGGATGCTGTCTTTCCTGACCGAGTTCGAAGGCAAGGAACTGGTATCGGTAGCCAAGGGCGATCTCGACCTGGGCCAACTGGAAGACGAAGCCGAGAAGAAGCAGAAGGAAGAAACCGAAGCCGAGTACAAGGACTTGCTCGACAAGATGAAAGCCTCGCTGGCCGACAAGGCCAAGGATGTGCGCGTCACCTTCCGCCTGACCGACTCGCCTTCCTGCCTGGTGGCCGACGACGATGAAATGTCGAACAACCTGGTGCGCATGCTGAAAGCGGCCGGCCAGGAAGCGCCGGAAAGCAGGCCCATCCTCGAAATCAATCCGCATCATCCGCTGGTGCAGCGCCTGAAGTATGAAGATGGCAAGTTCGACGACTGGACCCACGTCCTGTTTGACCAAGCCATGCTGGCCGAAGGCGGCACGCTCACCGATCCTGCCGCGTTCGTGAAGCGGGTCAACGAGATGTTGCTGAACCAGGCAGGAAAATAGGAAAGCGGAATAGGAAAGCCCGACGGTGCATGCTTGCTGCGGCGAGATGCACCGTTTTTCCTGTATGCACATCGGCACTCACCGCTTACAATACGCGCATGCGTCGTTGGCTACGCGGCAACCAGGCGGTAAGCCAGCGGCATATTTTTCCCATCACTGAGCAATACTATGCGCGACCTTCTCTTTTACGGCGGCACCGTCGTCTTCTGGATTGGCATCATTGGCACCTACTACTTCATGAACCAGCTACGCCGCGAGTACCCCGGCGTGCGCATGAATTTCAAGGAAATGCGCAAGTTGTCCCAGCAAGGAAGCGCCAATGCGAAAGCGGGCGTGAACATGCTGCTCATGTCCGCCGGCGGCGTGGTGGCGCAAATCGCCTCGATGGTGGTAGACAGCAGCATGTAACTCAAGTGCTCACGGCAGCGCCGCGCGCAGCCTGAGCGCTCCTTTTTTCTGCATCCCCTTGAATACCTCCCTCCCGGACCAGAACGATTTTCCTGAACTGTCCTGGCTCGTTCTGGAATCTATCACCGAAATCGAAGCCTGGATAGACAACTACAACCGCGAATTGCTGGAAGTCGTGAATCGCACCCAGGCCCAGCATGGCTGCGGCGTGCGCTTCGCGCTGGAGCATGGCGGACATGTCTATCTGCACACCAATGAAGAAGCACTATGGCTGGACGTGACGGAGGAAGCGGAATGGGTGGCGCCGGTGATTACCGCCGCCACCGGCGTTGAAGCGCCGCGTTCGCAGATCTGGGCGCTGCCGCCGGACAAGCTGACGGAATTGATAATGGGATTGAATACCCTGATTGCATCGACGCGGCTGGTGACGCAGCATGCGTATCGCAGCAGGAAATGGTGAACCCGGGATTTGGCAAAAACCGTTTGCTGGGAATGTCGGACAAACGAAAAGTGGATCGCACTCTCCGCTTTATGGAGCGTGCGTTTTTTCCTAACGTACTATAAAACGCTCTGGATTCACTGTGGACTCACCTGCTGTTCCAGCTCTGTTTTCTGTCATTTTCATCATCTCGCTCGGCTTCGGGTTAGCCAAGATGAAATGGTTGCGCCAGCCTGCGCTCCAGGATCTGGCCAACCTGGTTTTCTACGTTCTGACTCCCGCATTGCTGTTTCGCACCATGATGGGCGTGAAGCTGGCAGACCTGGATTACGCTCCCATTGCAGTGTATTTTCTTGCCGTGGCCTTGGTGTTCTTCACTACCTTGCTCGTATACGGCTTTACCACCCTGTCTGCGGCGCGAGCGCTGGCGCATACCTTCAGCAATACGGTGATGATAGGCATCCCGCTGGTCAGCCTGGTGTATGGAGAGAGCGGGCTTATTTCATTATTTACGCTGATATCGGTGCATGCCTTGGTGCTGATGACGGGCAGCACCATCGTGTTCGAGCTGGCTGCTGCGCGCCAGGCCGGGCTTGACGGAGCATCGCAGAACCTGGGCAGAACGCTGGCGATTGCCGTCAAAAACAGCATCCTGCATCCGGTTCCCCTCCCCATCATTACCGGCGTAATCTATGCCCAGACCGGGCTTCCCATGCCGGAAATGCTGGACAAGCCGCTACAGATAATGGGACAGGCCCTGGGACCGATGGCTCTGCTCCTGGTGGGCGCCACCCTGGCCTACAGCAAACTCAGCGGCAACATGCTGCCGGCGCTGCGCATCGCTGTGGTCAAAACCGTTGCGCATCCTGCGATCTTCATTGCGTGCGCATGGCTGCTGGGCCTGCAAGGAGTCCCTATGGCCGTCATGGCCCTGGCCGCTTCCTTGCCGGTAGGAGCCAATGTTTTCCTGTTCACGCAACGGTACAAAGTAGCAGAGGACGAGGTATCGGCCAGCATCGCTCTCTCCACGATAATGGCCTTCGTGAGCATACCCATCCTGTTGATAGTGCTTCCGCACTTGATGTAGCTGGCAGTGAAAGAGAGCAGCGACCTGAAGCCCTGAAGCCGACTACCCGTCTTGCTTACCTTACCTGCTTACGCTATTGCTGCTTCAGCGGGCAGATAGTCATACCCATGCACCCGCGCCACTGCGTCGAACGTCACGCGGCCCTGGCAGACATTCAAGCCGTTGCGCAGGTGCGCATCGTCGCGCAGCGCCTGCTGCCAGCCCTTGTCGGCTAGCGCCAGCGTGTGCGGAATGGTTGCATTGTTCAGCGCGAAAGCGGAAGTGCGCGCTACTGCGCCCGGCATGTTGCCGACGCAATAGTGCACTACGCCTTCCAGCATGAAAGTGGGTTCCGCATGCGTGGTCGGACGGGAGGTTTCGAAGCAGCCGCCCTGGTCGATGGCGACATCCACCATCACCGCACCTTTTTTCATGCGCATCACCATGTCGCGCGTCACCAACTTGGGCGCGGCAGCGCCAGGCACCAGCACGCCGCCTATCACCACGTCAGCTGACAGCACGGCTTCTTCCAGCGACTGCGCATTCGAATACAAGGTGCTGATGCGATTGCCGTAAGCCATGTCCAACTGGCGCAAGCGATCCACGTTGCGGTCCAGCACGGTCACGCGCGCGCCCAGTCCGGCCGCCATCTGCAGCGCATTGGTGCCGACCACGCCGGCACCGATAATCACCACGTGCGCCGGCGCCACGCCGGGTACGCCGCCCAGCAATATGCCCATGCCGCCTCTGGATTTTTCCAGGTGCACCGCACCTGCCTGTATCGCCATGCGCCCGGCCACTTCACTCATGGGCGCCAGCAAAGGCAGGCCGCCATTGGGAGAAGTCACGGTTTCGTAGGCGATGCAGATCGCGCCCGACTTCACCAATGCCGCCGTCTGTTCCGGGTCCGGCGCCAGGTGCAGATAAGTAAAGAGAATCTGCCCGGCGCGCAGCAAGGCATACTCCTGCGGCAACGGCTCCTTGACCTTCACGATCATGTCGGCGGCGGCAAAGATTTCCTGCGGCGTGGCGGCAATCTTCGCACCGGCCGCCGCGTATTGTTCATCGCTCAAACCTATGGCTGCACCGGCGCCAGTCTCCACGACTACCTGGTGTCCATGGTCAACCGTTTCACGCACGCTGCCCGGCGTCATGCCTACGCGATATTCATGATTCTTGATTTCCTTCGGTACGCCTATCAGCATGTTTTCAGTTCTTTCATTTCCATTTCGTGATCATTTCATCGGCTTCCTTCTCAATGCTTTCAGGCGCACAAGCGATCATCAGCGTCCGCCGCTCACATCCAGAATCGCACCGCTAGTATACGAGGCCTGGTCCGACAAAAGCCACAGTATAGCGTGCGCAACTTCCTCGGCCTGGCCGCCGCGTTGCATCGGCACGCCTGCCTTCACCCTCTCCACGCGCCCCGGCTCGCCGCCGCTGGCGTGGATCTCGGTATGGATCACGCCGGGCCGCACCGCATTCACGCGTATGCCATCCCTGGCCACTTCCTTGGCCAGGCCCAGTGTGAAGCTGTCGATCGCACCCTTGGACGCCGCGTAGTCTACGTACTCCTCCGGCGCACCCAGCCTTGCCGCGATCGAAGACACATTGACGATGGCGCCGCCCTGGCCGCCATGCCTGCTCGACATGCGCCGTATCGCTTCGCGCGCGCACAAAAAACTGCCGGTCACATTGGTGGCCAGGATGCGGTTCAGCCTGTCGGCAGTCATGTCTTCCACCCGCATCTGCTTCTCCAGTATGCCGGCATTGTTGACCAGCGCGGCCAGCCTGCCGGACACGCGGTCCAGGCAGGCAAACAGGCGCAGCACTTCGTCTTCATGCGCGATATCGGCCTGCACCGCGAAGGCTTCTCCGCCTCCGGCGGCAATGTCCTCCACCAGCTGGCGCGCCGCCTCCTGGTTGCGCTGATAGTTGATGCAAACCTTGTAGCCTTGCGCTGCAGCCAGTCTGGCAGTCGCTGCGCCGATACCGCGACTGCCGCCGGTGATGAGCATGATCTTCGCTTCCATGACGCCTCCGCAGGATGAGGGCTTATAACAATATCATCTCGCCGCCCGTTCGCGTACCGGTGAAAACACCTGAACAACTCCATGCTTGCCCTTCGATACCCGCCTTGACCGGCCTTGCCAGATCATCATTCTTGCTCCCCCGAAACACGCGGCAAGTGCGATGTGCTAATCTCGTGCCTCAGTTCAGGGCCGCCCCTTCAGGACCTGCTTTGATAAAAATGAAAGTGCCTGTAATGCAAGGTGACGGCTGCCTGGCCGCATGCCATGATGCGATCGTTCATGCATCACTATGCAAGCACGCCTGGCTTGCCCTCCGCAAGATTACCCCTGCCTGATCTGCGCTCATATCAAGTCCGTGCTGCGGCGCAGTGCTTACTGTTGTCCCTTGCTTCCTATCGTGAAAAACATGTCAGCTTCCGCTGCACTCATTGGCAAACCGAAAACGACCGCTGGAATAGGCAGGAATTTCTTTGCCGCGCTGTCTTTCCGCCCACTGTTGCTGCTGGTATTCCTGCTGATCGTGCTGCCCTTGTGCGGCACGTCCATCCACGCACTGTTCACGCTGAAAAATCTCGCCACGGAGAGCAAGGAAACGGCGCAAAGCGCAATCCATCTGACCGAGATTGTGCAGCAGCTGGGCGAACGCACCACGTCCATGGAACGCAGCGCCCGCCAGTATCTAATCCTAGCAGACCCGGCCTTCGAGGAAATCTACAAGGAAGCCGCCGCTGACGCTCACGAATTGCTCGATGCAATGGCCGGCGCCTTGCCCGGTACATCACAGGATGCCTTTATCGCCTGGCGCAACGAGAGCAAGGCGGTGCAAACCATCGTCAAGCGCCATGCCGCCAGCGACATCGGCGATACGGCGGAGCTGGGCCTGATATTCGGGCGCCTTGCCGCCATCAACAACCAGCTGGCACTGGATAGCAAGACCGAGGTCGAGCGCCGCAATCAACTGCTGCTGGATGACCTGGAAAGAAGGCAAGGCGTGCTGAGCGTGATGGTGTTCGTCACCATGCTGCTGGCGGCGGTGCTGGCCATCGCATTCGGCCTGTGGCTGTCGCGCTCGCTGTCGCAGATCGGTTCGGCCATCGGCCGTTTGGGAGAAAGCCGTTTCGATCAGGCGATCTGGGCCGAAGGCCCGGCCGACCTGCGCGCGCTGGCCGAGCAGCTGGACTGGCTGCGGCTGCGGCTGGCAGGTCTGGAAAACGACAAGGCGCGCTTTTTGCGCCATGTGTCGCACGAACTGAAGACGCCGCTGGCGGCGCTGTCGGAAGGCGTGGCGCTGCTGAATGAAGGCGTGGTCGGCACGCTCAGTCCGCAACAGCAGGAAATCGTGCGCATCCTGCGCCAGAATACGCTGGCCTTGCAGACTCAGATCGAAGACCTGCTGCGCTACAACGCGGCCGCCTTTGAAGGACAGCAACTCAGGCGCACGCCCATAGAACTCGAAAAGCTGCTGCACCAGGTCGTCGACACGCAGCGCCTGCAATGGCAGGCGCGCGGCGTAACGGTCACGGTCGAAGGCGAAGCACAGCTAGTCAAGGCGGATGTCGACAAGCTGACCGTGGCGCTGAGTAATCTGCTGTCGAATGCGATCCGCTTCAGCGAAGCCGGCAACCGCATCCGCTTCGTGCTGTCGCGCGAGGGCAATCGCGTGCGCCTGGATTGCATGGACGACGGTCCCGGCGTGGATGCCGCCGACCGGCAACGCATCTTTGAACCCTTTTACCAGGGCAAAAACCAACCTCCTGGCCCCCGGCGCGGCAGCGGCATCGGCCTGTCCATCGTGCGCGAATACATTGAAGCGCACCAGGGCAGCGTGCAATTGCTGGACAGCGAACGCGGGGCTCACTTTCGCATAGAACTGGCTCATGAGAATTAAGCTTCTGCTCCCTACCCTGCTGCTCGCGGCCTGCTCGTCGCCGCTGCCGGTGCCGCTATTCACGCCAGCCTATGAGCCACCGGTCGTCGTGGTGGCGCCTCATAACGTAGTGGATGAGCTGCTGTCCTATCACCAGGACTTGCTGCGCCTGCCACGCACCGATCTGCCGCGTGAGCTCGACCGGCTGATTGAAAAGCCGAAAAGCCTGCCGGTCGCGATGCAGAAAGCGATGGTGCTTGGCCAGCTGGGACGCAAGAACGACCTGGCGCGCGCGCAATCCAATCTGGCCGAGGTAATCAATCATTCATCGGTCGAAGCGCAGCAGTTCAAGCCGCTGGCACAATTCCTCGCGACACACTATGCAGCGCAACAACGCCTGGCCGAACAACTGGACACGAGCGAGCGCTCGCTGGCCGAGTCGCAGCATCGCAACCAGCAACTCACGCAAACACTGGAACAGCTCAAGGCGGTGGAACGTTCCCTGCCTTCGCGCATGGGCGCCTCATCCGGTGCTGAAGCCCAGCAGGATAAAAAATGATGAATGCTTCTTCGATACTTTTAGTGGACGACGATCCGGACTTGCTGCGCCTGTTGTCGCTGCGGCTGGCTGCGGCCGGCCATCGCGTGATCGAAGCCGACAGCGCGGAAACGGCGCTGGTGAAAATGGCGGTCGAGCGCCCGGCGCTGGTGATCAGCGACGTGCGCCTGCCGGGCCGCGATGGCCTGGCGCTGTTCGATGAAATCCGTACCCAGCACCCCGGCTTGCCGGTAATCCTGCTGACTGCGCACGGCACCATACCGGACGCGGTGGAAGCGACGGCGCGCGGCGCGTTCGCCTATCTGACCAAGCCTTTCGACGGCAAGATGCTGGTGGAAAAGGTCGCGCAGGCGCTGAACCTGGGTGCGACTGCCACGGCCTCGCCCAAGGGCAAGGATGGCTGGCGCGCCGATCTGATCAGCCGCAGCCAGTGCATGGAAACTCTGCTGGACGAAGCGCTGCTGGTCGCTGGCTCCGATGCCAGCATCCTGATCCGCGGCGAGAGCGGCACCGGCAAGGAATTGCTGGCGCGCGCGATACACCGCGCCAGCCCGCGCGGCGACGAAGCCTTCGTCGCGATCAATTGCGGCGCCATTCCGGAACAACTATTGGAATCCGAACTGTTCGGCCATGTAAAAGGCGCGTTCACCGGCGCGGCCCAACACCGGCGCGGCCTGCTGCAAGCCGCAGACGGCGGCACGCTGTTCCTGGACGAGATCGGCGACATGCCGCTGGTATTGCAGGTCAAGCTGCTGCGCGTGCTACAGGAACGCAAGGTGCGTCCGGTCGGTGCGGATACCGACATTCCGGTCGATGTGCGCATCCTGTCCGCCACCCATCGCGACCTGGACCAGGCCATGGCCGACGGACAATTCCGCGAAGACCTGTACTACCGGCTCAACGTCGTCACGCTGTGGATGCCGTCGCTCAGCGAACGGCGCGAGGATATTGCGCCGCTGGCTCATCATTTCATGCGCCTGCTGGCCGGCAAGTACCAGAAATCCCTGAACGGTTTCGCGCCGGATGCGCTGGAAGCGCTGGTGTCGGCCGCCTGGCCCGGCAATGTGCGACAGCTTTATAACGTGGTCGAGCAATTGTGTGCGCTGGCGACGACACCGCTGATTCCGCTTTCGCTGGTGCAGCGCGCCTTGCGCATTCCTTCGCTGGAGGTATTGAGCTATGCCGAGGCCAAGCAGCGATTCGAGCGCAATTATCTGATTCATTTGCTAAAACTCACGGACGGCAATGTGTCCGATGCCGCCAGACTGGCCGAACGCAACCGTACCGAGTTCTATCGCTTGCTGCAAAAACATGAACTGACACCCAACTTGTTTCGCGGCGAAAGCGACGCTGTCGCCGATCAGCGACAGCAATAAATCCTTCTATATCAACAACTTAAAAATCAACGTTCGCACCCTGTCGCCACATGGCGACAGATTCCGGCTTTTTGAGCCCTCAGCCTTCCTCTTTCCTCTCCCGTCATCAACTAAGTTGATGTTTTCATTCATATTTTCCCTCATGGCACGGCCCTTGCTGAAGGAGCCCCCTGTTAAGAATAATCAGATAGCTGAGAGGAAATTGAATGGAAATGACCACAGCGGCCCTGCTGCCCAAAACCGGTAACGTCATCGCGGCAGCGCGCATCGATATCATCAAGACCTTGTTTCTTCGCGGTCCCAGCATCTGGACTTATCGCCCCATCCTGGAAGCATGGGTAGACATCGGCGAACTGGAAGACCGCCCGTCCAACCTGATACCCGGCCTGCCCGAGCGTCTGAGCGCCTGGCTGCCCGGCCTGATCGAACATCACTGCACCCCGGGCGTACGCGGCGGCTTCCTGCAACGGCTGCGCGAAGGCACCTGGGCGGGCCACATCCTGGAACACATTGCGATCGAACTGCAAATCCTGGCAGGCGTAGCCGCCGGCTTCGGCCAGGCCCGTGAAATGTCCAAGCGAGGCTTCTATAAAGTTGTATTCCGGACGCCCAACGAAGCCATCGGCCGCGCCGCCCTGCATGGCGCGCGCGAATTGCTGCTGGCTGCGATCGACAACCAGCCCTTCGATGTAGAAGCGACCGTGCGCTGCCTGACCCACGTAGTGCGCGAACACGAGGTCGATGCCAGCACCGCCTGCATCCTGGAAGCAGCCGCCCAGCGCCGCATTCCCGCCCTGACCCTGAGCAAGGACGGCCTGATCCAGCTCGGCTACGGCAAGCAGCAGCGCCGTATCTGGATGAACAAGATATCCCTGAACGGCGCGATTGCGGAAGGCATGGCCGACGACCATATGCTGGCGCGCAAGATGCTGCGCGCAGCCGGCATTCCCATGCCCGATGCGACCGCGATTCGCAGCGTTCACGATCTGCAGGAATACTGGAACGACAATGGCCTTCCGCTCGCGCTCAGGCTGCGCGATGTCCGTACCGGCGGCGCAGTGCTGCCGATGGCGAATACCTGGAAGAGCCTGGCCGCAGCCTATCAGGATGCCAAAGAACAGGACGACGACGTGCTGGCGGAAGAATTCATCGCCGGACAGGATTACCGCCTGCTGGTGGTGGGCGGCCGCGTCATCGCAGCCCTCCAGCTTCCGGCCATGCGCGATGTGACTCAGAAGCTGCACGGCGATGTCGCCGCGCTGGCTTCGATGGCAACGCGTGTGCTGGGACTGGAAGTGGCCGAGGTCCAGGTGATTGCGCCGAATGTCTCGCAAGCCTTGTCGGAAAACAAGGGCCGCGTGGTCACCGTGCGCGCCCGGGTGGATTTGCAGCGTTATACGCAAGCCGGAACGGAGCTGGGCGCAAAGGTGGGAGGCGCCATCATCGATCATCTGTTCGGCGAAAAGCGTGAAAGCCCGCTTCCCATCGTCAGCGTTAGCGGCAGCAGCGGCCGCACCCAGGTCGCGCATACCGTGGCCCAGTTGCTGAGCGACCGCTATGCGCAGACCGGACTGGCCTGTGCGGACGGTTTGTACCTGGGCACGCGCCGCCTCGATCATGGCGACCAGGCCAACTGGCAAGCCACGCAGCGCCTGCTGCGCAATCCCGCCCTGGAAGCCGCGGTGTGCGAGCATCGCTGGGAATCCATCCTGGCAGAAGGCCTGGGTTATGAACGCTGCAAGGTGAGCGTCGTGCTCGGTGTGGATG
>JAFAGG010000042.1 GCA_023422955.1 Pseudomonadota bacterium | reverse complement strand
CGCTCTACCAACTGAGCTAAGCACCCTTTGAAACTTAGCCAGCCAAATTTTGGCGCTGTCACCGCGCCAAAAGAGCCGTTAGTTTACCGCATCTTTCAAGGCTTTGCCAGGCTTAAATTTGGGAACCTTAGCGGCTTTGATCTTGATCGGTTCATTGGTGCGCGGATTGCGACCGGTACGGGCTGCGCGCTTGCCAACGGAGAAGGTGCCGAAACCCACCAGGGTGACAGTACCGTTTTTCTTCAAGGTGCTTTTTACCGCGCCGAGAAATGCTTCGAGGCCGCGCGTTGCAGCTGCTTTGGAAATATCGGCCGAGCTGGCAATGTGGTCGATCAATTCGGTTTTGTTCACTTAGACTCCCCTCATGAAATTGAAAGCGGACGGCGTCTATCGTTATCGTAATATCCGCCCAGTTACGCAGGTGTGTAGACTTGCAAGTGGTATTAAACAAGCGGCAATGCCGTGTGTCAAGCAATTTACGGGCGCAAACCCGCATGGTTCATAGCTTTTCCCAGTGCAGCACCACGCCGGGCGAGGCGCCAAGATGACGAATGTCCATTCCCAGCCCGGCGGCAAAAATCAGCCGATCTTGCAGCGAAACCAACGGTAACCAACGTCTTTCTGCCGGGAACAGGCCGGCTTCCTGATAAAGATTCTTGAGCGTTCTGCTGGGCCGATTGGCCGCAAGCTTCAATCGTTCCTGCCCGCTGCGCGGATGCAACACTATGGCGCCTTCTCGCAGACATTGGGCATCGACACCAAGTGGCGCGCCCTCCTGAAACACCAGGCGCCCTTTCCATTCCGGCACACTTATGCTCGCTTCACCGCGCCATACGAGCGTTTGTCCGAGACTGGGCGGCTCCCCGGCATTTTCTTCCAGGACTAAACGCATACCGATACGGCGCACGCGAAATTCGCCGCCGGCATAAAGCGGCTCGCTATCCGGCACGGCATGCAGCATCTGCCGGCGGATCTGCTGCAACTGCGCGTGGGAAGGCAGATGCATGCCTTGCCCGCTCAGCCAATAACGCAGCAGATTATCGACTCGATCCCCGGACAAATTCCTGAGCACATCGAGATTCAAGCCGCCTTGCTCATCGCTGCAGGTACTGCGTTGCAGATCCATCCCTGCAAGTTCCTCCAACAGCCTCTGCGCCTGCTGCGCATGCAGGCTGCTGCGGTGAATGCAATTCGAGTAGGAGGGAAACAGTTCGCGCATGGCGGGCATGATGCGATGACGGATCGCGTTGCGGCGATAGGCGATGTCGTCATTCGAATCATCGTGGATGTGAGGGAGCGCGAGACGGGCTGCTTCCGCCTCCAGCGTGCGGCGCGCGACCGTCAGCAGCGGACGGGCCAGTGCCACGCCCTCGCCCAGCAACTCATGTTTTTGCATGCAGGAAGGCATGCCCGACAATCCTGGCAGACCAGCGCCGCGCAGCAATTGCATCAGCACCGTTTCAGCCTGATCGTCTTCGTGATGCGCAATCAGCAGCAGAGGAACGCCATGCTCACGGCACAATTCACCCAGCGCGGCATAACGCGCACGTCTCGCCGCCTCTTCCACACCTAGGCCCGAACCGGCATCCACCACGACCTTGCAAGCAGCGAAGGAGACGCCGAAAGAACAAGCAATTCGCTCGCAGTGCGCAAGCCAGCTATCGGCCTGAGGATTCAAGCCGTGATGAATATGGAAGGCGAAGACTTTCAGCGGATGCTGCTGCGAGAAACGATGCAGCCAGTGCAGCAATACGGAGGAATCCAGTCCGCCGCTATAAGCGACAGCCACCGCCGGCGGACTGGTTGAAAAACAAACGCGCGCCAGGCAATCCTTCAGCGCGCGTTCGATTCTGAGATGCCAGTCGTCGGATTCAATCCGGCGAGCTGATTTCCTTGAACTTGCCATAGCTCATCAATTTTTCATGGCGCTCAGCCAGCAATTCCTTGGTTTTCAATCCCTGCACCTGGCGCAGGCTGTCGGCCAGCGCACGCTTCAGCATGGTCGCCATCAGCTTGGGATCGCGATGCGCGCCGCCCAGGGGTTCGTTGACGATCTTGTCGATCAGGTTGAACGTTTTCAGGCGATGCGCGGTCAGGCCCAATGCCTCGGCCGCTTCGGACGCGCGGTCTGCGGTCTTCCACAGGATGGAGGCGCAGCCTTCGGGAGAAATCACGGAATATGTCGCATATTGCAGCATCAGCACCACGTCGCCCACGGCAATCGCCAGCGCGCCGCCGGAGCCGCCTTCGCCGATGATGGTCGCAATCAGCGGCACCTTCAATTCGGCCATCACATAAAGATTGTGGCCGATCGCTTCGGACTGGCCGCGTTCTTCCGCATCGATACCGGGAAATGCGCCCGGCGTATCGACGAAGGTGAAGATAGGCAGGCCGAATTTTTCCGCCAGCTTCATCAGGCGCATGGCCTTGCGATAACCTTCCGGCTTGGGCATGCCGAAATTGCGCAGCGCCCGCTCCTTGGTATCGCGGCCCTTCTGATGGCCTATCACCATGCAGGGCTGGCCATTGAATCGCGCCAGGCCGCCGATAATGGACAAGTCGTCGGCAAACGAGCGGTCGCCGTGCAACTCGTGGAAATCCGTGAAAATCTCTCTCACGTAATCCAGCGTATAAGGACGTTGCGGATGACGGGCAATCTGGGAAACCTGCCAGGGCGTGAGCTTGGCGTAAATTTCCTTGGTCAGTTGCTGACTCTTTTTTGCCAGCCGCTCTATTTCTTCCGAAATATCGACGGCAGATTCATCCTGCACAAAGCGCAACTCCTCTATCTTGGAGTCCAGCTCGGCTATTTGTTGTTCAAAACTTAGAAAAGTGATCTTGCTCACCATGCCTCCGTGAATCGGTGCGAGGTTTATATTCTGTTTAATACGCAGTTGGAGTGGGATCCAGGCTGCGCCACATGTACCAGGTAGCGACAGTACGCCAGGGCTCCCAATTGGCAGCCACTTCGCGGATATCACTGCGTGAAACCGGCTCGCCGGAAAAATAATTCCGGCTAATGGCTTTCAACAATCCCAAATCATCCAAAGGCAATATATTCGGCCGGTGCAGATTAAATATCAAAAACATCTCCGCTGTCCAGCGGCCTATGCCTCGAATTTGTGTCAATTCTACGATTACCGCCTCATCTTCCATCTCCATCCAGCTCTCGGCATCGACGCGCCTGGCATGAAAATGGTCGGCCAGATCCAGGATGTATTCGGTTTTACGCTTCGATAATCCGCAGGCTGACAGCGCTTCTGTGCCGGTTTGCAGTACCGCGCTGGCGTTCCAGTTGCTGCACGTCGCAGTCAGTCTTTGCCAGACCGTATCCGCCGCCTTGACGGAAATCTGCTGCCCCACGATGGAGCGCGCCAGCGTGGTGAACGGTTCACCACGCCCCTGCAACTGGAGTGCGCCAAACTGCGGAATCAGGCGGCGCATGATGCGGTCGCGCTTCATCAGCTCCGCCTTGGCCTCATCCCAATAAGACGGCACCGGCAATGCAGCCTGCGATTGCGACGTTGTTCCCATCCGCATCAGGCCCTGCGCCATTCCGTTACACCGCCCGGCTTGTCTTCCAGTACGACGCCCTGCTCCAGCAAAACCTTGCGAATGCGATCGGCCTCAGCAAAATTCTTGTCGCGCTTGGCCTGCGCGCGTGCAGCGATCTGTTCCGCCACATAATCTTCCAGCCCGGCATCCGCCTTTGCACCACCGTGCATGAATTGCTGCGGATCGCGCTGCAGCAGGCCGATTACGCCGGCCAATCCTTTCAGCTGCGCAGCCAGACCCGATGACTTGGTCTTGTTGACTTCATTGGCCAGCTCGAACAATACGGCTATCGCCACCGGCGAATTGAAATCGTCATTCAAGGCTGCGGCAAAACGGCGTGCATGATCTTCTTCCCAGTCCAGCACCTGTCCATCAGTCGCCACTTCTTTCAGCGACGTGTACAAACGATTCAATGCGCCCTTGGCATCGTCAAGATGCGCGTCCGAATAATTCAGCGGACTGCGATAATGGGCGCGCAGGATGAAGAAGCGCACGACTTCCGCATCGTATTTTTGCAGCACTTCGCGGATAGTGAAAAAATTGCCGAGCGACTTGGACATTTTTTCATTGTCGATCCGCACGAAGCCATTGTGCATCCAGTAGTTCACGAAACCATGCTGATGCGCGCCTTCGGATTGCGCGATCTCGTTTTCATGATGGGGAAACTGCAGATCCTGGCCGCCGCCGTGGATATCGAATTGTTCGCCTAGCAGTTCGCATGACATGGCCGAGCATTCGATATGCCAGCCGGGCCGGCCCTTGCCCCAGGGAGAATCCCATTTCACCTCATCGGGTTCGTTGTCCTTGGAGGCTTTCCACAATACAAAGTCCAGCGGATCGCGCTTGCCGCTATTGACGTCCACTCTTTCTCCGGCACGCAGATCATCCAGCGATTTGCCCGACAGTTTGCCGTAGCCTTCGAAATCCCTGACTGAATAATTCACGTCGCCGTCGCTGGCCTGGTAGGCCAGGCCGTGAGCCTGGAGCTGTTGAATCAGCCCCTGCATCTGCGGCACGTATTGCGTTGCGCGCGGTTCGTGATCCGGCTTTTGCACGCCCAGCGCTGCAGCATCTTCATCCATGGCCTGGATAAAACGGGACGTCAATTGAGAAATCGTTTCCCCATTCTCCACCGCGCGCTTGATTATCTTGTCATCGATATCGGTAATGTTGCGAACGTAAGTGACTTCGTAACCGGAAGCGCGCAACCAGCGCTGCACCATGTCGAACACCACCATCACGCGCGCATGACCGAGATGGCAATAGTCATAGACCGTCATGCCGCACACGTACATGCGGATCTTGCCGGGTTCTATCGGAGTGAAGGCCTGCTTCTCGCGGGCGAGCGTGTTGTAAATCTTCAAAACATTCATGTAAACACCATGTAATTCCGCGCAATCGACAGGGCTTTCGCTGGGTAGCGACACGTCAGTTGCAAGCTCGGGGGAAGCGGCGGAATGATGAGATGCTAATTTTGATAAAATGCGGATTCGCGGCAGTATATCATCGTTGCCCCTGTTCCCTTGCAGCGGTTCAACTGCATTGCCATTCTGATGAATTCCCCCTGCCGGCTTGCCGTTTGGGTTTGCCAGCCTCCAGGCAAATCCGGTTCTGGCGTTATTGCTGGCGTTATTGCTGGCGCTATTAAAGGAGATCCGATGCCTCGCCTGACCCGTGTGCTTTTCAGTCTATTGACCAGCCTGGCCCTGCTGCTGCCCTTTTCAGCCAAGGCTGCGGAGAATCCCCGAGTGGAGATCAAGACCAGCATGGGCGACATCGTTCTGGAACTCTATCCTGAGCAGGCACCGAAAACGGTGGAAAATTTTCTGAATTACGTAAAGAGCGGCCACTACGATGGCACGATCTTTCACCGCGTGATCAATGGTTTCATGATCCAGGGCGGCGGCTTCGATTCCAGCATGAAACAAAAAACCGCCAAGGCCACCGTGGAAAACGAAGCCAAAAACGGCCTGAAGAACGAGCCTTATACGGTCGCGATGGCACGCACTGCCGCACCGCATTCCGCTTCCGCGCAATTCTTCATCAACGTGAACAACAACACGGCACTGAATTATCCCGCCCATGACGGCTGGGGTTATGCAGTATTCGGCAAAGTCGTCCAGGGCCAGCAAACCGTCGACAAGATCAAGGCTGTCCCGACCCGCAATGCCGGCATGCACCAGGACGTGCCTGCCAAGCCGGTAGTAATAGAATCCGCTCTCGTTAAATAATTTCGTTAAATAGTTCCTTAAATAATTTCTCTCATCACTGCAAAGGATATTTCATGGCTGTACTGCTCAAAACCAACCACGGCAACATCAAGATCGAACTGGATGCCGAAAAAGCGCCCAAGACCGTCGAGAATTTCCTTGCCTATGTCCAGTCCGGGCATTACAACGGCACCATTTTCCATCGCGTGATCGATGGCTTCATGATCCAGGGCGGCGGCTTCGAACCTGGCATGAAACAGAAAGCCACCAATGAACCGGTCGAAAACGAAGCTAAAAACGGCTTGAAGAATGAGCTCTACACGATTGCGATGGCACGCACTGCCGCGCCGCACTCCGCTTCCGCGCAGTTCTTCATCAATGTCGGCAACAACGGCTTTCTCGATTACCCAGGCCAGGATGGCTGGGGTTACTGCGTATTCGGCAAGGTAACGGAAGGCACGGAAGTCGTCGACAAGATCAAGGCGGTCAAGACCACGCGCAGCGGCATGTTTGCCGACGTGCCGGCGGAAGATGTCGTGATCGAGAGTGTGGAAGTCGTCTGATTTTTCTTCATGAACGAACACCCCGCCCTTTACGACCAGGCTGACGATGAAGCGCAACCGGCAACGGTTGCGCTTTTTGTTTCGGATATTCATCTAAGCCCGGCCCTGCTCGTCACGACCCAGGCCTTTCTGGACTTCCTGCAGAATCACGCATCGCGAGCGCAGCGCCTGTATCTGCTGGGCGATATCTTCGAATACTGGGCCGGCGACGATGATGCCAGCGATCCTTACCATCGCCGCATCATCGCTGCATTGCGCGCCGTGTCGGAAGGCGGTACGCAACTGTTCTGGATGGGAGGCAACCGCGATTTCCTGGTGGGCCAGGGCTTTGCCGATGCAGCGGGCCTGACGCTCTTGCCCGACCCGTCGGTGATGGAGATAGCGAACCGGCGCATGGTGCTGACGCATGGCGACGCTGCCTGCACCGACGATAGCGCCTACATGGCGTTTCGCGAGCAGGTACGGGATCAGCGCTGGCAGCAGCAATTCCTGTCGCAGCCGCTGGATAAGCGCAAGCAGATCGTGGAAGCGATGCGCATGGGCAGCAAGGAAGCCCAGCGCGGAAAATCCATGGACATCATGGATGTGAACACCGACGCGATTGCCGGCCTGTTCGCCTCCAGCGGTGCCGGCGTCATGATTCACGGCCATACGCACCGCCCTGACCTGCACGATCTCGAAGTCGAGGGCCGTGCCTGCCTGCGTTATGTGCTGCCGGACTGGGATTGCGAAGCAGAAGTGGAACCGGAGCGCGGTGGATGGCTTGCGCTATCCGCCGATGGAGAGCTGCAGCGCTTCAATGCGCGGGGCGAATGCCTGGACTGAGGCATCAGCCTCAATCGAACTGGCGCTTGAATTCCTCGAACTGGCGAGTGAGGCTGGCGACCTGCTCGCGCAGTTCGGCCACTTCCTGCTCCAGTGCCTGCATGCCGGCCGAACCAGGTCGCGACGACGCGGTTGCCGGCGCATAGTCCTCCGCCGCCACCTCTCCGCTTAACAGATGCGCGTAGCGCGCCTCCTTGGTACCGGGTACGCGGGGCAGGCGAACCACCAGGGGCGGATATTTATCGATCAGGAACTGCAAGCCCTGCTCCACCTCGTCAACACTCGCGAATTCATGCAGGCGGCCGATGCGATTGCGTATCTCGCCGGCGGTCTGCGGACCGCGCAGCATCAGCACGACAAGTACCGCCAGCTTGTCCTGCTCCAGCAGCCACTTGATGCGCATGCGATGTTCATACTTGACCACGCGCGCGCCGGACTGGCTGACTTCCGCCACCAGTTTCTTTTGCATCAGCGACTGCAGTGCTTCCCGAACCGCCTCCTCATCCAGCGACATCACCGGCTCGCGGCTGGTCAGCTGGTTGCAGCCGTTGGTCAGAGCATTCAGCGACAAGGGATAGTTATCGAGCGTCAGGGCTTCTTTTTCCGCCAGCACGCCCAATACGCGGACTTCTACAGCAGTAAGCATGTCGTCGCCGGTAGCGGCATCGGACTGCGGAGCTTGCAGACTTTGTGTATCGCTCATTGGCTGCTTACTCCACCAGCTTGTTCAACTGCTCGGGATCGAACTTGTCCTTCTCCGGCACCGTCTCGCAATCGATCCCGGCCGCCTTGAGCGCCGTCATGATCTTCAGAATCTGATCTTCCTGCGTACTGGCATTGTCGATCAAGCCATGCAAGGCCTTGGAAAGCGGATCGTCGGCATTGGGCGTCAGGCCATAGGCGGCAAACATGCGCGCCGCTGCCTGCTCTTTCGCATTCTCCACATTTTTCTCGATGATGCGGGCCGGAATGCCGACAGCGGTCGCGCCCGGCGGCACTTCCTTGGACACCACGGCATTGGAACCGACCTTGGCGCCTTCGCCGACAGTGAATGCGCCCAGCACCTGCGCGCCGGCACCGATGATGGCGCCGCGTCCCAGCGTCGGATGGCGCTTGGCACCTCTGTGCAGCGAGGTGCCGCCCAGCGTGACGCCTTGGTAAATAGTGCAGTCGTCACCGACTTCGGCAGTCTCGCCTATCACCACGCCCATGCCGTGATCGATGAAGACGCGGCGGCCTATGGTGGCGCCCGGATGAATCTCGATGCCGGTCAGTCCGCGCGCGAGGTGCGAAATGAAACGCGCCAGCCATTTCCATTCGCGCTTCCAGCAACAATGCGCCCATCGATGCATGACGACCGCATGCAAACCGGGATAGCAGGTCACTACCTCCCAGGCATTGCGAGCGGCGGGGTCGCGGGCGATGATGCTGTCGATGTCTTCGCGGATACGGCTGAACATAGGATTAATCGTGGTTTACGGAAGGCGTAATGGTAGCGTGTCCGGCGTCATTCTGCTGGAAGACTTGGACCGATCGAAACGGAGATCTTATGATTTACGGAAACTGCGCTGGCGGCGCGCCTCATACAGGCAAACGCCGGAGGCAACCGATACGTTCAGGCTTTCTACAGCTCCCGCCATGGGGATATTGGCGACGATATCGCAGGTCTCGCGGGTCAGGCGGCGCATGCCCTCGCCTTCGGCGCCCATCACTATCGCCGTGCCCATCATGAAATCGACGTCATACACGGTCTGTTCCGCATCATCGCTGGTGCCGACCAGCCACACGTCGCGCTCCTTCAATTCCCGCATGGTGCGGGCCAGGTTGGTAACCGTGATGTAAGGCATGGTGTCTGCGGCGCCGCTGGCCACCTTGGCCGCCGTCGCATTCAAACCGACTGCCCTGTCCTTGGGCGCGATCACCGCGTGCGCACCGGCGCCGTCCGCCACGCGCAGGCAGGCACCGAGATTGTGCGGATCGGTCACGCCATCCAGTATCAGCAGCAGAGGCGGACCTTCAATCGCATCCAGCAATTCATCCAGATTGCGCGCCAGCGATATTTCGC
Source organism: Pseudomonadota bacterium (assembly GCA_023422955.1). GTDB lineage: Bacteria > Pseudomonadota > Gammaproteobacteria > Burkholderiales > Burkholderiaceae_D > JAEZLB01. The sequence goes on along the minus strand of JAFAGG010000042.1, from coordinate 32,643 downwards.
CAGCCTTGGCCACGACGCCCTGATGCCGGTGGCTGCCGCTCATACTGGAAAGGCGTTGATCGTCGGCATGAATGATGCGCACTTTCGCTCCTTCCGCCGCGCGCACCAGATCCTGCATGCGCTTGTCGTGGCGCTGCGCATCCACATAAATTTCTTCCACCGATGAAGCATCGTGCCGCAGGCGCGAAATGACGGCATGAAAGCCGAATAAAAACTTGCTTTTCATTTTAGTGTTTCTTCCTGCCGTTCCTGGTTTGCTTCTTCGCGGCACTCTTCTTCGCGGCTGTGCGACTGCCCCGTGCCGCCTTGGCCGTGCTGGCCGACTTTACCGGCGCCTTTTCGGGCGGGCGCGTTTTCTTGCTGGCCGCCTTTTTGGCCTTGCCCGGTGCAGCCTCATTGGCACGACGCGCTTCGTTCTTCAGCTGCGTGCGTATGCTGGGTTCAGAGACGAGGCGCAGGTCTATGCGCCGCGCATCCAGGTCGACCCGGCTGATCTGCACCGTCACGCGATCGGTCAGCTGGTAGCGAATGCCGGTGCGCTCGCCGCGCAGTTCATGCCGGGCATCGTCGTACTGAAAATAATCGGCACCCAGTTCAGTCACGTGCACCAGGCCTTCGATGAACAGCGCATCCAGTTGAACAAAAATCCCGAAGGTCGTCACGCCGGAAATGGTGCCCGTGAATTCCTCGCCCAGCTTGTCGCGCACGAAATAACACTTGAGCCAGGCTTCCACATCGCGCGAAGCTTCATCGGCGCGACGCTCGTTGGCCGAGCAGTGTATGCCCAGGGATTCCCATATGGCCAGATCGCCTTCATGACGCTTCTTGCCCTGCGCCTTGTCCTCCGCCGCCATGCGACGTGCTGCCGGCGACAAGGTCGTATTCAGCAGGCTAGTGTCCACGTCTTTCGGATGGTAGCGCTTGCCTTGCAGGATGGCCTTGATCGCTCGGTGCGTCAGCAGATCGGGATAGCGCCGGATGGGGCTGGTGAAGTGGGCATAGGCGTCATACGACAGGCCGAAGTGACCGATATTGTCGGGGCCGTAGACGGCTTGCTGCATGGAGCGCAGCAGCATGGTCTGCAATAGCACGGCGTCCGGCCTCAGCTTGATCTTTTCCATCAGTTCCGCGTAGTCGCCGGCGGATGGACTGTCATTGCCGCCCAGATGCAAACCGAGCTGCTTCAGGAAGGCGCGCAACTGTTTGAGCTTTTCTTCGGTAGGTCCGGCATGCACGCGGAACAGCCCCGGATGCTTATGCCTTTCCAGCAGATCCGCCGCGCAGACGTTGGCGGCCAGCATGCATTCCTCGATCAGCCTATGCGCATCGTTGCGCACGCGCGGCACGATCTGTTCGATCTTGCCCATTGCATTGCAGACGATATAGGTTTCCGTCGTGTCGAAATCGATCGCACCCCGGGCGCGGCGCGCCTGCAGCAAGGCATGGAACGCCTCGTTCAAATGCTGAAGATGCGGCACCAGCGGCTGGCGCCGCGCGGCTTCCACGCCCTTGGTATTGGCAAGGATGGCGGCCACTTCGGTATAGGTCAGGCGTGCGGCCGAATGCATGACGGCGGGATAGAACTGGTAAGCCTTGACTTCACCTTTTGCCGTGATCACCATGTCGCACACTAAGGTCAGTCGATCGACATCAGGATTCAATGAGCACAGGCCGTTCGACAGCTTTTCCGGCAGCATGGGAATGACGCGGCGCGGAAAATAAACCGAGGTGCTGCGTTCCAGCGCATCCTCATCCAGCGCATCCTGCGGCCGCACGTAATGGCTGACATCGGCAATCGCGACCAGCAGGCGATAGCCGGCGCTGCGGCCTATTTTCACCGGCTCACAATAAACCGCATCGTCGAAATCGCGCGCATCCTCGCCATCGATGGTCACCAGCGGCACATCGCGCAAATCCACGCGCTCGACAAAATCGGCGGGGCGAACTTCATTCGGCAACTTGGAAGCCTGCTGCTTAGCCGCTTCCGAAAACTCGTGCGGCACGCCATATTTGCGCACCGCAATTTCGATTTCCATGCCGGGATCATCGATGTCGCCCAGCACTTCCACTACCTTGCCTACCGGCTGGGTATAACGCGAAGGCTGCTCCACCAGTTCCACCGTAACTACCTGGCCGGCCTTGGCCTGGCCCGGCAAACCCGTCACCAGGATATCCTGCCCGATGCGCTTGTCTTCCGGCACGACGATCCAGGCACCGTTTTCATTGAGCAATCGCCCGATGACATGCGTATTGGCGCGCTCCACCACTTCGACGATCGTGCCTTCCGGACGGCCACGACGATCGGTTCCGGCAATGCGTACCTGTACCTTGTCTCCATGCAGGACCTTCTGCATTTCTTTTTCAGGAAGAAATACATCAGCGCTACCATCGCTAGGCATCAGGAAACCGTAGCCTTCGCGGTGTCCGCTTACCTTGCCTTCAATAAAACTGGATGCGAGCGCCAGCTGGTATTGGCCGTCTCGACCTGGCTTGATTTGCCCATCGCGCTCCATGGCATGCAAGCGGCGCATAAGGCCTTCCATCTCATTAGCTTTGACGCCCAGCGCCTTGGCCAAGGATTCGGCATCATGGATTTGCGTAGCAGTACGCAAGATGCCCAAGATTTCTTCGCGACTGGGAATGGAATAGGAGAATTGGCTCAAATGATTTTTCTAAGAGAGATTAATGTCAATGCGTAGTGTAACGGAGGCCGCAAGCTTTGCCTAATACTCAAGCAAGCATCCTGACTCATTCATATTCATAAAAAAATCTCACAAAGTTAATTGACTTCCGGCATGAACCCGCTATAATCTCATTCTTTCGTAGGGCCCACGTGGCGGAATTGGTAGACGCGCATGGTTCAGGTCCATGTGCCGCGAGGTGTGGGGGTTCGAGTCCCTCCGTGGGCACCACAAGTGAATAAACCTAAGTCTTTGGATACAATGACTTAGGTTTTTTTACGTCCAGATTTTTCAAAGTCTTCCTCAGGCGATACCAGCCATAAGCTGGCTTCTCTCCCCCGCTTCAATTCCTCATCATCAAGCTGATACAGGCACTCACATTTCTTCCGGGCCGCCCACCTGGAAGCGCTGCAATATTTCCAGAGGAATGTAATCCAGCACATTGTAATTCGTACTCTCCAGAATGACGGCCGGCGCCAGGCCTGCCGAGAATGCCTCGACCCAGCGCAATGCGCAAAGACACCATTGATCTCCTGCCTTCAACCCGGGAAAACCCAACTCCGGCCGCGGCGCGCTAAGATCGTTGCCTGCCCCTTTGCTGAACGCCAGAAACTCTTCCGTCATGACTGCGCAAACCACATGCGTGCCGACATCTTCAGCGCTGGTCTTGCAGCAGCCGTCGCGGAAAAAACCCGTCAGAGGCTCAAACGAGCAAGGCACCAGCGGCTGACCGAATACATTTCTGGCTGGCGGCGATTCAATTTTCATAGGCATCTCGTTTATCTGCATCAGGACCAGCGCCCTCTTTTCTTTTTGCAGCAAAATTGGGGCCAGCGGTACCGATCTTCTCATTCATCGACAAGCTGAGCCAGGCATAAAAAAACCGCTGCCCAGGCAGCGGTTCGGATACGAGAAAACTCGACCGGCGTTCAGCTCGCCTCCCCCTTCTTCAGCCAGGCCGCTAACTGATGAGGGCGCAAGCCATCGTATTCTTCAAAGGGCTGGTGTATCCAGGGATTGGTCGGAAGATAATCCACATAAAAATCAGGGACAGCGACCGAGCAGGCCTTGTACCAGACTACGGCGGTTTTCACTTCGCTGATGCCGGGAAAATTCTGCTTCAGATTCTGCTGCACCTTTTGCAGGGTAACGCCCGAGTCCACCAAATCGTCGATCAGCAGTACCCGGCCTTCCAGCGCTCCGCTGCTCATGGACACATGCTTGCCGATATCTAGACCACCCTGCACCTTGCCGGCGTCTTCCCTATAAGAACTGGTGGAAAGAATCGCCAGCGGCACATCGAAAATTCGGGAGAAAAGATCGCCGGGCCTCAGGCCACCGCGCGCCAGGCAAAGCACGACATCAAAGTGCCAGCCCGATTCGTGGACCTTCAGCGCCAATTTTTCGATAGCCCGGTGATAGTCATCCCAGCTAACCCATAGATCCTTGTCGGTCGATTGCGGCACGAACTATCCCCAGGGATTACAGGAAAGGATGACGCAATACGATCGTCTCTTCGCGATCAGGGCCGGTCGATACCATATCGATGGGCACGCCGATCAATTCTTCGATACGCTTCACGTAGGCACGCGCATTGGCCGGCAAGGCATCCATGGACTTGGCGCCCACGGTGTTTTCCGTCCAGCCCGGCATTTCTTCGTAGATGGGTTCGCAACGCGCGGCATCCTCGGCGCCGGACGGGAAGATATCGACTTCCTTGCCATCGAGCTTGTAGCCGGTGCAAAGCTTCAGCGACTGCACGCCATCCAGCACATCCAGCTTGGTCAGACAAATGCCGGAAGTGCCGTTGATCTGCACCGAGCGCTTCAGCAAGGCGGCATCGAACCAGCCGCAACGGCGCGGACGACCGGTAACGGTACCGAACTCATGGCCGACGGTAGCCAGGTGTTTGCCTATGCCGTCGTCGGTCGCCAGTTCCGAAGGAAAGGGACCGGAACCGACACGGGTGGTATAGGCCTTGGTAATACCGAGCACGTAATGCAGCATGTCCGGCCCCACGCCCGAACCCGCCGCAGCGCTGCCGGCAACGCAATTGCTCGATGTCACAAACGGATAGGTGCCGTGATCCACGTCCAGCAGACTGCCCTGTGCGCCTTCAAACAGCAGGTTGGAACCGGACTTGTGCGCGGAATACAGCGCGCTCGACACATCGGTCACCATGGGCTTGATGCGCGGCACGTCGGCCAAGGCCTTGTCCAGCGTTTCCTGGTAATCGACAGGCTGTGCCTTCAGATACTGGGTCAGCACAAAATTATGGTAATCCAGGTTTTCCAGCAGCTTTTCGGCAAAGCGCTTTTCATTCAGCAGATCGGCCACGCGGATCGCGCGGCGCGCCACCTTGTCTTCATAGGCGGGGCCGATGCCCTTGCCGGTAGTGCCGATCTTGGCGCTGCCGCGTGCTGCTTCGCGTGCCAGATCCAGAGCAACGTGATAAGGCAGGATCAAGGGGCAGGACTCGGAAATTTTCAGGCGCGACACGACCTCGATGCCATTGGCTTCCAGCTTGTCGATCTCGCGCAGCAGGTCGGGAATCGACAGCACGACGCCATTGCCGACATAACACGCCACGCCGGGGCGCATGATGCCCGAAGGAATCAATTGCAGCGCCGTCTTCTGACCGCCGATGACCAGGGTATGGCCGGCATTGTGCCCGCCCTGAAAACGCACCACGCCTTCGGCATGGTCGGTCAGCCAATCGACGACTTTTCCCTTGCCCTCATCACCCCATTGAGTACCGACCACCACCACATTCTTTGCCATGCTATTCATCACTTAATCACGTTTTCAACAATCCATTTTCCATCCTGGAATGCGATGGAACGGTCGCAATCGAATTCATCCTGGCCATTTTCATGGCCGGGAAAATGCTGGATCACGATTTCTCCTTGTGCGCGCAAATCCGCGATTGCCGCACGCAGCGAAGCATCTTCGCTCCAGGGGGCACATATCGCATGCTTGCGTCCTGCAACAGGCAACAAGCGCGCTAGCTCACGCAAATCCAGGGAAAAACCGGTCGCCGGGCGGGCGCGGCCAAAGGCTTCGCCCACATGGTCATAACGCCCGCCGCGTGCGACTGCATTCGGCAAGCCCGGAACATACAACGCAAACATCGCGCCGCTTTCATACTGATAGCCGCGCAAATCCGCCAAATCTATCGTGACGTCCGCCTTGCCGGCGAGCGTTACCAGGTGCTGCAATTCATCCAGCGCACGCCCTATCTCGGGCAAGTCTGGCAAGGCTCGCCTTGCCGCATCCAGCACATCTGCTTCGCCATAAAGCCCAGGCAGAGCCAGCAGGGCTTCACGGGTGGCAGATTGATAACTTGCCGTCAGGCTGCGCAAACCGGCAATATCCTTGGCGCGCAGCAAGGCATAAACCTCTTGCTCATCTTGGCGGGCCGTTTCATCCAGCGCGAGAATCGCACGCAGTATACCTGCATGCGACAAGTCCATGCGAACTTCCGGGAAACCCGCCAGGGCCAGAGTGGCCAATGCCAGTTCCTGGATCTCGGCATCGGCTTCCAGGCCGGCATGGCCGTAGATTTCCGCACCGATCTGCAGCGGTTCGCGCGTCGCATGCAAGCCGGAGGGACGAGTATGCAGCACGCTGCCGGCATAACATAGCCGCGTCACGGACTCGCGGTTGAGCAAATGCGCATCGATACGGGCGACCTGCGTGGTCATGTCAGCACGCAAGCCCATGGTGCGGCCGGACAGATGATCAACTACCTTGAAGATCCGCAGGTCCATGTCCTGGCTGGCAACCGTGAGCGATTGCAGGTATTCCAGCATGGGCGGCATCACCAGTTCATAACCGTAAAGACGGAAATGATCCAGGATGGCTCGACGCAAATCTTCTATCTTGCGCGCCTCGGACGGCAAGACATCAGCAATATTTTCGGGAAGAAGCCAGTTTGGCATAACAGCGATACAGCGATAAAAATAGATCAGCCGTCACAGAACGAAAAAAAGCACTGCTGCTCCTGCCAGCAGTGCCGCCAATCCGAAAAACCGGAGTTGGCCATCGTTAAAGCGTGTAATCTGCTCGAACGTTTGTCGCCACTGTTTCGGAAAAAGAAAGGGAATGATGCCCTCAAGTATGAGCATCAATCCCACTGCCATCAACCACGAATTGCTCACGAACGCATTATTTCGTGGGAGCCGCGTTCTTGAAATAGCGGAAGAATTCGGAATTAGGATCGATCACCAGTACATCATTGCGATCTTTAAAACTACTCCGATACGCTTCCAGGCTACGGTAGAAGCGGAAGAATTCCGGGTTCTGACCAAATGCCTGGCCGTAAACCTGCGTGGCCTGCGCCTCACCCTTACCCTTGATTGCCTCGGCGTCGCGATAGGCTTCAGCGAGGATAACAGTACGCTGGCGATCGGCATCTGCGCGAATCTTTTCGGATTCTGCAAAACCGGTGGAACGCAATTCATTGGCTACACGGGTACGTTCGGCGCGCATACGGTCATACACGGAAGCGCTGATCTGGTCCACGTAATCCACGCGTTTCAGACGCACATCGATAATTTCCAGACCCAGGGTTTTGCTCTCAGTCGCCACCTTGGTGTTAACCGCAGCCATGACCGCATTTCTTTCACCTGAGATCACTTCGCGAACGGTACGCTTGGTAATTTCTTCGTTCAGGGCAGCCTTTACGATCTGGGCCAGCCTATCCTGGGTACGGCGCTCGTCGCCGCCAAAGCTGACGAAGAACAGGCGCGGATCGGTAATGCGCCACTTCACGTAGGCATCGACCAGGATGTTTTTCTTTTCCGCGGTAATGAAGCGATCCGCATCCGGCGTATCCAGGGTCAGGATGCGCTTTTCGATGAACATCACATTCTGGAAAGGCGGCGGCAGCTTGAAGTGCAAGCCGGGCTCATGGATAACCTTCTTGACTTCACCCAGAGCGAAGACCACCGCGTAGTTACGCTGGTCCACCACAAACAGCATGGACGATGCCACCCCTAACAAAATAGCCAGGGCAATAAGTATGGAAACTGGACGACTCATTATCTGCCCTCCCTATCACGTGTGGTACGCGTATCCCGATTGCGCGCATCATCCTGCCGCGCCGGCTCGGTGCTTTGCTGGTTTTCCAGCGTAGGCGCAGGCGGCCGATTGGCGCCGTCCGGTCCGCCGGTCGCGGTCTGGGAAATCAACTTATCCAGCGGCAAATAAAGGAGGTTGTTGCCACTGCGCGTATCCACCATGATCTTGCTAGTATTTGTGAAAATCTGCTGCATGGTTTCCAGGTACATGCGCTCGCGCGTAACGGCAGGCGCCTTCTGGTATTCGGCCACCACCTGACGGAAACGCTCGGCATCACCTTGCGCGGTTGCGACCGACTGCGAACGATACGCTTCAGCCTCTTCCATCAGACGCGCTGCAGCACCGCGGGCACGCGGAACCACGTTATTCGCATACGCCTGGCCTTCATTCTTCATACGCTCGCGATCCTGTCCCGCCTTTACCGCATCGTCGAATGCGGCTTGCACCTGCTCCGGCGGCTGTACATTCTGCATGGTTACCGCAGCGACTTGCACACCCGAACCGTAACGATCGAGTATCTGCTGCATCACTTCCGTAGTATCCAGCGCCACTTGCTCGCGTCCTTCGTACAAGACGAAGTCCATCTTGTTCTTGCCCACCACTTCACGGATGGCGGCCTCAGCGACCTGCTTGACGATTTCATCCTTGTCGCGGTTGTTGAACAGCCAGTCCGCCGCACTCTTCAGGCGGTACTGCACTGCGAACTGGATATCGATGATGTTTTCATCTTCGGTCAGCATCAAGGCTTCGCGCACCTGCTTGTTGCGGACATTGCCGCGATAGCCGACTTCTATGATCCGCACTTCCGAGACATTGACAGTCTCATGCGACTGAATCGGATAAGGCCAGCGCCAGTTGAAACCGGCCGGCGTGGAATGGCTGTATTTGCCGAAGGTCTTGACCACGGCGGTCTGGCCTTCCTGCACGATGAAGAAGCCGCTGATCGCCCACAGGAACAAGGCAACAGCGACAATAGCGCCAACGCCGATGCCGGCGCCCTTCATGTCGGGTGTGTAATCGCCGCCGGAACCACCGCCGCCGCCCTTCTTGTTGCCGAACATGCGACTGAGACGCTGATTGAAATCGCGCCATAGCTGGTCGAGATCAGGCGGCCCTTCGGGCGGCCTTCTATTGTTGTTATTGTCCGGATTTTTTGGCGGTTCGTTATTCTGCGACCCTCTTCCCCAACCGGGATCGTTCAGCGAGAATATCAAACGAGCTTTTCTAAGTTTGGAAAAAAGCATTGTTATAGTATGCGGCCCAATAAGTGTTGGAATCCCAATAAATCAAACATGTCCGTCGCGTGACGCCCTAGGCTCCTCGTTCACGGACGAAGCCAACTGCCTCCCTTGCGCATGCTCCGCGACGGCCTGTCGCAGCAAGTCAATGCCTGCGCCAGTTTGAGCACTGATAAAAACACGATGGATTTTATCATATTCATCACGCTCCAAAGCCGGCTCGGCGCCAACAGCATCTATCTTGTTCCAAACCAGTATCTGCGGAATATGATCGGCGCCAATTTCTTTTAAAACGGCGTTGACTTCTTCTATCTGCTCCATGCGCACCGGGCTGGACGCATCCACCACATGCAAGAGCAAATCCGCATGAATGGTTTCTTCCAGCGTGGTCCGAAAAGCCGCTACCAGTTGGTGCGGCAATTCACGAATGAAACCCACCGTATCCGAAATGACCACGTTGCCGACCTCGCCCAGATAGATGCGCCGCGAAGTCGTGTCCAGCGTTGCAAACAGCTGGTCGGCTGCATAAGCCTGGGCCTTGGTCAGGCTATTGAACAAGGTGGACTTGCCGGCATTGGTATAACCCACCAGCGAAACCGAAAAGGTATCGCTGCGGCTGCGCGCACGGCGCTGGGTCACCCTTTGCCGCTGCAACTTGACCAGCTTGGCCTGCAGCGCCTTGACGCGCACGCCCAGCAATCGCCGGTCGGTTTCCAGCTGCGTTTCACCGGGGCCGCGCAGACCGATACCGCCCTTCTGCCGTTCCAAGTGAGTCCAGCCTCGCACCAGGCGGGTTGCCAGATGCTGCAACTGCGCAAGCTCGACCTGAATCTTGCCCTCATGGCTTTTGGCCCGCTGAGCAAAGATATCAAGAATGAGGCTGGTGCGATCGATTACCCGCACCTTCAGATGACGTTCCAAGTTGCGCTGCTGCGCCGGCGAGAGTGCATGGTTGAAGATGACGATATCGCTGGCATTGTCCTGCACGGCGTGGCCGACTTCATCTGCCTTGCCGGAACCCACGAACAAGGCGGCATCAGGACTGGAACGTTTGCCGACTATGGTCGCGACCGGCTCGGCACCGGCTGAGCGAGTCAGCAAAGCCAGCTCTTCCAGGCTGGCTTCGAAATCACCCTTGCCGAAATCCATGCCGACCAGCACCGCCCGGGTGCTCGGATCGGTTGTCTGTCGAGACTCCCTGCGATCTAGCGTATCAATCAGCGTCGGACTCAATATTCAGATTGACGGCACGTGCGGGGACCACGGTAGAAATGGCATGCTTGTAAACCATTTGGGTCACGGTATTGCGCAGCAATACGACATATTGATCGAAGGATTCAATATGGCCTTGCAGTTTGATGCCATTTACCAGGTAAATAGAGACAGGAACATGCTCTTTGCGCAATGCATTGAGGAAGGGGTCTTGTAGTAGTTGCCCTTTATTACTCATGGATTCTCCATTATGTAGTTTTGGTGTGGAGGGATAAATATTTGCAAATTGCAAAAGCCTAAGTGAAACAGTGTATACGCAATGTAGTCGATTTTATTGATGCCTGCCAATTTTATATGGCAACAATCCTACTTGCCTGAACCGGTAAAGGGATTTTTACCAGACCGCAACTCAATACGTAATGGAGTTCCTGCCAACGAAAAAGTTTCCCTGAAACGGCTTTCAAGATAGCGCTTGTAAGATGCATCAATGCCTTCCAGCGCATTGCCGTGGATGACGATGATAGGAGGATTCTGACCGCCCTGATGTGCGTAACGCAGCTTGGGCCGTATGGATCCCTTGCGCCTCGGTTGCTGATGCTCGACCGCTTCTTCCAGCGCCCGGGTAAGCTTGGGCGTCGGCAGTTTCGCCATCGCAGCTTTGTAGGCGGCATCGACGGATTTCATCAGCGGACCTATGCCGGTCGAATTGAGCGCGGAAATGAAATGAAACTTGGCGAATGACAGGAAACTCAGCTTGCGCTCGATGTCGCGCTTGATCTCGTCGCGCTTGTCCCGGTCCAGCCCATCCCATTTGTTGACTCCCACCACCAGCGCCCGCCCTGCTTCAAGGATAAAGCCGGCGATGTGGGCATCCTGGTCGGAAATATCCTGCTGCGCATCCAGCAGCAGGATCACTACATTCGCTTCGGAAATCGATTGCAGCGTTTTCACCACCGAAAATTTTTCAATGGCTTCAAAAACCTTGCCGCGCCGGCGTATGCCCGCGGTATCGATCAGGCTGTAATGCTTGCCGTCGCGCTCGAATTCGATTTCAATCGAATCGCGGGTCGTACCCGGCATGTCAAACGCAATAACGCGCTCTTCGCCCAGCAGCGTATTGACCAGGGTGGACTTGCCGACGTTGGGACGGCCCACGATCGCAATGCGTATGCCGTGATCGACCGGCACTGCCTCTTCGTCGTCCGGCTTTGCCGCGATACTGTCCAGCGCTTCGTCCACCAGGTCAGCGACCCCGTCGCCATGCGCGGCAGAAATCACATACGGATCGCCCATCCCCAGTTCGTAAAAATCGGCAGTCACCGAGGTGTACCTCATTCCCTCGGCCTTGTTCACCACCAGCAGCACCCGGCGTCCCGATTTCCGCAGAAAATCGGTGATGGTCTTGTCGTGCGGCGTCATACCCTGGCGGCCGTCGACGATAAATATCACGACATCCGCTTCCACGATGGCCTGCTTGGTTTGCTTGGCCATTTCATAGAAAATGCCTTCTTTGGCAACCGGCTCGAATCCGCCGGTATCAATGACCAGGAAAGGCCGCTCCCCTACCCGGCCTTCACCGTAATGCCGGTCGCGAGTCAGGCCCGGCAAATCGGCGACCAGCGCATCGCGCGAGCGCGTCAATCGGTTGAACAGCGTGGATTTCCCAACATTGGGACGCCCTACCAGGGCGATAACAGGTTTCATCAATCGTTCATTCGTTTGCCAGGGCAACCAGCGAGCCGCCCTTGGTCTGGAAAATCAAAATCGAGCCCGCGACTTGCGGTGCTGCGACGATCGCGCTTTTGTCGGCAGATACTCTGGCCAGGAACTTGCCATCCTCACGCGAAAGAAAATGCATATAACCCTGATTGTCGCCCACGGCTACGGCTTGCCCGAAGGAAGCAGGCGCCGACAGGCCGCGGTTCTGCAAGCTATCGGTATGCCAGGCGTTCACCCCGTTTTCGCGGGAAAAGGCGTACACGACACTGCGGTCATCGACACTAAAAACAAAACGCGGATCGGCCGCCAAGCCGGCCGCACTGGAAAATTCGCGCGCCCAGCGTGCCGTGCCGCTTTGCATGTCGACACAACCGATGCGGCCCTGATACGCGACCGAACAGATGGAGCGGCCGCTCAGCACCGGCGTGCCGGACACATCGGAAATGCGTTCCAGGTCATTGGTCCCGCGAGGAAAGCCGATCGCCACTTCCCATAACGGCGCACCGTTATCGACTGCCATCGCGATCAGGCGCCCTCCTGACAGTCCCGCATATATCTTTTGTTCGGCGATCAGCATCCCGGGAGCAGTGCGCAAGGTCAGCGCCGGCATCGCGCGCTCGAGTAGCCAGCGACGCTCGCCTGTTGCCGTATCGAACGCCGAAATCCGGTTATCGATGCTGCGCACTACCACCAGCCCCTCGCCCACCGCAGGAGACGACAGGATTTCAGTCGCAACCTGCGCTTTCCATTTCTGCTTGCCCTCGGCATCGAAAGCCAGCACCACGCCCTCTTTGCCGGCAACGGCGACCGTTTCCCCGTCCGATCCGACACCGGCGGTCAAGGGCATGCCGGCATCGATGCGCCATACCGTCTGTCCCGTTTGCGCATCGACGCTGGTCACCCTGCCATCGGCCGCCGCCGCGAACACGCGGCTGCCGGCAACGACCGGGGTGAAAATATAATCACCCGACTTGCCAACCTGTACTTCCCAGGCAGCGCGCAATGCCATGGTCGGCTGAAAATCGACCAGGGGAGCGGGTTGCCGCTGCGGTGAAGGCTTATTGCTGGAACAAGCCGCCAGCAATGCAAGCATGACTAGGACTGCAAGACGCATTTATTTCCCCGAGTTACGCGGCCGGATTGGCTGCTCCGCCGCCAATCGCGTCCAGTTTTAATTGTATGTATTGATGAGCGGGATCGTCTTCCGCAGTTTTTTCCAATGCCTGGCGATAGGCCGTGCGCGCCTCGTCCGTCTTGCCCTGTGCAGCAAGAAAATCGCCTTTGCGATCGGCGATCACATTGGCAAAAGCCGGTGGAAAATCGCCGCCCAACAGCTGCAGGCCTTCATCATAGGATTTTTCATCGTACAGAATACCGGCCAGGCGGATGCGCGCGACGGCGCGATACGTAGCGTCACCACCTTTATCAACCAGCCACTGCAAATGCTGCTTGGCGCCTGCCAGGTCTTCCTTCTCGAATGCAGCCTTGGCTGCCGCCAGCGCCGCCATCTGCGCATAAGCGGTGTTGCCGAATTTTTCGCGGATGTCGCCGGCAGCACGCTGAATTCGCTCGTGGTCATTGCCTTCGGCCGCCTTCTGCAATTGTTCATACAACTGTGCAGCCTGCACTGTCTGACTACGCTTGTACGAATTCCAGCCAGTCCAGGCCGCATAGGAACCCAGCACGAAAATCAGCACCCAAATAATCAGGCTGCCATACTGCTGCCACCATCCCTTGATTGCGGCAAGCTTTTCCTGTTCGTCGTGATCGTATGCCATGAATTTCTCTTTTTAATGATGGTAATGGACATGTCCGTCATGATCGTCGTGGCCTGCATCGACAATCTGGTCAACCAGGAAATCGGCGACCTTCTCCAAAGGCACGCTGGACTGGTTGTTCTCGGCTTCACCGGCGCGTAGCGCTTTCACTGCCACCACGCCTTTTGCCACTTCGTCTTCGCCGATGATGACGGCAAACGCGGCACCGCTGGCATCCGCACGTTTCATTTGCGACTTGAAGCTGCCTGCTCCGCCCGCAGCTGCGCAATGCAGCACCACATCCAGGCCGGCATCGCGGATGCGCTCGGCAGCGACAAAAGCCTGCAGCCTTGCCTGCTCGCCCTGATGCACGACATACACGTCGCACTGATTACGCGCATAGCTTTCACCGGCCGCCTTCATCAGCTCCAGCACACGCTCAACGCCCATGGCGAAGCCGCAAGCAGGCGTCGGCTTGCCGCCGAACATCTCAATCAGCGGATCGTATCGACCGCCGCCGCAAACGGTACCTTGCGAACCCAGCTGGTCCGTCACCCATTCGAATACGGTGCGATTGTAATAATCCATGCCGCGCACCAGGCGCGGATTGATGGTGAACGGAATATTCGCATGGCGCAGTATCTGCTGTACGCCTTCGAAATGCGCGAGCGATTCGGCTTCCAGGTAATCCAGCAGCTTGGGTGCCGCATTGACCATGTCCTGCATGGCGGGATTCTTGGTGTCCAGAATGCGCAGCGGATTGCTGTGCAAACGGCGCTGGGCATCCGCATCCAGCAAATCGCTGTGCTTCTCGAAATACGCAACCAGGTCGGCCCGATGGCGATTGCGCTCCTCGGCATTGCCGATGGAATTCAGTTCCAGCCGTATGCCGGGCAAACCGAGATCATCCCACAAGCGCTGGCACAGCATGATCAGCTCGGCATCGATATCGGGGCCGGCAAAGCCCACCGCTTCCGCGCCCACCTGGTGAAACTGTCGGTAGCGTCCGCGCTGCGGTCTTTCATGGCGGAACATCGGGCCGGTGTACCACAGGCGCTTGGGACCGTCGTAAGTAAGATTGTGCTCCAGCGCAGCACGCACCACGCCGGCCGTGCACTCGGGGCGCAGCGTCAGCTGATCGCCGTTCAGGGAATCGGTGAAGGAATACATTTCCTTCTCGACGATATCGGTGACGGCACCCAGACCGCGCGCAAACAAGGGCGTCGGTTCGACGATGGGCGTTCTGATCTGCTGGTAACCGTAGCTCTTCAACACCGACTGCACGGTGTTTTCAAACAGCTCCCACAAGGGCGCTTCGTCCGGCAGCACATCATTCATTCCCTTGATGCCGACGATTTTTTCCGCTTTTTTATTTTCTGACATGGTATGTACTACGTATGCACTACAGAAGGAGAACAGCAAGATTCTCCGGTTAAGCCAGCGTTTCCTGCTTGCCGTACCTGGTTTTCACATAATCCAGCACGATGGCCTGAAATTCTTCCGCGATCTTTTCGCCGCGCAGCGTGACCGCTTTCTCGCCATCGACAAAAACCGGCGCCGCCGGAGATTCGCCGGTGCCCGGCAGACTGATGCCGATATGAGCATGCTTGGATTCGCCGGGACCATTCACGATGCAGCCCATGACCGCGACATTCATTGCTTCCACACCCGGATACTGATGCTTCCACACCGGCATCTGTTCGCGCAGATAGGTCTGTATCCGGTCCGCCAATTCCTGGAATACCGTAGAAGTCGTGCGTCCGCAACCGGGGCAGGCTATCACCATGGGCGTGAACTTGCGCAAGCCCATGGTCTGCAAAATCTCCTGCGCCACCACGACCTCCTTGGTGCGATCGCCGCCGGGTTCCGGCGTCAGCGACACGCGTATCGTATCGCCGATGCCTTCCTGCAGCAGCACCGACAAGGCCGCCGTCGAGGCAACGATGCCCTTGCTGCCCATGCCCGCTTCGGTCAAGCCAAGATGCAGCGGATAGTCGCAGCGTTTTGCCAGTTCGCGATACACGGCAATCAGATCCTGCACGCCCGACACCTTGCATGACAAGGTGATACGGTCGCCGGGCATGCCGAGCTGCTCGGCACGCTGCGCATTTTCGATCGCCGAGGTAATCAGCGCTTCATACATCACCGATTGCGCCGACCAGGGTTCGCTGCGGCGCGCATTTTCATCCATGATGCGCGCCAGCAGATCCTGATCCAGGCTGCCCCAGTTCACGCCTATGCGAACCGGCTTGTCGTAGCGGCAGGCGATTTCTATCATTTGTGCGAACTGCGTATCGCGCTTGGCGCCCTGGCCTACGTTGCCGGGGTTGATGCGGTACTTGGACAGCGCGCGCGCGCATTCCGGATAATCGTTCAGCAGCTTGTGGCCGTTGTAATGAAAATCCCCGATCAAGGGCACATCGATGCCCATCTTGTCGAGCTGTTCGCGGATTGCCGGCACGGCTGCCGCGGATTCCGGATTATTGACCGTGATGCGCACCAACTCCGATCCCGCACGCGCCAATTCCTTGACCTGAATCGCCGTCGCATACACATCGGCCGTGTCAGTGTTGGTCATTGACTGCACCACTACAGGCGCATCGCCGCCCATGACTACCTCGCGCGAGCCGTAACGCACCACGAGTTTGCGACTTTTGCGGCGCACTGAAGGACCGGAACCGATGGGGGAAGAAGAAAGGGACATAAAACTTATTTCACATTAATGCGTGCGACATTGCCACGGGTCCTGTTCTGCAGGTCGACTGGCTTGCCATGCAAGACGACATCCATGCCGGCCGCGTTACCGATGGTCAGTATCATTTCGCCCTTTACGGGAAATGATGCTTCCGTGCCCGCCTCAACCAGACGGGCCGCAACTACTGCGCCATCCAGATGCCTTAATTCGATCCAGGACTCCTGCCGGGCTTTCAGCAACACGCCCTTAGCATCCGCTGTCGCACGCGTTTCGGACGACGAAGCTTGTGCAGTGGATGCGGCCGGCGATCCCGAGGATTGCGGCGCTGCTGCATCAGACGGTGCTTCAGGTGCGGGTTCCGAAGAAAATTCCGGTGCCGGCAAGACTTCGACCGCTCGGCCATCCGGCGCTGCATTTTGCGCCGGCTGCGTTACTTCGGATTGAGACGCCGACTCTTCGGATGATCCAGGCCAGGAGAGGGAATCGCCCTGCTGAATCGCAACGACGATGATAACCGCCAGCACCAGCGACAATACCACCCAGACGATCTTGGATTTCCGATTGCCGCTGTCGCCGAAGGACAAGCCCTTGCCGCTATAGGATTTGCTCACATAAGCCGGCTTGATCGGGCGCGATTCCGTCATAGGCGCTATGGCTGGGGCCATTGCGGCGAGCAGCGGTTCTGCCTCGACCCCGACCAGCTTGGCATAAGAACGCACAAAGCCGCGCGCAATTGCCATACCGGGCAAGGCGTCGAAATTGTCTGCTTCGATTGCCTCCACCTGGCGGGGCGCGAGATTCAAGTGCGCGGCAATCTGTTCGACCGTCAGGCTGAGTTCTTCCCGGCGCGCAGCCAGTTCCCGACCGGGAGAAATCGCCGGCTCCGTTGTTTCTTGCTGCACCTCGGCGGGCACATCCACATCCTTGCGTTCTTCTTCAGGCGCCTGATTCTGTTCCATTTCCTTACTCATCAAATGCCCCCCGCAAATAGGATGCAAATTCGGGCGATTGCGGATGACGACGACGCAGCTGATTGGCGTAGCCGTTCGACAAAGCCTCATTGCCCAGCTTTCGTTCGATACGCGTCGCCAGCCACAGCGTATCGGCAGCGATGTTCTCTGCCTTCAGTGCGCGGTTGATGTAGAACTGAGCACGCGGCAACTGATTGCGATGGTAATGAATGTTCGCCAGATTGGTATTGATTGCCGGGTTGCCGGGGTCCATTTCGAAAGCCTGCGTAAAATACGCTTCGGCGCCGGTCAAATCGTTAATACGCAGGCTGCATATGCCGGCATTGTTCAGCACACGAGCCTGGTTCGGGTAAGCACGGTTCTGCAATATCTTGGAAAACTGCGCAAGCGCGTCGCGCTCACGGCCGCTCTGGCACATGAACCACCCGTAGTTGTTCAGCACTTCGGGATTGTCCGGCGAAATGCGCAGGGCGCGCTGAAAAGTGCTTTCCGCCAGCTTGGGCTGGGCCTGGCTCATGTAGATCAGGCCTTGCACATTGTAGGTATCGACATTGTTCGAGTCGATGAGCAATGCCTTGCGGACCTCTTCCTGCGCGGTATCGAACTGGCCGCGCGAGTAATAACCAACTGCCAATTGCAAGTGCACTTCCGCGCGCTTGCGGGCCGCCATGCTGTCAGCGTTTTCGTCTACAGGCGCAGTGCCGCAGGCAGACAGAACAGTCAGCGCTGCAGCAATCGATGCCAGCGCCGGAATCAGGGACTTGATGCTCATCGGGGTGCCTCCACTAGTCTACCGAAATCCTTTCCGTACTTATTCTTATATTCTTCCATTTTGCGCATGCGTTCCGTCACGCGGGTCCTGTCCTGCACTTCGCCCGCGAGCTGCCCGCAGGCCGCATCGATATCGTCGCCGCGCGTCTTGCGTATCGTCGTTACGATGCCTGCATCCATCAGGACTTTGGCGAAGGCCTTGATGCGCACATTATTGGAACGCACTAAACCCGATTCCGGGAAAGGATTGAAGGGAATCAGATTGAACTTGCAGGGAACCGGCTGATTGCCTGCTTTTACCAGCTTCACCAGTTCCTGCGCATGCTGATCGGTGTCATTCACGCCGTCCAGCATACAGTATTCAAAGGTAATGAAGTCGCGCGGCGCGTAATTGAGATAGCGATTGCAGGCAGCCATCAACTCTTGCAGCGGATATTTTTTGTTAAGCGGGACCAGGTTGTCGCGCAGCGCATCGTTGGAGGCATGCAGCGACACCGCCAGCGCCACCGCGCACTCCTGGCTCAGCTTGTCTATCATCGGCACCACGCCGCTGGTCGAGACGGTGACGCGACGACGAGAAAGACCATACGCGTTATCGTCCAGCATCAGCTTCAACGATGCAACCACCGGTTCGAAATTCAGCAGCGGTTCGCCCATGCCCATCATCACGACATTCGTGATCTGGCGCTCGCCTTTCGGACCAGGCTCTATGCCTTTGGCACGACGCAACTCGAATTCCGCCATCCACAACTGACCGATGATTTCGCCCACCGACAGATTCCGGTTGAAACCCTGTTTGCCGGTCGAGCAGAAACGGCAATTGACGGCACAACCCGCCTGCGTCGAGATGCACAAGGTACCGCGACTTTCTTCCGGGATGAACACAGTTTCCACTGCATTGCCCTGCCCCACATCCACCAACCACTTGCGAGTGCCGTCCGAGGAAATGTGGTCGCTGATGACCTGGGGCGCAACAATCGCCGCGCGCGTCTTCAGCTTGTCCCGCAGCGACTTCGCCAAATCGGTCATCGCATCGAAATCGCTCACACCAAACTGATGGATCCAGCGCTGCAACTGGCGCGCGCGAAAAGGCTTCTCGCCCAATGCTGCGCAGTAAGCGGTGAGCTGATCAGGGTCCAGATCCAGCAGATTGATGATTGCGGTATTCGTCATGCTTCTAAGAGAAAGTCTGCCTGCGCAAAAAAGAGGCAGGCAGATGTCGCTTAACGGGAATAAACGTTCAGCGCGGGGAAGAAATAAGCGATTTCATTTTGCGCCGTTTCCGCAGCATCGGAACCGTGCACGGCATTGGCGTCGATGGAGTCTGCGAAGTCGGCACGAATCGTACCCTTGTCTGCCTTCTTGGGATCGGTTGCACCCATCAGTTCGCGATTTTTCGCAATGGCATTCTCGCCTTCCAGCGCCTGCACCATGACCGGGCCGGAAATCATGAAATCCACCAGATCCTTGAAGAAAGGACGCTCGCGGTGCACGGCGTAAAAACCTTCAGCTTCAGCACGGGACAAATGCATCATGCGCGCGGCAACAACTTTCAAGCCAGCATTCTCAAAGCGGGTATAGATTTGGCCGATTACGTTTTTTGCGACTGCGTCCGGTTTGATAATCGAGAGGGTGCGTTCGATTGCCATCTGTAAAAACTCCAATAAAATGAAAGGGTTAAGACTACTTCTTGATATTTTAAAAAACCCGCAATTGTAGCATGATTCCCCTGCGCTCTGGAGCGGCCTGGCAACATCATTCTGTTATAAACCTGCCGTTTGTTTGTCGAAACATCCACCAGGCTTTCTGATGCAGATTGCCAGAGCATGTTATCCTTTTCCCGTTTCCGTACCTCGGACCTAAGGAGAAAGAATGAATCAAAATATCGGAGTGCAGAATAGTTATGGCGCCACCGGCAATCTTGCTGCCGTTCGCAATCGTGTGCTGCGCAATACCTACTGGCTGCTCGCCCTGTCCATGATTCCGACGGTGCTCGGTGCCTGGATAGGCGTTTCCATGGGCTTCAGCCTGTTTGAAGGCAGCCCCTTCATGAGCCTGATACTTTTCCTTGGCATTGCATTTGGTTTCTTCTATGCAATCGAAAAAAACAAGAATTCGCCGCTGGGCGTCGTCTTGCTGCTGGGCTTCACTTTCTTCATGGGGCTGATGCTGTCGCGACTGATCGGGCACACGCTCGGCTTTTCCAATGGCGCTTCGCTTATCATGACGGCTTTTGGCGGCACGGCAGCGATCTTTGCCACCATGGCCACGATTGCCACCACGACCAAGAAGGATTTCTCCAGCCTCGGCAAATTCCTGACGATCGGTGTCGTCGTACTGCTGGCAGCGATGGTAGCCAACATCTTCCTGCAACTACCTGCCTTGTATCTGACCATCTCGGTGCTGGCGATCGGCATCTTCTCCGCCTTCATCCTGTATGACGTGCAACGTATCGTGAATGGCGGCGAAACCAATTACGTCACCGCCACGCTGGGCGTCTACCTCAGCGTCTACAACATCTTCAGCCACCTGCTGGCACTGCTGGGGATTTTCGGCGGCGAACGCGAATAATCCAGCCGCTCCAAACGAAAAAGCCGTCCTCTGGACGGCTTTTTTTTACCCCTTGGGCAGCGCCATTTACATCGACCGGTCAAAGACCGCGATCGATTCCACGTGAGCAGTGTGCGGGAACATGTTCACCACACCCGCCTGCCTCAACACATAACCTGCTTCATTCACCAGTATGCCGGCATCTCGTGCCAACGTCGCCGGGCTGCAGGAAACGTAGACGATGCGCTTGGGAAGCATCTCGGGACTTTCCCTTGCCAGTTCAGCCAGGGCTTGAGACACCGCCATTGCACCATCGCGCGGCGGATCGATCAGCATGCGATCAAACCGTCCCAGTTGCACCAGATCCTGCGCCGTCACCTCAAACAGGTTGCGGCAGTAAAACTGCGTTCTGGATTCCAGTCCATTGGCTTGGGCATTCTGCAAGGCGCGCTCGGTCAGCGCAGTGCTGCCCTCGATTCCGACCACCTGCTTTGCTTGCGTGGCGATCGGCAGGGTAAAGTTACCCAGGCCGCAGAACAGGTCGGCCACCCGCTCGCCCGCCTGGATATCCAGCAGGCGCAAGGCGCGCGAAACCAGGGTGCGGTTGATTTCGTGATTAACCTGGGTGAAATCGGTGGGCTTGAAAGGCATGCGTATGCCGAATTCCGGCAGCGAGTAATGCAGATCGCTGTGTTCAGGATAGAAGGGATAGACGGTATCAAGTCCCTTGGGCTGCAGCCACCATTGGATGCGCCATTCATCCGCGAAGGCTTTCAGCTTGAGCTCATCGTCCGAAGTCAGCGGCTCCATGATGCGCAACAGCAGCACCGTGACTTTCTCACGTTCGCCCTGCCCCACCGCCACTTCCACTTGCGGCACGCGATCCGTAATGGACAAGGATGCCACCAGCTCACGCAAGGGCAGCAACATGTCCGAGACATTGGGCGGCAGCACCTTGCATGAGCTCATGTCGGCAATGAAACCGGACTTCCGCTCATGAAAGCCGACCAGCACCTTGCCCTTCTTGATCACATAACGTATCGACAGGCGGCCGCGATAGCGGTATCCCCAGGTCGGGCCATAGATGGGGCGCAGCATGGTTTCCGGCGTGACGCGGCCAATGTGCTTGAGATTGTCTTCCAGCACGCGCTGCTTGAGGGCTACCTGAGCTCCCGGCTCCAGGTGCTGCATCGCGCAGCCGCCACAGGTGCCGAAATAAGGACAGGCAGGCGTGACACGCAGGCTGGAGGCGCGATGGATTTCCACGACCGTGGCCGCTTCCCACTTGGGCTTGCGGCGATAGGACTGATAGCTGACCCGCTCACCGGGCAAGGCGCCTTCGACAAA
The DNA here is from genome assembly GCA_023422955.1 of Pseudomonadota bacterium. Classification (GTDB taxonomy): domain Bacteria; phylum Pseudomonadota; class Gammaproteobacteria; order Burkholderiales; family Burkholderiaceae_D; genus JAEZLB01. The sequence goes on along the minus strand of JAFAGG010000042.1, from coordinate 10,620 downwards.
AATGACCTTGCCGGGCGTGCCGTCTTCATTGCGAAGATGGCCGACCCCGCGGCCCTCCATGTCCAGCGATTCGATTTCAATAATTTCTTGCGACATATGAAAGACGGAGAAACGGATGGGAATTCATCCGGAAAACCCGTCATTCTATATGGATTAGCGGTGGCAAGTCATGCAGTGTAGTCGGGCCAGGCTGCCAGATATTCGCGCCAGTGCGGCGCATCGATAGCCGCCAGCGATTCGCGCACCAGGGCCATTTCCGCTTCATAGGCCTGCTGCGTGATTTCGCCGCGCATCAACTGGAAACGGCAATAGACCAGATAGGTGTTGACCACGTCGGTCTCGCAGTAGGCGCGTATTTCCTGCAGGCGGCCCTGCTGATACAAGGGCCAGACCTGAGAGCCATCGACGCCCATCTTGCCGGGGAAGCCGCACATCTTTGCCAGATCGTCCAGCGGCGCATTGGCACGACCGGTGTACAGCGCCAGCAGATCCATCAGATCCAGATGACGCGTATGGTAACGGCTGAGGTAATTATTCCACTTGAAGTCTTTGTCATCGTTGCCCATTTCCCAGTAACGGGAAGCGGTGACGGCATTGACCAGCGCACGGTAGTGCAGCACGGGCAGATCGAATCCGCCTCCGTTCCAGGAAACGAGCTGGGGCGTATAACGGTCGATCACACGGAAGAAATCATGGACCAGCTTGGCCTCGTTATCCGCCTCCGTGCCCAGCGAGCGCACCCGAAAGCCGTCGTCATCGCGGAATACGCAGGAAATGGCCGCCACGCGGTGCAGATGATGCTGAAGAAATTCCGATCCGGTTTTCTCGCGACGCGCTTCCAGGGCTGCCGCCGCGACATCCTCATCGGACATGCTCGACGAGTGCCCATGCAAGGCACGCAACCCCGTTACATCGGGAATCGTTTCGATATCGAAGACAAGTATGGGAATCACAAAGGCATCCTTTCCTAGGCCGCGCGAGGTCAATGCGCGTTTAATCTCCCGCTTGCAAGCATGGCGCCATGCAATTCCTGATCTGCGGACAATGTCCCTGCCAACCAACTGCTGCAAACGCTGCAAGCGATCCAAACATTCCAAACGCTTGCAGCGAGCAAGTACCACGCTTCCTTATCGGGCCGGAAGGAACTTGGTGGGATCGGCCGGTTTTCCTTGTTGGCGAATTTCGAAGTGCAGCTTGACCTGATCCGTGTCGGTATCGCCCATTTCGGCAATTTTCTGCCCCTGAGTCACGCTTTGCCCTTCCTTCACCAGGATGACTCGGTTATGGGCATAAGCGGATAACAAGGTATTGGTATGCTTGACGATGACCAGGTTGCCGTAACCGCGCACGCTGCCCGCGTACAGCACCGTTCCCGCTCCTGCCGCCACCACCGGCTGCCCCATCTTCCCGCCTAGCGCAATTCCCTTGCGGGCGGCCGTGTAAGACTGAATGATCGCACCGTCCGTCGGCCACACCCAAGACATGCCTTCGATCACCACTCGTCCAGCGTCAGAAGTGCCGCCTTCTTTGGCGGGCGAAGTCGCGGTTGATGGAGATCCGGAAGGACGCACTTCCACCTCTCCCGGAGACACGCTTGCCGTTTGCGAAGCGGATCCGGAATCGGGAGGCGTGACCCGCAATACCTGCTCTACCTTGATATCGTTAGGATTGGCCAGGCCATTCCAGGCAACGAGATCCGATACGGACTGCCCTACTTCCTGCGCAATCCGGAACAGGGTGTCGCCTCGCTGCACGACCACCTGCCCTTGTGTAACCGTTATCTTGTTTCGAGCTGCATCGCCAGCCTTGGCCGACGCGGGGCGCTTGTCGACGATAGGGGCTGAAGAATTGACGCCCCCCATCTGACAGCCGGCCACCACCGCCGCAGTCAAACCCAGCGCAATGTAACGTAGGATATTCATGCTCATTCGTTCTATTCCTGCCCCGCCTATCCCAAGATTCCGGGACGAAGCGGCACAAAATGACAATCTTCTAGCATCGTTGTAGTCCATCGGGATGCCGACGTTCGTTCTATCAGTTGCAGTGCCTGCTGTTGTGCGCCAACGGGCGCAATCAGCCTGCCGCCAACCGTCAATTGTTCCAGCAACGCCTGCGGCACTTCCAAGCCGGCGGCTGCCAAAATGATTCCATCAAACGGTGCTGCCTGTGGCAGGCCCACCATGCCATCTCCATAGTGCAAGCGCAGATTGGGAATGCGCAAGGCCCGCAAATTCGACTTGGCCAGTTCATGCAAAAAGCGGATGCGTTCTATCGAATACACTTCCTTTGCCACCTTGGCCAGAACCGCCGCCTGATAACCGCAACCGGTACCGATTTCCAGCACACGCTCCAATTTTCCAGCATTTGCATTATTACGCATGATTTCTATCATTCTTGCAACAATGTAAGGCTGGGAAATCGTTTGCTGGCAACCGATAGGCAAAGAGGCATCGATGTAAGCCTGGCTTGCCAGCGCCGGCTCCATGAACAAATGGCGCGGCACGCTTTCCATTGCGCTCAGCACCACCGCATCCTTTACTCCCTGACTGGCCACGCGCTCCACCATGGCCCTGCGCGCTCGCTCAGAAACCAGCGGCGAAGCAAGCGCGGCTTTGTCCATCATCGTGCTGGCGCTTACGGAAGCCGATGCCGGCTTTCTGTCCAACTGCTGCGCGACGTTGCGGGAAGCTGTCTGCATGCCGGCAGTCTTGAATGCGCCACCTCGCGTGGGAGAAGATTCCAGCTTGCTGCCCAGTGAAGACAGCGAAAGAGGAAAGCGCTTCTTGTTGTCGCTCATGCCAGCGCTTTCCTGAGAGTGGAGAGTTGCGTGGCATGGGTCAGGTCGATCTGCAAGGGAGTCAGCGATACGTAACCTTCGGCCGTGGCATGAAAGTCGGTTCCCTCTGTCGCATCCTTGGCTTTTCCGGCCGGGCCGATCCAGTAAATTTCCCGTCCTTGCGGATCCTGCATGCGTATGACAGGCTCCGACACGTGGCGCTTGCCCAGGCGCGTAGCCCGCAAGCCTTTCAGCTCGCCATAAGGCAGATTCGGAATGTTCACGTTCAGCAGATAAGGTTTTTCCAAGGCGTCCATGTAGCGCTCGACGACTTCGCGCGCTATGCGTGCAGCGGCATCCAGATGCTCCCATCCCCTGGCGACTTGCGAAAAGGCGATGGAGGGAAAGCCGAACAGATAACCTTCCGTCGCGGCCGCGACCGTACCCGAATACAGCGTATCGTCTCCCATGTTCTGCCCCTGGTTGATGCCTGATACCACGAGATCCGGCGTGAAATCCAGGAGGCCGGTCAGCGCGATATGCACGCAATCCGACGGCGTGCCATTGCAGAAGTAAAAGCCGTTCTCTGCCTGAAATATCGATAAGGGGCGATCCAGCGTCAGGGAATTCGAGCTACCGGAACGATTGCTGTCGGGAGCGATTATTCTTATGTCTGCAATCGGCGCCAGGACGTCGGCCAGCGCACGCAAGCCGGGAGCCAGATAGCCGTCATCGTTACTGATCAAAATTTTCATGCATCAATTCTAACCGAAGCCGTTCGCCAGCCCGGCCTTTGTAGCAATTTTTCCTTGCAAAAGCAGGCAAATGGCGGCATGTGAACTCGGGGATAGCGCGGTTGAAATATCCCAGGCGGCAGAACGAAGGATATTCCGGAAAAATCGAGCAAGAATGCTGCGCTTTTTTTACCCGACCTGCGCTCGTGAAAATGGCCCAGAGGCTGCCTTGCAAGCCAGACGGATAGAGAGGATTCCGGAGGGGCGGTTCAACTACCCTCAGCGCAGCTGACTTCAGAAGTATCTGCATCGGTCTCTGGCGCCTGCACCACAGACACTGGAGTGAAAAAGGCCTGTGCCACGGCGAGTTCGCGCGTACGGCTGAATGGCGGCAGGCTTTGCCAGATTCTCCGGCCGTAAGGCTTGGTGATCAGGCGCGGATCGCAAATCATCAGCACGCCACGATCGCCTTCATTGCGAATCAGCCGGCCCGCTCCCTGCTTGAGATTGATGATGGCTTCCGGCAGCTGGTGGTGCGCAAAACCATTCAGTCCCTTCTTTTCCATGACTTCTATGCGCGCTGCCAGCACCGGGTCATCCGGCGGAGCAAAAGGCAACTTGTCGATGATTACCAGCGATAGCGCTTCGCCGCGCACATCGATGCCTTCCCAGAAGCTCTGGCTACCGATCAGCACGCCGTTGCCCGCCGCACGAAAACGTTCCAGCAACTCCGTTCGCCCGGCCGAACCTTGCACAAACAAGGGATAGGGAAGCTTGCGTTTTTCAAAGATGTCGCGCAAACGCTCCGCCGCCTTGTTCACGGCACGTAGCGTGGTGCACAACAGGAAAGTGCGCCCGCCCGCCGCTTCTATCATGGGCAAGGCTGCATCCACCACCGCATCGGTATAGTCCGGCGCATGCGGCAGGGGCAAACCCTGCGGCACGTACAACACGCCCTGCTGCCCATAATTGAACGGGCTGGGCCAGGAGTGTGCGGGTTCGTTGAACAAACCCATCTGGCTGGTGTAGTGGGTGAAATCGTTCTTCACTGCCAGCGTGGCTGAAGTGAATATCCATGCGCGAGGCGTACCTTCGCGCTGCTTGCTGAATATCGGCGCCACCGACAAGGGCGTCTGGTGCAATTGCAGCGATGAGGAGTAGGTCTCCACCCACACCACGCGTTCATTGCCGGCCTGTTTTGGCGCTTCGCCGCGCGCTGCCGCCTGCCAGGCTTCCAGGCCGCTCAGCAATTCCAGCGCACGAACGCGGCACTGCTCCAGGGTCTCGGCGCGCTCCGCCTGATTTTCCAGCACGGCGTGCATGTCCTGCAGGGCTTCCTGCAGTTTTTCCAGGGCAGGAAACAAGGGACTGGATGCAGCGATCTGGCTCAAGGCCAGGCGGATAGGTTCCGGCGGCATGGTGAGACGCGCATCGCGCATTGCTTTCTCTACTGACGAAACCACCATGGCCCAGTCGGCGCCATCGCGTGCGTGCGTCAATCCTTCCGCCAGCACGTCGCGGCACAGTTCCGCAATCTGCGAGGTCGATAAAGTCTCGCCGAAAAACAGCGTGGCAGTTTCCGGCAACTGGTGCGCCTCATCGAAGATCACGGTATTCGCGGTCGGCAGCAGCTCCGCCATCCCGCTTTCCTTCAGCGCCAGGTCGGCAAAGAACAGGTGATGATTGACCACCACCACATCGGCCTGCTGCGCTTCCTTGCGCGCCTTCATCACGAAGCAATCCTGATGGTAGGCACATTCAGTGCCCAGGCAGGTATCGCGGGTCGATGTCACCAGGTTCCATATCAACGCCGTTTCCGGGACGCTGGACAGTTCCGCCTTGTCGCCCGTTGCAGAGGTTTTCATGAAGCGTGAAATCTCGCGCAGATATCCGACATCCTCACGCGCGGTCAGTCGTCCATTCTGTAATGTGCGTTCCAGATGGAAGTGGCAGACATAGTTGGCGCGCCCTTTAAGCAAGGCTACCGATACCGGCGCGCTCAAGGCTTTGCGGACGGTGGGAATGTCGCGCAGGAAGAGTTGGTCCTGCAAGTTCTTGGTGCCGGTAGAGACGATGACCTTGCCGCCCCACAGCAAGGCCGGCGCAAGATAGGCGAAAGTTTTTCCGGTGCCCGTACCCGCTTCGGCAATCAGCGTGCTGGATCCCGCGAGAGCCCGGCTGATGGCTTTCGCCATCTCGGTTTGCGAAGTCCGCGAGCGATACCCGTCCACCGATTTCGCCAAGGGGCCGTCGTCGGCGAACAGGCGTTCAACGTCGGCGTCGTGTATATCGGCAGAGGAAGGAGTTTCGTCGTTCAAAGCGTCACTGCATGTTTTGAGTAGGGAGGGCCGTCAACAGAAAGCTGGTGTTGCCATTCTTTGCGTGGGGCATATGCAACATCCGGTTATTCCTCATGCCGATAGTTTATGATCGTTCCGCACAGTCGTCATGGTGGAACTGATGCCATTCTTCTGCGCATGACAAACCGGAAGCATCCGTACCAGATGCGACCGCCAGTTTACCAGTTTCGAGGGCGGAAGGCTGTTAAAACAGGCGATGCGGAAGCAGCCATTGAAATGCATGTCGATAAAAATTCCGCTGCTTCCGAAAACATGATCGATACGACAATCACATGACAAGCTCGCACTCATTTCGCCGCCCTTCGCGGGGCGACGAAACACAGGCAAGCTTCATACGCAATGACTCAACCAAGTCCACTAAGAATTGAAGCCGCGACCGGCCAATACCTCGGTGAGCGCAAAGAACAGCAGGACCGAACCGCCATCTTCGGATCGCCCAAGGCACCGGGTTATCTGATGGCGATCCTGGCAGACGGCATGGGTGGCCTGACTGGCGGTTCGCTGGCGGCTGAGCAGGTCATACGAACGGCGCAGCAGAATTTCGAGCAGTTCTCTCCCGAAGCGGACGACATCGAGAAAATGCTGAATACGATTGCCCAGGAAGCCCACACCATCATCAACCTCAGCGCCCTGTCGGCGGACAAGCAGCCGCACAGCACCATGGTGATCCTGGTGCTCACGCCGGGTCGCGTCGCGCATTGGGCGCATGTGGGCGACTCCCGCCTTTACTATTTCAAAGGCGGACGGTTCGTTGGACGCACCGTCGACCACTCGTTTGCGGAAAAGCTCATTTCCAGCAAGCGCATGTCGCGCGACGAAGCACTCAATCACAAGCATGCGAACCTTCTGGTCAATGTCCTGGGCACCACTACCAGCGAACTTTTCGTCACGGTGCAGCGCTACGAAGGCTACAAGGCGGGCGATGTTTTTCTTTTATGTTCGGATGGACTTTGGCAGTATTTCGCCAATGACGAACTGACAGGCTACGTTTGCAACTACGCGCCTCGCCAGGCTGCAGAAATGCTGATCACGGAAGTAGCGCAGCGCGGGAAAGACACCAATGCCGACAACTGCACGATTGCCGTCATCAAGATAAGCGAACAGCCAGCCGCTCGCATCAGGCTTTAAACAAAGCCGGCAAGACGGCATTACTCCTTATCTTCACCCGGCGTTTTCGGCGCAGCGTTCATGTCGGCGGGAATGGGCAGACGGTGATTTTCCTTGGGTGCCTGCCGTTGCGTACGGCGCTCCACTCGCTCCCTGCGCTTGAATGCGTTGGCTTCGACCTCCACCTCCCGCAACTGTTCCAGCGCAGAACGCTCTCGCTCTTCCACGCGATTCAGGCACAGGTTGGTGAAAAAACGTTCATAACAGGCTATTTCATCCGCTTCCAGTTGCTTGCGTATCGTGGGCCGTTCCGTGCGCACTTCAGCCAATGCACGATCCGCCGTTGCGACCGTATTGATGCCGCCTGCCAGATAGCGGCTACTGATGCTCTCCGCGGTGGTGCCGCTGTTCACGTCAGAAAATTTCGTTACTGTCTGGGCGCATCCTGCCAATAGCATTGCCATCCCGGCCAGCAGCAATGTCTGCAATAGTGAATGACGCGGCCTGCCTGCATTCTTCATTATCTAATTACCTTCTAGTTCTGTTCGTGTCTGCAGTCTGCACTTCAGTTGTCTGCACCACCCGCCGCGGCGCCTCCACATACTCGCGCGATTGCATCTCCATAATGCGTGAAACCGTGCGCTGGAATTCCTGCGCCATCGGCCCCGCCGTATAAAGCTGTTCGGGCGGCGCTTCTGCCGACATCAGCAGCTTGACCTTGCAGTCGTAAAATACATCGATCAACCAGGTGAAACGACGCGCCTCGGACTGCATCGCAGCCGGCATCACGGGAATGTCGGACAGGATCACGGTGTGAAAGCGGCTGGCGAGTTCGAGATAATCATTTTGCGAGCGCGGGCTGCCGCACAGCATATCGAAGCCGAACCAGATGACCCCGCCGGCGCGACGCCTGCTGCGCAGCGCCCGGCCCTCCACTTCGATTACCGGATCTTCGTCGCGCGTTTCCGCAACCCGCTCGAAGGCTACTTTCAGCGCCTCGTCCGCCTCGCGATTCAGCGGCGTATGATACACCTCCACCTGCTCCAGGGCGCGCCGGCGGTAATCGATGCCGGCATCGACGTTGAGCACATCCATCTGCGACTTGATCAGGGCAATCGCCGGCAGCAGGCGATCGCGGTGCAAGCCCTCGGGATACAGTTCATCCGGGTGGTAATTGGAGGTCATGATGAAAGAAACGCCCTGCTCGAACAATTCCTTGAGCAGGTTATAAAGGATCATTGCATCCGCGATATCCGACACATGAAATTCGTCGAAGCAGATCAGGCGATATTGACGGGCGGTCTGGCGCGCCACTTCCTGCAAAGGATCGGCAACGCCTTTTAATGCATCAAGCTGCCTATGCACATGGCGCATGAACTCATGGAAATGAACACGCGTCTTGTGCGCGACCGGCACCACCGAATAAAAGCTGTCCATCAGAAAAGACTTGCCGCGCCCTACCCCGCCCCACAGATAGAGGCCGCGAGGCGCCTGGGGACGATGGAACAGGCGCCTGAACAGGGAAGCCTGCTGACTCTCAAACACTAGCCAGGCTTCATAAGCCTGCTGAAGACGGACAACCGTGCGCTCCTGGGCCTCATCCGCGACAAAACCGCGCTTGTCCAGCGCATGCCGATAATAGGCCAGAACATCCATTCCTGGCGATGCTTCCCTGATGCTTGACATCTTCCTCACGTCTCTTGCCAAGCAGTTGGCAAGTCCCTGAAAAAACGGGCGAGCCGCCGCTCGCCCATTCGTTTTTTATCTTTGGATTATTGCGGATTCATCTCGACCACGATGCGGGAGGGATAAGTGCTGCTGCCCTGGCCGATCGGAAAACCGAAGCCGAATCCGACACCGACACGGCTTCCGCCCGTTCCACCGCCTATGCCTACGCTCATGTTGGAGCCGCCGGAGCCGGGCGTGGCCCGATAGACCACTTCCGACGCGCGATAGCCGCTCTTGTTGCACACCACTCTCAAGTCGCCGCTGGGCTTGCCTATGGGCGCAGTACCGGGCGTTTTCACCTTCCAGCTGCCCGCATCCGTCGTCACCGAGCATTCCGCATCGGCGACAGCCTGCCCGGCGTGCGTGGCTTGAATCTCGACGCCGCTGTCGGTACCCGGCGTTGCACAGGCAGCCAGTCCCAGCGATATCAGCAAAACTGCGTAGCGCATGGTTTTCCTCAGAAATTAAGTGAACGTTTATCCACTGCCAGAGCGGCTTCCTTCATGGACTCCGATAGCGAAGGATGAGCATGGCAGATGCGCGCAATGTCTTCGGACGATGCCCTGAACTCCATCGCCACCACGGCTTCGGCAATCAGTTCCGAAGCCATGGGACCGATCACATGCACGCCCAGGATTTCATCGGACTTGGCATCGGCCAGGAATTTCACCATTCCGGCCGTATCGCCCAGCGCCCGCGCCCGGCCGTTGGCCATGAAAGGAAAGGTGCCAACCTTGTAATTGATGCCTTCCGATTTGAGCTGCTGCTCGGTCTTGCCCACCCAGGCTATTTCCGGCGACGTGTAGATGACCCAGGGTATGGTATTGAAATTCACATGGCCATGCTGACCGGCGATGCGCTCGGCAACTGCGACGCCCTCTTCCTCCGCCTTGTGAGCCAGCATGGGGCCGCGCACCACGTCACCCACCGCCCAGACATTGGGCAGACTGGTTCGGCACTCGTCATTGACGGCGATGAAACCGCGCTCATCCAGTTTCAGTCCCACGTCGTCCGCATTCAAGCCCTCGGTGTTGGGCACCCGGCCTATGGACACGATCAGCTTGTCGAATACCTGTTGCTGGGCTTTGCCCTGGCTGTCGGTATAGTCGACCGTGACCTTGTCTTTGGCGGCAGTGATCGCTCCGATTTTTACGCCCAACTGCAGTGCCAGTCCCTGCTTGGAAAAAAGTTTGTGCGCTTCCTTGGCTATCTGTCCGTCAACAGCACCCAGAAAATCGGGCAAGGCTTCCAGTATCGTGACTTGCGACCCCAGACGTCGCCATACGCTTCCCATTTCGAGGCCGATGACGCCAGCGCCGATGACGCCCAGCTTCTTCGGCACCGATTCGAGTGCCAAGGCACCCGTGTTGGAGAGAATCAGCTTTTCATCGAAAGCCGCATCCGGCAAGGCACGAGGGCTGGAACCGGTGGCAAGGATCACATGCTTGGCCAGCACGCTTTCCTCGGCAGCGCCGCTTATCTTGATGAGATAAGCATTGTTCTCGCTCTTCTCGAAAGCGCCGCGACCGTGAAAGAAGCTGACCTTGTTTTTCTTGAAGAGATAAAGAATGCCTTCATTGTTCTGCTGCACCACCTTGTCCTTGCGGGCCAGCATGCGCTTCACATCCATGCTCAGGCCCTGGACCGTGATGCCGTGATCGGCAAAGGTGTGGCCGGCATGCTCATAGTTTTCCGAGGATTGCAGCAAGGCCTTGGAGGGAATGCAGCCGACATTGGTACACGTGCCGCCGGGCGCAGGGCCGCCCTTTTCGTTCTTCCATTCATCGATGCAAGCGGTGGAAAAGCCAAGTTGCGCGGCGCGAATTGCTGCAATATAGCCGCCCGGTCCGCCCCCGATGACGACGACATCAAATTCTTTTGCCATAAGATTCATCTCTAAGGAAGTGAGCAAGGC
>JAFAGG010000020.1 GCA_023422955.1 Pseudomonadota bacterium | reverse complement strand
TTCGCTTGTTCCTATGCGGGTTCCCGCGCGCTTTGGGCGGAAACCCGCATGCCGTCTTGAGGCGCAAGGCCAGGGCTCGCGGGGCGGAGCTTCCCCGCGATTTAAGGAATAAACAATGCTATCCGGCACGCATTTTGCGGCTATGTTCGTGCACGGTTTCAACCAGCACGGAGACGGATTCCGGCGGGGTGAATTGCGAAATGCCGTGTCCCAGGTTGAAGACATGGCCGGCACCCGCCTCGGGCTTGCCGAAAGCTTCCAGCACCTTGATCGCTTCGGCGCGGATCTGGTCGGCGCCGGCAAACAGGATGTTCGGGTCCAGGTTGCCCTGCAGCGCCACCTTGTGCCCTACCCGCTGGCGCGCCTTGGTCAGATTGGCGGTCCAGTCCAGGCCAACCGCATCGGTGCCGATATCGGCAATCTCTTCCAGCCAGTGGCCGCCGCCCTTGGTAAACACGATGCAGGGAATTTTTACGCCGTCTTTTTCCCGCTTCAGCTTGGCCACTACCTGACGCATGTATTCCAGCGAAAATTGCTGATAGATGCCGTCGGCCAGCGCGCCGCCCCAGGTATCGAAAATCATCACCGCCTGAGCGCCGGCGTCGATCTGCGCATTCAGGTAGGCAGCGACGGTGTCGGCATTGGTTTTGAGGATGTGATGCATCAGGTCGGGGCGGCTGTACAGCATGCTCTTGACCAGGCGGAAATCGTCGGAACCGCCGCCTTCCACCATGTAGCACGCCAGCGTCCACGGACTGCCGGAAAAACCGATCAGCGGCACGCGGCCATCCAGCGCGTGGCGAATCTGGGTCACCGCATCGAAGACATATTGCAAAGACGCCAGATCGGGCACATGCAGAGCCTTGATCGCGGCTTCGTCGCGCAATGGCCGCTCGAACTTGGGACCCTCGCCATCGGCGAAATACAGGCCCAGGCCCATCGCATCCGGCACGGTCAGGATGTCGGAAAACAGGATGGAGGCATCCAGCGGAAAACGCTCCAGCGGCTGCAGCGTCACTTCGGTGGCATAGTCCGGATTCTTGGCCAGTCCCAGGAAGGAACCGGCACGCTGACGGGTGGCGCGATACTCCGGCAGATAACGGCCAGCCTGGCGCATCATCCACATCGGCGTGTAATCAGTAGGCTGGCGCAGCAAGGCGCGCAGGAAAGTGTCGTTTTTCAGGGGGGGGAACGAAGTGGACATGGCGAGAGGCAAATTGAGCAATCTCGTATTATCCCCCAAGACGCGCTAAAAGAGGCGTTTGTCCCGGATTGCTCGAGCCGCCGGCGCCTTGCGCCGACGCTCTTGATCGGCGATGGCGGGAATACCGGCTGAGAAATCCGGATCTTCTTCGCCCGATAATGACCGCCGCAGAGAATCGGAGTCTTTACATCCGCACCAGGGAATTCTACGAGCGCGCTGGTTTGCAGGCATCGCACAAGCTCCGACAAGGCCGAGGACGCGCTGAACGTCGCAAAAGCTTCACAGATAACCGCTTAAATATGCGCAGACACTCCTGCATGCGTTTGCGATGCACCATGACAAAACCTATACTACGGCATACAACATTAAAAATTTCCCGGGTGCCCTGTGAGTTTGCTCCATCATGTAATTTTATTGGGATTGCTAGTACTCGCTGCCGGTTACCTGTCTCTGACGGAAATAGCATTTGCCGGTGCGCGCAAGATCAAACTCAAGCTCCTGGCCGAGGCCGGCGACGAGCGCGCCTTGAAGGTGATGAAGCTGCAGGCGCACTCGGCGGATTTTTTCGCAGCCTCGCAGATCGGTCTGAACGCGATCGCCATTCTCGGCGGCATTCTGGGGGAAGGCGCTCTGCGCCCCTACTTCATTGAATTGATTTCCTATCTCTACAGCGGCCCGTGGCTGAACGACATCGGCTTTGCCGTCTCTTTCGTTGCCGTCACCACGCTGTTCATCCTGTTCGCCGACCTGATGCCCAAGCGGCTGGCCATACTCGCGCCCGAGCGCATCGCTGTCGTACTCATTAACCCCACCCTGGTTTTCATTCGCGTATGCAAGCCGCTGTCATGGGCCATCAACCTGGTCGCAGACCTGATCTTTCGCATTTTCAAAGTCGATACCACCCGCGAAGACAGCATTACCTTCGATGAAATCTCCGCGGCCGTTGAAGCGGGCGCGCAAGCCGGCGTGCTGCAGAAACAGGAACAGCATTTCATCGAGAATGTGTTCGAACTGGAATCGCGTTCCGTGGCATCGACCATGACCAGCCGCGACGGCGTGGTGTTCTTCAATCTGAACGAGTCGGAAGAGAGCATCCGCCAGAAGATCGCGCAGCATTCCTGGACCAAGTTTCCCGTTTGCGACGGCGTGATCGACCATGTCATCGGCTATGTGGATACCCGCGATATCCTGGTGGGCTTGCTGAACAAGCAGGCGGTGTTCCAGCTGAATGAATCGAGCATCCGCAAAGTGCTGATCATTCCGGATACGCTGACCTTGTCGGAACTGCTCGACCGCTTTCGCGCGTCCAAGGAAACCTTTGCGGTGGTGATCAATGAATACGCGCTGGTCATGGGCGTGATCACCTTAAGCGACATCATGCTGACGGTGATGGGAAGCTGGGGCAGTCCGATGGACGAGGACAAGCAGATCCTGCAGCGTGAGGACGGTTCGTGGCTGATCGACGGCAGCACGCCGATAGGCGACATGAAGCGCACCCTCGGCCTGGAAGCGCTGCCGGAAGAAGAAAATTACGAGACGGTCGCCGGCTTCATGATGTACATGCTGCGCAAGGTACCCAAGCGTACCGACAGCGTGGAATACAACGGCATCAAGTTCGAAGTGCTGGATGTCGACCATTACCGCATCGACCAGATATTGGTCAAGCACCTGGTCACTGGCGACTTGGCCTAGACGAAGCATCCGCCGTGCGCGATGGGTGCGATAGATGCGATGGGTGCTGTTGAAATCGGCCCGTTTACTTCAAGCTACCTGCCGCCGCACAGACCTCGCTGACTCGACGGTTCCACGCAGCTCCAGACTTGTTTCGGCCGTAGGCAGGTATCGCAATATCGCATATCAGCGACAATGGCCGGCTTTTAGTGCGGACTCCATGTGGAATTGGTTATGATCCGGTTGTCGTGAAATCCTCTTGCTCTCTTTTTGAAAACCTTTAACAAGCGTCTTGAAGCGCTGGTCGACGACAGCGCAATCCGAATTCATGGCATCCGCACCAAGGAAGAAGTGCTGGCCTTGGTGCGCGCATTCAGGAAGTTCGAAAGAAAAGGCCGCGTCGGCTTCGATCACGGCTACCTGTATGGCATGTCATTTCTGCTGCTGGGCTTCAGTCTGCTGCTATGGCTGGCATCCTGGGCCTGGCCGGGAGCGAACGAGAAGCTGACTACATTCGAACTGGTTGTGCTGCTGCTGTTGAATGCCGCGGTAGTCAGCGCTCCCTTGTTCCTGGCCTCGGATAAAAGCGGGCGGCTGACGGACTTGTCGAACCAGCTTGCAAGAAAGTGGCTGTGGCTGGACCGCGCCCTGCAAGAGAAAACGCATATTGCCAGTGCCTTGTGGGCGCGCTGGTTTCTGAGCTTCGGAGAATTCTCGCAAGGCGATGAAAAGCCGGATTTGACTGCCTGCGTCGGCGGCTTTCACCACGGGCCGGAACATCAGTTCGAATACATTTATTACACCTTTGAATTTACGGTCGTAAGAGGCGTGGACAAAAACCATCCGGCCGCCTCGGACCTGGACGCCGCAGCGATTCGCACCGTCGAGAAGCGCTACGGCATCGTCTGCGATTTTCCCTATGCGCGGGGAATTGCGATAGTGGGCGGCGGCGGTGAATTCAAGTATCCGGCGCGCTGGAAGACCAGCTCTCGCAGCTTCAATGCGAAATTTGCGGTGCATGCGGAATCCGAACAGGCAGCAGCCCGTTTCCTGAAACCGGCCGTGGTGCTCGCCATCGAAGCGGCGGCCTCCGCTTTCCCGAAAATGAATGTGGAGATCAATCGCGAGGGCAAGCTATGTCTGTCCTTCGACAAGGATTTGCTGCAGATCGCAAGAAACTCCTCGCTGGTTCATCCAGGCAGTTTCGAGTTCAGACTGCGCAATGAAAAGCAGGCGCCCGGCCTGACCCAGGCGCTGGAACTCATACACACCTTGCTGAAGTATTCCGATAATAATTTTGAGAGAGAATGACCATGAGTGGACTGATCGTGTTTCTGGCCGTGCTGGCGGCCCTCGTGTTCGGCTTGATTTATTTGTACAACCGCATCGTCCAGTTCAAAAATGCGGTGGAGCGCGCATGGGCCGATGTAATCACCTGGGAGCGCAAGAAGAACAAGACGCTGCCCAAGCTGGAGGAAATGGCCAGTCAATACACGGGCTTTGAAGAAGCGGTTATGACCAGAGTGGCGGAATTACGATCGGCACTGGCGCGCCTGTCCGACTCGGTCGATCCCGATCGCCTGGCCGATGTCGAGCGGCAGACCTCATCGCTGTTCAAGAGCATCAATATCGCCGTCGAAGCCTATCCCGACCTGAAGGCTTCCGGCGTGCTGGAAAGCGTGATGCGCGAACTGAGCGAACTGCAGCACAACATCGCCGCTGCGCTGACAATTTTCAATCACAATGTCGAATCCTTCAACAATGCGATCCAGACCTTTCCCGGCTCGCTGATCAATATCTTCTTCAATCACGAGAAGAAAATCCGTCCCTTCACCGACCGGCAGGCACAGGAGGGATTCGACTACAAGCCGCTGCGGAATTAGCGCTTCCTTATCCGCTGCATGCGGGAATGAGACAGCGCATCCCATGCTATGCGCTTAGCGGGGAACAAAACAAAAAGGCAGCCGAAGCTGCCTTTTTATTTGCTTACGCCGATTCTCAACGCTTTTGACGCAGACGCTGAATTGCGGCCAGCTGTGCCATTGCCACGGCCAGTTCGGCCTGCGCAGCAGCGTGGTCAAACGATGCCGAGCGATTGGCAAGGGCTTCTTCTGCCGCGCGCTTGGCTTCCGTTACTTTCGCTTCGTCCAGATCGTGGCCGCGGATGGCGGTATCTGCCAGCACGGTCACGGCGTTGGGCTGAACTTCCAGAATGCCGCCTGCGACGAAAACGAATTCATCTTCTGCCTGGCCAGCCACCTTGATGCGCACGGCACCCGGGCGGATGCGGGTAATCAGCGGCGTATGCTTGGGATAGATGCCCAGCTCGCCCGACTCACCCGGCAAGGCAACGAATTCCGCTTCGCCGGAGAAAATCTGCTCTTCGGCGGAAACGACGTCGACTCGAATTGTGTTTGCCATGTTAGGACCTTTTCTCGTTCATCGAAAAAGCGACCGGCGGCGTCAGCGAATGATGCCGCCGGCTGGTATTACATCTTCTTGGCTTTTTCGATCGCTTCGTCGATGGTGCCGACCATGTAGAACGCCTGCTCCGGCAGGTGATCCAGTTCGCCGGATGCAATCATCTTGAAGCCGCGGATCGTTTCGGACAGCGGAACGTATTTGCCAGGAGAACCGGTAAACACTTCAGCTACGTGGAACGGCTGGGACAGGAAACGTTGCATCTTACGTGCACGTGCCACCACCAGCTTATCTTCCGGTGCCAGTTCGTCCATGCCCAGAATCGCGATAATGTCGCGCAATTCTTTGTAGCGTTGCAGCGTACCCTGAACCGCGCGGGCGGTCTCGTAGTGATCTGCACC
>JAFAGG010000018.1 GCA_023422955.1 Pseudomonadota bacterium | reverse complement strand
CCTCTTATGCCCACCATTTCCTTCATCAATCGCTCGCCATCAGACGAACCGGAGCTCCATTCCCAATGAGCCAGCGTCCACCATTCAAGCTTCCCGTTTCCCCCTGAGTTCAGCTCATATCCCACCTTAAACGGCGGATCGTCTCATGCTGCGGGTTCCCCCTCATGCAAGGCAGCGAGGCTTCCACAGCCGTTCTGGCCATTTCCGTTCGTATCGCCATTCATCCTGGCAAAGCAAGAGTCCGCCTCGTCTTCCCGGCCATTTCCGCTCGTCCTGAAACGGCAATAAAAAAAGGGATGTGCCCGAAGACACATCCCTTTCAGCAGAACAGCTTGCAGTTCGCGTGATGATTAACGCGGAACCTGGGCGATACGCAGCAGGTTGGTAGAGCCGGATTGACCGAACGGCGTACCGGCCGCAATCACGATCTGGCCGCCGGGTTCGGCAAAGCCTTCGTCCACTGCCGTCTTGGTCGCTACGGCCACCATTTCATCCACGCTGTACACGTCCGGGCTGACCGTCGAATGCACGCCCCAGACCACAGCCAGGCGGCGAGCGGTCGAGATTTGCGGCGTGATGCTCAGGATAGGCGCGGTGGGACGTTCACGGGCGGCACGCATGCTGCTATGGCCGGAGGTCGTATAGGTCACGGTAGCGCTGGCACCGATGATTTCCGTTACGCTGCGCAGTGCGGAGCAGATGGCATCGCCGTGCGTAGGCAAAGGTGCCTGGTGCTGAGCATCCATCAGGTTGCGATACAGCGGATCCTGTTCCACTTCGCGGATGATGCGATCCATCATGGCCACGGCTTGGACCGGATAGGCACCGCTTGCGGATTCTGCCGACAGCATCACGGAATCTACGCCGTCATAAATCGCGTGTGCGACGTCGGAAGATTCGGCACGGGTCGGCGTCGGCGAGCTGATCATCGATTCCAGCATCTGGGTAGCGATGATGCAGGGCTTGCCATGCTGACGGCAGGCGCGCACGATGCGCTTCTGTGCGCCCGGCACTTGCTCGGGCGGCAGTTCCACGCCCAGATCGCCACGCGCCACCATCACGGAGTCGGACAGACGTACGATGTCGTCGAGGCAGTGCATGGCTTGCGGTTTTTCCAGCTTGGTCATCAGTGCAGCACGATTGCCCACCAGTTCACGCGCTTCGATCAGATCTTCAGGACGCTGAACGAAGGACAGTGCCACCCATTCCACACCGAGGTTCAGTGCGAATTCGAGATCCTTGCGGTCTTTTTCGGTCAGAACAGGAATCGGCAGCACGGCGTCGGGAACGTTGACACCCTTGCGATCGGACAGCGGACCACCGGTCACGACGCGGGTGCGCAGACGGCTCTTGTTGTCGGTATCGATGACTTGCAGGCGCAGCTTGCCGTCGTCCAGCAGCAGCGACTGGCCAGGCTGGATAGCCTGGAACAGTTCAGGATGGGGCAGGCAAACGCGTTCTACCGTGCCGGGAGTGGTGTCGCTGTCGAGCGTGAACTCGGCGCCTGGCACCAGCATGACCTTGCCTTCAGCGAAGGGGCCGATACGCAGCTTGGGACCTTGCAGGTCAGCCAGGATAGAGATCGGACGACCGACCATGCGCTCTACTTCGCGCACGGTTTCGTAACGAATCCTGTGGTCTTCCTGGGTGCCGTGGCTGAAATTGAAGCGGAACACATCGGCCCCCGCCTCAAACAATGCCAGGATGGTTTCTTTGCTGGAACTGGCCGGTCCCAAGGTTGCGATGATTTTGGCATTGCGTTGACGTCGCATGTTATTTTTCCGTATAGAGAGAAGTGACTACAAAAAACTGATTTTCGGATTCCAGTGAAGCGACTGCTTAAACGATCAGAATGGCCCGAAAATCATTGACATTGGTGCGAGTGGGACCAGTCACTACCAAGTCCCCCAGCGCACTGAAAAAACCGTAACCGTCATTGTTATCCAGCATCACGCGGGGCCGCAAGCCCAGTGTTGCGGCGCGGCTGATGCTGTCCGGCTGATACAACGCTCCGGCATTGTCTTCCGAACCGTCGATGCCGTCGGTATCGCTGGCAATGGCATGAATACCGGGATGGCCATCGAGCGTGGCCGCCAGGCTCAGCAGGAATTCCGCATTGCGGCCACCGCGACCGTTGCCGCGCACCGTCACCGTGGTTTCGCCGCCGGACAGGATCACGCAGGGCTTGGTGAAAGGCTGGTTGCGCGTCGCAACTTGCTTGGCAAGCGCCGCATGCATCTTGCCGATGTCGCGCGCTTCGCCTTCGATATCGTCAGACAGGATGTAAGGCGTGATGCCGGCGGCACGCGCCTTTTCGGCAGCGGCTTCCAGCGACTGATTCGCGGTAGCGATGATGTGGTGAGCATTGCGCGCAAAACGCGGATCGCCCGGCTTGGGCGTTTCGCCGGCGCCCGATTCGAGATGCTGGCGTATGTTGTCAGGAATCTCGATATTGTATTTTTTCAGAATGGCGAGCGAATCCGCGCAAGTGGTCGGATCCGGCAAGGTCGCGCCGCTGGCGATCACGCCCGGATCGTCGCCCGGCACATCGGAAATCAGCAGGCTGACGACGCGCGCCGGTGCGCAGGCCAATGCCAGGCGGCCGCCCTTGATGGCGGACAGGTGCTTGCGCACGCAATTCATTTCGCCGATCGCTGCGCCGCTCTTCAGCAAGGCCTTGTTCAGCGCCTGCTTCTGCTCCAGCGTGATGCCTTCCGCAGGCAGGGCCAGCAAGGCCGAACCGCCGCCGGAAATCAGGCACAACACCAGATCGTTTTCGCTCAGACCCTTGACCATCTCCATCATGCGCTGTGCGGCTTGGCGGCCTGCTTCATCCGGCACCGGATGCGCGGCTTCCACCACCTCGATACGCTTGCAGTCTGCGCCATGGCCGTAACGCGTGACGACCAGACCGGAGATGTCGCCCTTCCAGTGCTTTTCCACTGCCG
The DNA here is from genome assembly GCA_023422955.1 of Pseudomonadota bacterium. GTDB lineage: Bacteria > Pseudomonadota > Gammaproteobacteria > Burkholderiales > Burkholderiaceae_D > JAEZLB01. The sequence continues at coordinate 7,680 of JAFAGG010000018.1, read as the reverse complement.
CTGCCATCGCTGCTGCGCCCTTGCCCGCGCCGATGACGAGCGTGCGTCCATTAGCGGGTGGTTCAGGCAGCCATTGCGGCAGGCATTTTTCTGCACTGACGGCATCCACTGCGCTGTTGTAAAGGTCGAGCAAGAACTGACGGGGATTGTCCAAAGCGGGCATAGGGGTAGTTCCCATTCCTTGAGTGAATCTGGTTGTTCAATAACTGGTAAAAACTGGTGAAACTGATGAAACTGGTAAAATCTAGTCAACCTAGCCAAATAAATGACTAAGCCGAACAATTAATAAAAGTCCTCCACGCCACCAGGCCCGGAGGACTTTTATTTACCGCATCAGCAATTAGCCTTTTGCGATTTCATGGTTGCCCATGATTTCGAGCGCGCGAACCAGTGCCGAGTGATCCCATGCCTTGCCGCCGTGAGCAACGCAGGTATTGAACAGCTCTTGCGCGGTCGCGGTGTTGGGCAGCGACAGGCCGACAGCCTTGGCATTTTGCAGCGCCAGGTTCAAGTCTTTCTGATGCAGTTCGATACGGAAGCCCGGGTTGAAGGTGCGCTTGATCATGCGCTCGCCGTGCACTTCGAGGATCTTGGAGGAAGCGAAGCCGCCCATCAGGGCCTGGCGTACCTTGCCTGGATCGGCGCCCATCTTGGAAGCGAACAGCAGCGCTTCGCCAACGGCTTCGATGTTCAGCGCGACGATGATCTGATTGGCCACTTTACAGGTCTGGCCGTCGCCATTGCCGCCGACCAGGGTGATGTTCTTGCCCATCAGGTCGAACAGCGGCTTGACCGTATTGAATGCGCTTTCTGGACCACCGACCATGATGGTCAGCGAAGCAGCCTTGGCACCGACTTCACCGCCGGATACCGGAGCGTCCAGGTATTCGCCGCCCAGGTCATTGATCTTCTTGGCGAATTCCTTGGTTTCGATCGGCGAGATCGAGCTCATGTCGACCACGATCTTGCCCTTGGAGATGCCAGCTGCCACGCCATTTTCACCGAACAGCACAGCTGCTACGTGCGGAGTATCCGGCACCATGGTGATGATGATGTCTGCATTCTTTGCCACTTCTGCGCCGGTTGCGCAAACGGTGGCGCCGCCTTCTGTCAGCTCAGCCGGCGGTGCTTTTACGTCGTGCACGAACAGAGTATGACCGCCTTTGAGCAGGTGTCCTGCCATGGGGCCGCCCATGATGCCCAAGCCGATAAATCCAACTTTTGCCATGATAATCTCCACAAATTAAATTTCCAGGTTTCAGAAAAGTAGGCCGGTTATGCCGGCCTGCTTACTTGGATGTTGCTCAGCAACCGTGCGCTGCACGCCAGCCCAGACCTTCTACGGTACCAGCCTTGGGCTTGTACTCGCAGCCGATCCAGCCGTCATACCCGATCTCGTCCAGGAACTTGAACAAGAAGGTGTAGTTGATCTCGCCTGTGCCCGGCTCGAAACGGCCCGGGTTGTCCGCCAGCTGCACGTGCTTGATGGATGCGAGGTTGGCCTTGATGGTATTGGCCAGTTCGCCTTCCATGCGCTGCATGTGGTAGATGTCGTACTGGTAAAACAGGTTGTCGGAACCGACCTTGGCGATGATATCCATCGTTTGCTTGGTGCCGCACAGGAAGAAGCCAGGAATATCGAAGGTGTTGATCGCTTCGATCAACAGCGGAATACCGGCCGCCTTCAGCTTGTCGGCAGCGTATTTCAGGTTCGATACGAAGGTTGCTTCGGCCTGCTCTTGGGACACGCCTGCAGGCACGATACCGGCCAGGCAGTTGATACGCTGGGTGCCGAGCACCTTCGCGTATTCCAGCGCCTTGTCGACGCCGGCCTTGAACTCCTCGACGCGATCCGGATGGCAAGCGATCCCGCGCTCACCACCGGCCCAGTTGCCGGCCGGCAGATTGTGCAACACCATTTCCAGCTGGTTGTCCTTGAGCTTCGCGGCCACATCAGCGGCCGGGAAATCATAGGGGAACAGGAATTCGACTCCCTTGAAGCCAGCCTTGCCGGCTTCGTCGAAGCGGCTCATAAAGTCGACTTCGTTAAACAACATGGTCAGATTGGCTGCCAGTTTAGGCATAGCGATTCCTTTCTATGCTGATGATTATTTGAGGTCGATAACTTCTTCGAACTCGTTGATGGCATCGATCTCGGTGCCCATGGAGATGTTGGTGACACGCTCCAGGATCACTTCGACCACGACCGGCACGCTGAACTCTTTCATCAATTGGCGGGCTTTTTCGAAAGCAGGAATGATTTCTTCCGGTTTGAACACGCGAATTGCCTTACAGCCCAGGCCTTCAACCACGGCAACGTGATCCACGCCATAACCGTTCAGTTCCGGCGCATTGATGTTTTCGAAGGACAACTGCACACAGTAGTCCATGTCGAAGTTACGCTGCGACTGACGGATCAGGCCGAGATAGGAGTTGTTGACCAGCACGTGGATATAAGGCAGTTTGAACTGCGCACCCACAGCCAGTTCTTCGATCAGGAACTGGAAGTCGTAATCGCCGGAGATGGCAACGATGTCGCCGGTCGGATCGGATGCGCGAACACCCAGTGCTGCCGGAATGGTCCAGCCCAGTGGGCCTGCCTGGCCGCAGTTGATCCAGCTGCGCGGTTGATACACGTGCAGGAATTGAGCAGCAGCGATCTGCGACAGACCGATGGAAGCCACATAACGCACGTCCTTGCCGAAGAACTTGTTCATTTCTTCGTACACGCGGATAGGTTTGACCGGCACATTGTCGAAATCGGTCTTGCGCTGCATGGTGCGCTTGCGTTCCTGGCATTCCTTGACCCACGCGGAACGGTCTTTCAGCTTGCCGGCGGCTTTCCACTCTTTCGCCACTTCGACGAACAGTTCCAGCGCAGCTTTAGCGTCGGACACGATGCCGTAGTCAGGACCGAATACGCGACCGATCTGGGTCGGTTCGATATCGACGTGCACGAACTTGCGGCCCTTGGTGAACACTTCCACGGAACCGGTGTGGCGGTTGGCCCAGCGGTTACCGATACCCAGCGCGAAGTCGGAAGCCAGCATGGTGGCATTGCCGTAGCGGTGGCTGGTCTGCAGACCGGCCATGCCTGCCATCAGCGGATGGTCGTCAGCAATCGAGCCCCAGCCCATCAGGGTCGGGATAACCGGCACGCCAACGGTTTCAGCAAATTGCACCAGCAGATCGGAAGCGTCGGCATTGATGATGCCGCCGCCTGCGGTGATCAGCGGACGCTCTGCTTCGTTCAGCATGGTCAGCGCTTTTTCGATCTGGGCGCGGCTTGCGCTTGGCTTGTAGACCGGCAGCGGTTCGTAGGTATCAGGATCGAATTCGATCTGCGCGACTTGCACGTCGAACGGCAGGTCGATCAGCACCGGGCCGGGACGGCCGGAGCGCATCAGGTGGAAAGCTTGCTGGAACACGCGCGGCACCAGTGCCGGCTCACGCACGGTCACGGCCCACTTGGTCACGGGCTTGGCGATCGATTCGATATCGACAGCCTGGAAATCTTCCTTGTACATGCGCGAACGCGGTGCTTGACCGGTGATGCACAGAATGGGAATGGAGTCGGCAGAAGCGGAATACAGGCCGGTGATCATGTCGGTGCCGGCAGGGCCGGAAGTACCGATACAAACGCCGATATTGCCAGCTTTGGCGCGGGTATAACCTTCAGCCATATGCGAAGCGCCTTCTACGTGGCGAGCCAGGTAATGCTGGATGTTGCCACGCTTGCGCAGACCGGAGTACAGGGGATTAATTGCAGCGCCAGGAACACCGAAAGCGCTGGTAATGCCCTCTTTCTCCATTACGTATACGGCGGCCTCAGCCGCAGTCATTTTTGCCATGTTGCATCTCCAAAACGGAATGTTAAAACTCGAACAGAAATTAGTGCCGGTATGCTATACCTAATTAATTAGTTTGATAAGACTATAAAAAATCGTTTTATTCGATACTTCAGGTATGGAATAATAGCCTAATGGATAAGCTGACTCAAATAGAAGCTTTTGTAGAGGCGGTAGAAAAAGGCAGTTTGGCGCGCGCGGCGCTGACACAAAACATCACGCCCGTCATGCTGGGGCGTCGGATCGATGCTCTTGAGAAACGCCTGGGCGTTAAATTGATGCATCGGACTACCCGCCACCTGACACTTACAGAACAAGGTGCCGTCTATCTGGACCACTGCAAAAAACTCTTGAAAGAGTTGGATATCGCAGACCGCATTGTATCGGAAGGGCGACATAAGGCAACCGGGCATTTGATCGTTTCCGCTCCCGCTGCGTTCGGACGCAAGCATGTGGCGCCGCACGCTCCTACTTTCATTGCGGCAAATCCTGAAGTAAAGATCTCTTTCAACCTGACGGATCAAGTGGTCGACCTGGTGCGCGAAGGGTATGACCTGGGGATACGCATAGGCGGCAATATCGAGCCCAATTTTGTTGCGATGCGGCTGGCGAAAAATCGCCGCGTGGTCTGCGGCACGCCCGACTATTTTGACCGTAACGGCATCCCGCGCACGCTGGACGACCTGGCCCATCACAACTGCCTGGCTTTCAACCTGCAGGGCGGACAGGGGCGTGGCTGGTATTTCCAGAACGGCGGCAAGCCGGTCACGGTCAAGGTGCAAGGCAACCTCGATTGCAACGATGGCGAATTGCTGCACCGCTGGACCATGGAAGGACTGGGACTGGGCTGGCGCTCGACCTGGGAGATCCAGTCGGAGCTGGAATCAGGGCAGTTGATTACGGTGCTGGACGAATATGCGCTGCCGGATTACGACATCATGGCGGTCTATCCGCAACAGCGACACTTGCCAGCGAAAATCCGCTTCTTCATCGAGATGCTGCGCTCGGTGTATTCCGAAACGGGATACTGGATGCGGCCGCGCTGAACGTCCGACGTATCGAGACGCTCAGGCTACGCGCAAACCGTCGATATTGAGCGCCTCCGGCTCGAAGACCAGCCTTTGCTTGCCGGTTAGCAGAAGAAAATGCTTGCCGGTGCAGCGGGCGAACAGCGACATGCCCACTTTTTCAGCAACCATGTGACCCATCTGCGTGGTACCCGAACGGGACAATAGAAAAGGAATGCCCATCTGAGCGCCCTTGATCACCATCTCCGAAGTCAGACGGCCGGTCGTGTAAAACACCTTGTCGGCACCTTGCAAGCCATCCAGCCACATCCTGCCGGCAATCGCATCGACCGCGTTATGGCGACCCACATCTTCCACAAAGTAAATCAGTTCGCCATCGCTGGAAAACAGCGCGCAGCCGTGCACTGAGCCAGCCTGCTTGTAGATGGATTTTTGCGTGCGGATGGCATCGACGATCTTGTACAGCACCGACTGTTTCAGGCGCGCATCCTCCGGCAAGGTGATGGCATCGATTTCATCCATCAGCCCGCCGAATACCGAACCCTGGCCGCATCCGGTCGTGACCACCTTTTTGGCGGTGCGCTCTTCGATATCGGCGATGCCATTACGCGTTTTGACCGCAACCGAGTCCACTGACCAATCCACATGGACCGACACCACATCGTCGATGGAACGCACCAGGCGTTGATTGCGCAGATAGCCCAGCGTCAGCGCTTCCGGCGCACCGCCCAATGTCATCAGCGTCACCAATTCACGCTTGTCGACATAAACAGTCAGCGGACGCTCTGCAGGGATAAAAATCGTCGAGAGGCGGCCTCGCTCATCCACTACCTCCACTTCCTGGGTAAGGTTGACACTGGCATTGGATAATTCAGGACGATAGCTCATATCACGCACGCAAAAAACACGCATTAAAAAGACCAAATAGAAAAAGCCTGTCGCGACTCACCCCACATCTTACTACCATGATGAAAGGATTGCCCGACAGGCTTTTTTTGCTTCCGCGCTCAAGAGCGCGCAGGCTTATGCGGCTACGCTTCCGCTTAGATCACCTGCTCATTACGCAGCGCCTCGATATCGGCCTGACCGTAACCCAGCAGCGACAGGATTTCCTCGGTGTGCTCGCCCAGCAGCGGGGAACGGGTCACATCGGTTGCGCTGTCCGACAGCTTGATCGGGTTGCCAACGGTCAGGTACTTGCCGCGTACCGGGTGATCGACTTCCACGATCGTACCGGTTTCACGCAAGGACATGTCCCCTGCGATTTCCTTCATGGACAGAATCGGGCCGCAAGGAATGTCGTACTTGTTCAGGATTTCCATGACCTCGAACTTGGTCAGGGTCTTGGTCCACTCTTCCACGGTTGCGAAAATGGACATCAGACGCGGCAAACGCGCGGTCGGAGTTGCATAGTCTGGATCGGTGATCCATTCTTCCTTGCCGATTACCTTGCAGATCGGCTCCCAAACAGGTGCCTGAGCGATGAAGTAAATGTAAGCGTTGGGGTCGTTTTCCCAGCCTTTGCATTTCAGAATCCAGCCGGGCTGACCGCCGCCAGAAGCATTACCAGCACGCGGCACCGCTTCACCAAATTTACCATCCGGATATTGCGGATATTCTTTCATGATGCCGGTACGTTCCAAGCGCTGCTGGTCACGCAACTTCACGCGGCACAGGTTCAACACGGCGTCCTGCATTGCAGTCTGAACGCGCTGACCACGACCCGTCATGGTGCGCTGGAACAGTGCAGTCACGATGCCGAGCGCCAGATGCAAGCCGGAACCGGAGTCGCCGATCTGGGAACCGGTCACCATCGGTGGGCCGTCGCTAAAACCAGTGGTCGAAGCCGAGCCACCGGTACATTGGGCGACGTTTTCGTACACTTTGCAGTCTTCGTATGGACCAGGGCCGAAACCTTTGATGGATGCCATGATCATCTTGGGATTCAATTCCTGGATACGTTCCCAGGTAAAGCCCATGCGATCCAGCGCGCCCGGCGCGAAGTTCTCAACCAGTACGTCACATTCCTTGATCAGCTTTTCCAGCACTGCTTTACCCTTGGCATGCTTGGTATTCAGAGTGATGGAGCGCTTGTTGTGGTTGAGCATGGTGAAGTACAGGCTGTCCGCCTCAGGCACGTCACGCAATTGGCTACGGGTGATATCGCCCTCGCCTGCTCTTTCAACCTTGATTACATCTGCGCCAAACCATGCCAGCAGTTGGGTACAGCTCGGGCCGGATTGAACGTGGGTAAAGTCGAGAACGCGAACGCCCTGCAACGCCTTAGTCATTAAAAATCTCCTTTTGGATCATGGATTTAGCTTATCGACCGGTTCATAGCCGATGCCGCAGACCACGGATTACATATAAAACAAATTCGGCTTCGGAGGCGAGGCCTCTTGTCAAATAGAAAAATAACCAATTCTCTAGTTAACCACTAACACGTCTCGACCTTGCTTGCCTACACAAGGAGTCCAACGGACAAAAGATGCTGGAGGCTGACGGCACAACTCCCTCCTTAGGGAGGGGCCATAATAGCTATAGCGTCGTTGGATACTCATTGACCATGATCAATTTTCGGTGCAACTTCGCCATAAGCGAACTGCCTTGGCCAGAGAACGAATAGCACATGAGAAAGGAAACGCAGGAAAACCAGAGGGAATAGAAAAAGAAGTAATGGATTTTTCGGCCCACTGCCTAGGGCGTGCCCTCAATTAAGCCAGACAGTAATGGATGCCAAGTGCACGGCGGCGAGGAAATTGCGAGCGGTTTTATCATAACGAGTGGCGATAGCCCTGAACTGC
>JAFAGG010000123.1 GCA_023422955.1 Pseudomonadota bacterium | reverse complement strand
TCGGTGCCTGTATCGGTACCTGTGTCGGTGCCTGTGTCAGTACCTGTGTCGGTGCCTGTATCGGTACCTGTGTCAGTTCCCGTATCCTCCGTCAGGAGGCCGCTTACACGCACGCGCATACCGTTTTCGATGGCGCCGCCTGTTACGTCCGCGATCACGGCGGCGTTATACAGCACGCGCACTCCATTTACCTGGAAGGAGGTGTCGCTCCGATTAGTGACGGTGCCTGTCACGCGCATTTCATTGCTTGGAGTAATGCTGTCGTCTCTTTCGACGCGGGTTGCGTACAGGTTGCCTTCATTGTCGGCAAAGCCGTGAATAATCATACGGTCGTCTGCCGCAAGATCGGTCAGCGTTTCCAGGCCATCGAAGATAGTGGCTTCATTGGTAAGGACGGAAGTCCCCAGCACGGTAAAGCTATTGCCCGTTGCATCGATCTCGCTTACCGGACCTGTCAGCGCGCTATTGACGACCAGCGTATCAGCATCGCCTGTCAGGCCGTTGTCGTCTATCGGCCCTATGACATCCACGACCATGCCCAGGCGCAGATCCTCCTGGCTTGCCGTGGCGTTATCAATGGTTATCGCGGTGTTCTCTTCATCGTAGTGCACGCCGTTCACGATAATGCTGCTAAAGCCGTGAATCGTTCCGCTATTCAGCGCTTGCTGGCTGGCAGACGGTGTATCGGTTCCCGGATCGTTGCCGTTGCCGCCGCCGATGACTCCATCGTTATCACTGTCACCGCAGGCGGCAAGCAGCGTTGACATGCTGAAAACTGCAGCAAGCCATAGCGATCTGGAGTGACGAGGTCGTGAAGTAGGCGTTTCTTGATTCGTCTGCATGATAATTCCCAGTCCTTTTTGGTTAATCAACTTTCCGATTCGCACTTCGAACATGCCAAAGCGACAAACAGGCTTTTAGGACTAAGACATGCCGATTAAGTTGCGCACTTCACATAAGATCGCGCTAAAAAGGGCCTGAAGCACAAAAGAACTTGCTGAAATCCGCTCTGTCGAATGGAAAAGGAGGACCTATGGCAATGACGAGAAATTTTTCCGAGCTAAAAAGAAGCGCTGAGATGCCGCGAGAAGTGCCTCCGGCCGGTATAGGACAAGCACTGGATGGACGGCATTTTCTGGACGTAGTGGAAGAGCAGCAATATGCGGGCAAGCCGTTTGTTGGAAGTGAGCAAGAGGAGGTGCTGACTGCTAACTTGGAAGCAGCGGGGAAAGCAAAGGACGCAAACAAGAGCGAATCGTAGTGCAATAGTGCTGGTTCAAGCTCAGGAAAATCTTGCGCAATCAATGCATGAAGATTGCTGCATGAAAGAGAAACGGCCCCAAGCAGGGGCCGTTTCTCTTTTATCACATCGTTGCTTGCTTACAAGCCCAGGCGGATGGAGTTCAAACGCTGGGCGGCTTCATTCATGAGCTTGTCATCCCAGGGCACGAAGCCGGGAACCCCGACTTTTTCCAGGGCTACTTTTCCGGTCGGCGTATCCGACAGGGTCAGCAGCATGGTTTGAATACGCTTGCGGGTGGCAGTGTCGATCTTGTCGGATACCAGGAATTGTTTGATGGGAACGGCAGGCGTTTCTGCCAGAATCCGGCCACCCTTATCGGCCCAAGCCTTGGCTACCGCTCCCGAACCGGTTACGCCCGCCTGGACAAAACCATTCTCAATCATGAAGGGAACGGCGTCCTGGTAGCGAGTGGCCTGAAAGGCTTTTTCAGGTTCGGCAAATTTGTGCTCTTTGAGATGAGCGGTAAACATGGCGGTGGTAATGGATTCTATGCTGGGCACGCCGATTTTCTTGCCCTGCAAATCTTCCACTCTTGTCAGCGACGAATCTTTAGGCACCATGACGCGCGCGCGGTAGCCGGTAAAGCCCTTGGCCGTGGCAATGCCGTGATAGTTGCCGCGCTGGATAGCCTGCAGGCCGACGTGGGCGGGATGAATGAAAACCAGTTCATATCTTCCTGCCGCCAGGTCCTTGTCGAATTCGGAGTAGCGCGTCACCGTTTTGATGCGGATGGGGCGCTTCAATTCCTTGCTCAGCATCTCAAGCAAAGGCTTGTAACGTTCGCTGGGGGTGCCGGCATCCTGGTAAGTGACGCCTTCGTTGATGGCAAGAATGGCCTCTGTTTCTTCTTGCGCATGCGCAGCGGAAGCAACAAACACGAAGGCCATCAAGGCGATGAGAGGTCTGAAGGTCATTGCAGGGTTCCTGTGGTCGAACAGCTTCGTAGGGCAATTTTGCTAGCAATAATACCGTTTCCCATTCGTTTTAATTGCTCGATTGCAAAATCGGTAGCAAGAAAACTACACCTATTTGCAAAAGTAAATATCAATTCTTATTAATTTTTGATTTTCGAAGGAAGGTTTTAAGGATGCCATTGTCGGACGGGCTTACTTTCCAACAAGGATTGCGCTAAATGAAGAAGGGGTGAGGCAGGGGCATTCAGAATAGGATTATTTCTCCGAATCTCACCTTGCCGATGCGATCTCTATCTCCCTGTGCCTTGTTCTTCATGCTGCTGGCGACCATGAGCGCGTCTGCTTACGGCCAGTCTGTTCCGCGCTGGGAGATCGGCGCAGGGGTAGCCACCCTGAATCTGCCGGATTATCGCGGATCGGATGAGCGTTCCAGCTATGTGCTGCCCATGCCGTATCTGGTTTATCGCGGCGAGCATATCCGTGCAGATCGTGAGGGTATACGGGGTGTGCTATTCGACGGAGAGAGGGTCAAGCTCAATCTCAGCCTGAACGGAACGCTGCCGGTGAGGGACGATAACAACGTCGCGCGTTTGGGCATGGAAGATCTGAAGCCGACGGTGGAAATAGGCCCGACCCTGGATGTGACGCTTTGGCGCGCTTCCGACCGCCGCAGCCGGCTCGATTTACGCCTGCCCTTGCGGGGCGCGGTGACTATCGAGGGATCGCCCTCTCATATCGGCTGGCTGCTTTATCCCAATCTCACTTATAGCGTGCAGTCGCCTTTCGGCATGCAAGGCTGGAACATGGGCTGGATGGCGGGCAGCTACTTCAGCGACCGGCGCTACAACACCTATTTTTATACCGTTGCGCCCCGCTATGCCACCGGCGCTCGCCCGCAGTATTCGGCGCATGGTGGCTATGGCGGTTCGCAACTGACCTGGTCGCTGTCCAAGCGCTTCCCCGCCTATTGGGTCGGCGCATTTGCGCGTTACGACACGCTGCGCGGCGCCGTGTTTGAAGACAGCCCTCTGGTCAAGGAACGCAATGCCTTCTCCGTGGGTTTCGCCATCAGCTGGATATTCCGAACGTCGTCCGCTACCGTCAACGAGGTCGAATGATGCCGGGCGTCGGGCCGTCGGCAGGCGCGGTCTGTTAATGCAGCAGGCTTGTCATCTGCAGGGCAGGTGCTTGCCCGGGACAAATTCTCTGATAGAGCGGATTTTTCTGTCGGCGGCATGGAGGAAACTCTTGAGGGCCTGGTGCAGTCGATAACAAGAGTTGATGATGGAAAATACGCCGAATACCTTGCAGGAAGTCATCTACGTCGCCATGCCCTGGATCACGCTGATCGGGGCCATGCCGTGGATGGAGATCATTGTCCAGATACTGCTGGCATGGCTGGGTGTATTCATTTTTCACCGCATCGGCACGCATATCCTGCACCGGATGGCGACTCCCTTTCCTTTCTGGCGCCGCCTGGTCTGGAACGGGCATCAGGCGGGGCGTGCAATCGTCTTCTTTCTCCTGGTGCAGATCATACTGCGCACGGCGCCAGACACCTTGCCGGGCATTACACTGGCGCGACACATAGGCGCTTTGTGCCTGACTGCCGCGCTGACCTGGTTCGGCGTGCGCTGCGTTGCCGCCATCGCCGATACCATACTGGAACTCAATCCGGTCAGCGCCAAGGACAATCTCGAAGCACGCCGCATTCATACCCATACGCGCGTCATGGCGCGCTGCATCATGATCGTGGTGATCGTGATAGGCTCCGGCGCGGCGCTGATGACCTTGCCGCTGTTGCGCCAGGTGGGGACGAGCTTGCTGGCTTCCGCAGGTGTGGCGGGTATCGTCATCGGTTTCGCGGCCAAGCCGGTATTAAGCAATCTGCTGGCCGGACTGCAGATTGCGATGACGCAGCCGATCCGTCTGGATGACGTGGTCATCGTTGAAAACGAATGGGGGTGGATAGAGGAAATCACGGCCACTTATGTCGTGGTCCGCATCTGGGATCAGCGCCGACTGGTGATGCCGCTGCAATGGTTCATAGAAAACCCTTTTCAGAACTGGACGCGCTCCACCTCGGAAATCCTGGGGACCGTACTGATATGGGTCGATTACCGCATGCCGGTCGACCTGATCCGACAGGAATCGGAAAGACTGTGCAAGGAGGCGCCCGAGTGGGATGGCCGGGTTTGCGTGATACACGTGGTCGATGCCGGCGCGCAGGCCAAGCAGTTGCGGGTATTGGTGAGTGCCGCCGACGCCGGCATGGCGTGGGATCTCCGGTGCAAATTGAGGGAACAGTTGATCGACTTCATCCAAAGGGATTATCCTGAGTACTTGCCGCGGATGAGGGCAGAAGTTTCGGAGAATGTTTCGGAGAATAATCAGCCCGTTTCGCAAGCGACAAGAGCAGGAGAGTGAAGGGGCCGGCAAGCGACGTCTTGGCGTTAATCGCAGTCGCCGGTTCGTCATCGACCGATGAGGGGGATACATGTACAACAAGATATTGATAGCTTATAACGGCAACGAGGAAAGCCATGCTGCCTTGCGTGAATGCATACAACTGTCGCCGCCCCAGCAGGCTATCGTCCATTTGCTGGTGGTCGTCGATCCGCCGCCCTATCTGCTGGTAGGAGAATATGCGGCAGCGGCGGTGCTCAATGTGGAAGAAGAGCTGGCCGCCGAAAAAGAAAAAATGGAAGCCGAGCTGCTGCGCGGCGAAGCAATGCTGACTGAAGCAGGCCTGAACGTGCAGAAGCACCTGGAGATCGGCGACCCCGTCACGGTCATCACGGAATTGGTCGACCGTCTGGAAATAGAGCTGGTCATCGTGGGCCATTCCCGTCACAAGCCTCTCGCGCTGCGCTGGTGGCGCGGTTCCAAGGATGCGCTGCTGGTCGAAAAAATTCGCTGCAGCCTGCTGGTCGCCAGCGATCCTCATGCCGCCCAGCCAGGTTCCTGAGCGCATTTTTCCTTCCCTCCTGAATCCTGAGTCCTGATTTCGCTTTTCCGCCTGGCATAAAAGATGCCGGGCGGAAGCCGTTCGCGCTGAACAAACCCAAGCCTGCGTGATCTATAAACATGCAGCGCCCAAACTGCCTGCATCAGCCAGACATCATCATGTTCCATCGACCCGTGAATAAAAATGCGTCGTACCGCTTGTACCATGAGAAAGACAATGAAGCCGGACCAGGAGTGGAGAACGGAATCCTATAAGAGCATGGATATTCATGTCAGCGCCTTGCTGCACACGAATGAACCGGACAAGTGGGATTACACCGTGAGAGTCGCCTATCCCGGCACAGATGCCGGCACATCGGCTGAATTGGCGGCGGGAGCCGGAGACGACGATGATTATGCCGATGCGGAGCAAGCGATTGCAGCGGGTCTGGAAAAAGGGCATGCAATGGTGGATCGATTGATCAGATAAGAATCCGTATCAGGCCTGATGGCTGCTGGCGTCGGGCCTGAGGCGGGCAAGGAGAAATCGGATGACAGGACAGATTTTGCAAAATGGCAGTCACATTGCGCGCATTGCCGCCCAGGCGCAAGCCGATGGTACTTTCGAAGGGCAGGTTTTCGTAAGGCTGGCGCGCGAGCCGGAAACGGCGGAAACCTATATTCCGGCGGGCATAGGAGCCACCGAGGAAGAAGCGCTTTCCCTGGCCAAGAAACGGGCCGCGCGCGCACTGGATGAAAACGAGTTCTGAACCGTTTCGCAAGACGGTTTTGCAAAGGCCAGGCAGGCTTCTTCCTTCTTCACATAGTGCCCCGCTCGGTGTGCGCACGAAATGCAGGGCAGGACTTGAGTGAACGTCATCAAAATTGTGAGCGATCAAATGTTGATCACGTTTTTTGTTCACAATCTGCATCATGAATATGACGTAACTAACTCAAGGACGAGACATGATGACTGAGAAAAATGGCGGAAATGGAGATGCGAGCCAGTACGATCCCGACCATCTCCTAGGCACGCTGATCAAGCAGCTCAATCTGAAAAACGATGCCGCCTTGTCGCGCGCGCTTGAAGTCGCGCCGCCGGTCATCAGCAAGATTCGCCATCGCCGTTTGCCGGTTGGCGCCTCGCTGCTGATACGCATGCATGAAGTAACGAATCTGAGCATCCAGGAATTGCGCGAGCTGATGGGTGATCGCCGTGGCAAATTCCGTATCAGCGACAAGCAGTTCAAGCCCAAGCCGGGATCAGCGATGCATGCGTGAAGGCGGAGCGCTGCGTACTGCCAGTCCCGGTTTTTATCCGCTTATCAGCGATAAGGCGGCATCGGCCGCATCAGGCTTGGCGTAAAAGTTTGTAAGACCTTGGCGCAGACGTGGTCAGAATGTCTATATTGAGCCTGTCTCCCAGATCCTGAAATAGGGATTTAGCCCGCCACGTAATGTGGCAGGCAATCTTATTTCTGCCGTAGCGCAGCGCTTCTGCACCGAAAAATTCCCTGTAAATTCCCTGCAACTTTCATTGCAAGTTGCATTGAAAGTTTCATTGAAAATGAGCGGCAGATGGAATCCTGTTTTATCGTGGCATGAAACGACACCGTCTCACTGATTTGCAAGGGATGGGGGAGGGGAGGAGGCCCCTTGCCGAATCAGCCTTTGTGCCCGCGCCTCATTTTCCTTCAATATAGCTTGCGAATACGCAAAACCCTCTCCTTTTAAACCACTAGGATTAAATCGAAGTCATGCCGAATGGCTTCGGTTGTAGACAGCGACTTGCCTGCACCGCTTAGGCCGTGCAGGCTTTTTTAGATTGTTCCTGGCTCGCGTTTTCATCAAAAATATTCCTAAATATTTCCCCCGGTAAATTGTTCTGTCGCAATTCGTCGCGGCCTCTGTCTCTTAGTATGTTTGGCATCGCCGCTAGGCATAGCACTCAATAATTCAGCAGCTAATTCAGCAGATAAGTCAGTCATGAAATATGTCATGACTCAGATTTTTATTGAGGGAATACTGGCATTGTTGAAGTCCGTCTCGCATCCAATCAAGGCCTGTCATGAAACACTCTGTCGGAATGCGCCCTTCCCGTTTAAGAAAAGAATCGGCTACCGCGATTCAATTCGCGGGTGAACGTGCGAGCGCAATGCGGCAAGCCTGCATGGACCTGGTGCGATTGGCGACCTTCATCTGCGATATGCCGGTTGCCTATCTGAGCTGCATGGAGGGAAGGCATCACCGCATACTGGCCGTCATCGGCGCTCCCGTTTCCTATCCCTATCTCCATAGGGAAGGGTGCATGCAGATATTGTCCCAGGGGCTGGATTTGCCTTTCATCGAAGCGAAGCAAGTTGGCAAGACCAGCGACCTGGGCTTGCCTGATGAGGTGCATCTTTTTGTTGGCGTGCCGCTGCAGGCCAAGGACGGCGAGTTGCTGGGAACCCTGTGCCTGCTCGACTATCAGCAGCATGCCCTGAGCGAGCAGAAAAAAGAGGCGCTGCTGGCGCTGGCACGGCAGGCGGTGACGCATCTCGAAACAGAGAGCGCCTTGCTGCGCATGCAGGAGCGCGTGCTTTGTTTCGAAGCTTGCCTGGATAGCGGTCCTGCCATTGTCACCATCAAGGATGAGAATGGCGCCTATCAGTATGCGAATGCGGCGTTCCTGGACCTGGTCGGCCGCGATCTGGACGAGGTGATGGGACGCAGCGATGCTGAGCTATGGTCGCCGGATGTGGCCGCACGTTTGCTGGAAAAGGAAAGGCGTGCCAGGCAGGATGGTGCCAGCTACAGCGAAGCCGAACTGATGAGCCGGCCGGACGGCATCTGCCGTTACTGGCAAATGCATCGCTTTCTGATGAAAGGCAGCGAATCGAGGCTGGCCAGTGTGGGATTCGACATCACGGACTGGAAATCCAACGAGCAGCAGCTGATGGCATCCCAGGAACTGCTCAAACGCTCGCTGGAGAACCTGGAAGTATTAAGCGCGACCGACGGCCTGACCGGCTTGCATAATCGGCGCGCCTTTGAAGAACGGCTGAAGGATGAGTTCGAGCGCGCGCGCCGGTACAATCTGCCGCTCTCGCTGCTGATGCTCGATGCCGACCGCTTCAAGGAATTCAATGATGCCTGCGGCCATCCCGCCGGCGATCATCTGCTGAAAGAAATCGCGCTGGTCTTGAAGAGCAATGCGCGCGCCAATGATATCGTTGCCCGCTATGGCGGCGATGAATTCGCCGTGATTCTGCCCAATACCGAAAGCGATGTAGCCTTGCATCTGGCCGAGCGCCTGCGCGGTTCGGCCAAAGCCTTGTGCCATCCGGATCAGCCCGTCACTATCAGCGTGGGCGTGTCCGCACTGAAGTCCACCATGCTGGAGCCGCACAGCCTGCTGGTTGCCGCCGACAAGGCGCTGTATGACGCCAAACGCAAGGGCCGCAACCAGGTATCCCACCCCACCGATCTGCACGCCTAGCCGGCCGGACCGCTACAGGCGGCACCGGGGAGGGCCTTCAAGGCAATCCCTTGCGCTTACTCCTTTTGCGATAACTGCAGCACCTCGGTCTTTCTTGCCGTGCCCATGCTGGCGAACAATCGCCGTCCGCTGCGCAGCCAGGCAATGCCCTGATGCGCGCCGCGTATGACCCAGTGATCCTTGTGGCGCAGCCGTTCCAGCATCCACAGGTGCAACTCCGTTTTGCATCCGGTGAAGGTTGTGCGGATCGCCGAGTCGGCACGAACCAGCATGCGCAGGCGCGAGCGGTACAGCACGATATGAGCCAGTTCACGCTGCACGCCGAGCAAGCGGTACTTGTATTCTTCGTGCCCCCACATGAAATGGAAATCGGTGCCGCCGCGGGTAATGCATTCGCAGATGGTGCGGTAGCAGCACCACATGCCCAGGCCATAAGTGTTGTACTGCGGATCGTGGCCGATGACGCGCAAATGATAATGGCTGCCGATGCGGTAGCAGATGGCGCCGGCGCATATCTTGCCCTCAATGCTGACCAGGCCCACCAGCCCGCATCGCTTGGCAAACGCGATGATGTGCGCTGCTTCCGTTTCATCGATGGCGGAAACCCGGCTCTTGCCCGCCATGCGCGCATGGTTCAGCGCAATGATGTCTGTTAACTGGGCATCACGGAGATCTTGCGCTTCCAGTACCTGAAACCGGAAGGAAGCATGGCGCCGCTGCAGGCGGTTGCCGTTTTGATTGAGCGTCTTGCGGGTGGACTTGCCCAGGCTGCCGTAATAGTCTTCCACCGTGGCCGGCAAGGGCATGCTGATGTCGTTGGTGCAGTTGAAGCGCTGGGAAGGATAAGGCAGCGTGTGCCGGTCCGTATCGATGGCATGAAAGGAAACGGCGTCCACATCGCCATAGCGCTCGAACATCGTGCGCGAAAATCGCGCTATTGCCTTGTCGTCGAGCCGCACTTGTTCGTTGATGACTTGTATTGCATGTTTCTCTTTGCGATACAGCAGTATGTCTTGTACGCCTTCGACGCTGGCAGCAACATAAGTGCTGGCCTGGCTCAAACCGCCATATGAATCGAAATGGGCGAAGGATGCATACATGCTGCCATACAGCTGCTCCAGCTTGCCTGCTACGAAGCTAGGTATCGTATTTTCATAGCAGGCTGTCGTAATGGAAGGTTTTTCCATGGGGCTCCATTCAAGTGTCAGGGCGCATGCTGTTGGAAAGCTCAGGAAGGCTGATAGCCGGTAAAGTTTTCAGATTGAAAATATTTTTCATACTTGAAAGGATAGTGCTGGCACCAGCGATATCGATGGTGCAGCTTGTTTTCGCTTCCTGACAGTATCGCCAGCTACCTGGGCCGTCTTTTGATATTTTTCAGTTTGGGGGCGTAATCTTCCAGGGGAAACATCTCGTTAGACTTCCCCCTGAAGAGC
>JAFAGG010000091.1 GCA_023422955.1 Pseudomonadota bacterium | reverse complement strand
CTTCGACAATGCCCATGATCAGGGCATTAAAGGCAAGAGTTAAATCCATGTATGAAAAGAGGTATGCAACAAGCAATAAAAAACCCGCCGGCATCGCTGCCGCGCGGGTTTTCGCGACGACCTAGAGCGTTATTTTACCGGTTCAAAGGTTACCATGAGTCCATTGTTACGCGTGGTAATTTTAGTCGGCGTGAAACTTGTGCCGGCATACCGAAATTTATCTTCTGTAAAAGTATAGAGGGGGAGATTCCTCAAAACTTCTTCAGCCAGCAGGCTGCCGATGCGCGTCACCTGCTGCCCATAACGATTATCCAGTCCGGCAAAGTTGAGGTTTTCGATGCGCGGTTCAGCCAGCACCAGCGCGCGCCGCTCGTTATCGACAGCCAGGCGGCCCGACACGGTAAAGTTGCCGGTCCAGGGCTGCTTCAGAAAGGAAGGCAGGATCCGCGCTTCTATGTTTGTCACGACGCGGTTGGTATCCGGTTGCAGCGACAGCTTGGGATTGCTCAAGTGAATGTCGAAAATTTCCAGGTAGCGGCTGTTGAAGGGAAAGCGATTCGACATATGTTCCTGCAGCAGCGCCAGCGGCACATCGACATTGCGCTGGCCGAACAGGCTGGCACAGGCACCGGCCAGCAAGGCAACTGCCAGCAGCAGGCCCATTCTCAGTTTGCGCTTCATCATTCCTCCTCAATTCCTTAATAACTACTGAAATTCCTGAAATTACGGACTCCCGGTTCAGGCGGAAGTCAGCTGCTCCAGTTCGCGCAGATAACGCAAAGCGTGCTCACGAGTGCTGCCGCACATTTCCGGTTCGGGCTTCAGGCTGGCGCATACAGCCGGACGAGAAGGCTGGCCGAAAATACGACAGCGATTTTCCTGGTCAAGTTGCACGCAACGCATGCCTGCCGGCTTGCCGTCGGGCATGCCGGGGATGGGCGTGGAAATAGAAGGCGCAATGCAGCACGCGCCGCAGCCGGCGCGGCATTGCTCTCTACTCATAGCGCAAGGCCTGGATCGGCAGCATCCGTGCCGCCTTGCGGGCCGGATACCAGCCGAAGAAAACCCCGATGGCGGCAGAAAAAAGCGTGGCGACCAGAATGGCCGTCATCGACAAAACGGCCGGCAATCCGGTAGCGGCTGTCACCAGCCACGCCCCCATCGCACCCATCGCGATCCCGATGGCGCCGCCGATCAGCGAGAGCGTCAGCGCTTCGACCAGGAATTGCGTCAGGATGTCATTGGGACGCGCGCCGACTGCCATGCGCAGGCCGATCTCGCGCGTGCGCTCGGTCACTGACACCAGCATGATATTCATGATGCCGATGCCGCCGACCAGCAGCGAAATCGACGCCACCGCAGCCAGCAAGCCTGTCATGACCTTGGAAGCTTCTTCCTGCGCGGCCAGCATTTCACTCAGGTTACGCACGGTGAAGCTTTCCATCTGGCCGGGCTGGGTGCGCTGACGCTGACGCATCAGGGCGCGAATATCCTCTTCGACCTGCCCCATGTTCATGCCTTCCACCACTTTCACGGTGATGCTGCTGACACGGCGCAACTTGCCCTGAGGATTGCCGAACAGCCGGTTGCGCGCCGTGGACACCGGCACCAGCACGATATCGTCCTGGTCCTGGCCCATGATGTTATTACCCTTGGAATTCAGCACGCCGACCACGGTGAAGGGCACATTGTTAATGCGCAGCATCTGCCCCACTGCATCAATGCTGCCATACAGCTGCTCGGCAACCGTGCCTCCGATGATGGCCACCTTGGCCGACGTGGTAATTTCCGCCGGCTCGAAAATGCGCCCGTCGTACAGCGCCCATTCCCGCGCCTCGAAGAATTCCGGCGTCACGCCCTGCACGCTGGAAGCCCAGTTGCTGCCGCCGGCAATCAGCTGGCCGCTGCCGCGATAGGTAGGCGCCGATGCCTGGACGCCGTTGATCTCGCGCCCTATCGCAGTCGCATCGTCTTCCGTCAGGTTGTTGCCGCTACCGGCCGCGATGCGCACCCCGCCGGCCGACGTTGCGCCCGGCATGATCAGGATCAGATTGGAACCCAGGCTCTTGATCTGGTCTTCGATGCGCGCCTGCGCGCCGCCGCCTATCGCCACCATGATGATGACGGCCGCCACGCCGATCACGATGCCCAGCATGGTCAGGCCGGTGCGCAGCATGTTCAGCCGCAAGGCATGCAAGGCGATCTGGAAAGTTGCCCATAGATTCATGTCGCCACCTGTTCTGCCGGCCTCACCGTGGGCGAGGAGTTCAGCTCATCCGACACGATGTGCCCATCGCGGAAGGTGATGATGCGGGACGCATAGGCGGCCACATCCGGCTCATGCGTGACCAGCACGATGGTAATACCCTGCTGGTGCAGGTCCTGCAGCAAGGCCATCACTTCATAGCTGGTCTGCGTATCCAGCGCGCCGGTCGGTTCATCCGCCAGGATCAGCACCGGATCATTCACCAGCGCGCGCGCAATCGCAACCCGCTGCTGCTGGCCGCCGGACAGTTGGGAAGGATGATGGCCTACGCGCTCGGCCAGCCCCACCTGAGTCAAACGCCGCAAGGCTTTCTCACGGCGCTCGTTGGCCGGCGTGCCGGTGTAAAGCAGCGGCAACGACACGTTATCCAGCGCCGAGGTGCGCGGCAGCAGGTTGAACTGCTGGAACACGAAACCTATGCGCTGGTTGCGTATGGATGCCAGCTTGTCCTGGTCCAGCTGCGCGACATTCTCGCCGGCCAGCAAATAGTCGCCGGCACTCGGCACATCCAGGCAGCCCAGCAGGTTCATGAAAGTCGACTTGCCGGAGCCGGAAGGCCCCATGATCGCCACGAACTCTCCGGCCTCGATGGACACGGAAATGTCGTGCAATACCGGCACTTCGCCGACTTCCATGCTGTAGCTCTTGCTGAGACGATGAGTTTCTATCAGCGGCATGCTTTTCTCCGCTCAGAACAGCCGCATCGACGGGCGGTTCTGAGCGCCTCTTCCGACTGCCGATGCGCCGACACCGGTACCGATCACGACCGGCGCCCCCTCTGCCAGGCCTTCGCCGCGAATTTCCGTCGATATGCCATCCGTCAAACCCAGCTCGATATCGCGCTCGACCAGTTGCCCCTTGGCGTCCATCAGGTAAATGCGGCCGCGTGCTACCGTATCGCGCGCCTGCCCGCGAGCGCCGTCTTCGCGCCCAGCACCACGGCGTTCTCCGCCTGCGCCATCCTGACGCGGCGACTGCGACGCCGGCGTGGGCGAAGCATCCGCCGTGACGGGCCGGAAACGCAGGGCTGCGTTAGGCACCTTCAGCACCTCGTCGCGCTGATCAATCGTGATGCGTACATTGGCCGTCATGCCCGGCAGCAGGATGAGTTCGAGATTCTGGGCACTGACTTCCACCATGTAAGTCACCACGTTGGATACCGCTTGTGCCGACTTGCGAATCTGCTTGACCTCACCGAAGAAGCGTTTCCCGGCAAAAGCATCCACGGTGAAACTGGCTTTCTGTCCCGGCTGGATACGACCGATTTCCGCCTCATCGACCGCCACTTCCACCCGCATGTCAGCCAGGTTTTCCGCGATGATGAAAAGCTCCGGCGCCTGCAGGCTCGCTGCCACGGTCTGCCCGGCTTCCACGCTGCGCTTGACCACCACGCCGTCGAGCGGCGCGGTAATGACGGTACGTGTCAGGTCCACGCGCGCCTGCGCCAGCGCGGCTTCACGCTGCTTGACGCCCGCCTGCGCATTGCCGGTGCTGGCTTCAGCCACGGTCAGTTGTGCCTGCGTTGCCCGCAACTGCTCGCGCTGCGCCTCGTACACTGCCTGCGCCGTATCGCGCTCAGCAGCGGAAATAAAACCTTTCTGCATCAGTTCCTGCTTGCGATCCAGCCCACGCTTGGCTTCTGCCAGATTGACTTCCGCCTGAGCCACCTGGGCGCGCTGCACGCCCACCGAAGCACGCTGCATGGCCAACTGCGCGCGCGCCGCATCCAGATCCGCCTGCGCCTGATGCACCCGGTGCTCAAAAGACTGGGGATCCAGACGGGCGATGACCTGGCCACGCTTGACTTCGCTGTTGTAGTCCACCAGCACTTCTTTCAGCTGTCCCGATACCTGCGAACCCACCTGCACCGACACCACCGGGTTCAGCGTGCCGGACGCTGCAACGCTGGCAACCACTCTGCCCTTTTCGATCAGGGCCGTGCGGTACTGAGGCGCGACTTCCCGTTGCTGCCAGAAATAGAATGCTGCCACTGCAACGATCAGCAGTAGTCCGCCCGCCATTCCTGCTTTCCATTTACCCATTCCAGCCATGCCTTTCCTAAATAAACTGCCTTCTTGCAAAGAGAAGCCCTGAGGACGCCTGACAAATCCGCTTATCCGGCATCCGCTTCTCCCGCAAAAAATCCGGGCTCGATTTTACTTCCCTACTGTTTCGGCTATGTTGCAGGCATGAAAACCCGGAGACACACTCCCGCAACACAAAGCCGCTACATTACTCACTCTGCTTGTCCAAGAGTGGATTTTTTCGGATTCGCAGAAACGATTAGCGTGAAAAGCCTGAAAAAAGGGCAAGAAATAGGCAAGAAATAGGAAATAAAGCCGAAAGTTGACTGCAGTTTGCTAGAATCGCTTTCTGCTCATCCAACTCTTTTATGTTTGAAATATGAATACGGAACAAGCCCGCTATAACATGATTGAACAGCAGATCCGCACCTGGAACGTGCTGGATCATGACATTCTAGATCTGCTGACGGTGGTCAAGCGTGAAGCCTTCGTGCCGGCTGCTTACCAAAGCCTGGCTTTCATGGATACCGAAATCCCGCTGCCTTGCGATGCCAACATGCTGGCGCCCAAGATGGAAGCCCGTATCCTGCAGGAAGCAGCAATCAAGAAGACGGACAGGGTGCTGGAAATCGGTACCGGTTCCGGCTATATGGCGGCCTTGCTGGCTCACCAGGCCAAACATGTGACTACGGTGGAAATCGAACCGGCGCTGGTGGCGATGGCTGAAAAAAACCTGGCCAATTACAACATCAAGAATGTCGATGTCGTGCTGGGCAATGGCGCCTTGGGCTGGCAGGGTTCGGGAGAAAATGCCGCGCCTTATGATGTGATCATCATTTCCGGTTCGCTGCCTGTTGTGCCGGACGCCTTCCTGCAGCAGATCAAGGTCGGCGGCCGCCTGCTGGTCATCGTCGGTGAAGCACCCGTCATGGTTGCCCAGAAAATCACCCGCCTTTCCGACGTTTCTTATGAAACGGTGAACATGTTCGATACGCATGTCACTCCTCTGCGTGAAGCGCAGATTCCAGAACGCTTCAAGTTCTGAGGAAGGCCGCATGCAACAAATGACCGCGCAACAGGTTGCCGACTGGCTCGCCGACCCGTCGCGCGAGCCACCGGTCCTGCTGGATGTACGCGAACCTGGCGAATATCAGATCTGCCATATTCCAGGTTCGCGCCTGATGCCGATGCAGACCGTCCCGGCCCAGCAAACCGATCTCGATCCGGATGCACCCGTCGTCTGCATCTGCCATCACGGCATGCGCAGCATGGCGGTGGCCGCCTTCCTGGAAAAGAACGGCTTTACCCAGGTCGCCAACATGAGCGGCGGCATCGATGCCTGGGCGCGGCAAGTCGATCCCGGCATGCCAAAGTATTAAGAGCATAGTTGTGATGGAGAACCGGATGCGTAAGACTGTATTCGCGATGCTGCTGGCCACTACCGGACTGTTTTCGCAGGCGCAGGCCACCGACCTGATACAGATATATCAGCAGGCACTTGCTAATGATGCCGTGATTGCCAGTGCGCGGGCGTCGCTGGCGGCCGGCGAGGAACGAGTGGTCCAGGGCCGTGCCGGTTTGCTGCCGACCATGAACCTGAGCGGCAGCCGCAGACAAACTGAGCAAAGAGACGATCATAGCTACAGCAATTCCTACTCGCTCAGATTAACCCAACCATTATTTAATCTTGGCAGTTGGGAAACCTATCAAAAAGGTAAGCTGCAAACCGAAGTCAGCGTTGCGCAATTCGCACAAGTACAACAAGATCTGATATTGCGCGTTGCACAAGCCTATTTCGATGTGCTGATCGCGGAAGATACGCTGTCCTCCATCCTGTCGGAAAAGGAAGCGACCAGCGAACAACTGGCCTTTGCCAAGCGCAACTTTGAAGTCGGCACTGCGACCATCACCGATACTTATGAAGCCCAGGCGCGTTACGACCTGATCATCGCGCAGGAACTCGCCGCCAGAAACAGCGTGGCGATTGCGCGCAGTGCATTGGAACAGATCACCGCTATCCCAGTCGATACCTTGGCCGAACTGCGCACCAATGTCGATCTACACGGACCGCAACCGGAACAGATCGATTCCTGGGTCACCACGGCGCAAGCCAGCAACTATGCTGTCGTGGCACAGGAGCTGACACTGGAAATGACGCGTCGCGACATACGGCTGCAACGCGCTGGCCATGCACCCACATTAGGTTTGGTTGCAGAACGTGGCCGAACCGACAGGGATAACATCTCACCTTCCAACACAAATGGAACCTCAAATACGATAACCCTACAATTGAATGTCCCGCTTTTCTCCGGCTTTGATGTCAATAGCAAAGTTAATGAAGCCATTGCCTTACAAGAGAGAGAAAGAGCCAATTTGACCAACGCCCGCCGCACCGCCGCACAGGCCGCCCGCGAAGCTTACTTCAGCGTCAATTCGGGCCTGAGCCAGATAAAGGCGCTGGAGGCAGCCGAAGCCTCCAGCCTCTCCGCGCTGGAGGCCAATCAACTCGGCTACCAGGTCGGCGTGCGCATCAATATCGATGTGCTGAACTCCCAGCAGCAACTGTTCATTGCAAGACGCGATCTGTCGCGCGCGCGTTATGAAACGCTGCTGAACAGCCTGAGATTGAAAGCAGCTGCCGGCATACTGACCGAGGTGGATATCCACCACATTAATGATCTGCTGTATTACCCCGCGAAAACCACGCAGTAAGCCTTTTCGGTGAGGCAAAAACCTCGCCGCGACCAAAACGTCACCCCCGTTCCGCCCTCGTTTTCTACCTGCCACTCATCCCTGCGGCACCTATTTTTACAGCAGATTTTCCCAACAAAAAACGCGTTGCCGACAGGACCATTCCCTGTCGGCATACCGTCAAAATTTGCCTGAGATCAGCAAATATGGTCTAATGCAAATCGTTTCAGTTGAAATCATTTGCATTACCTGAGACTTGCTCTCCCCTTCTCACCCCTTTTGGGGCTGCTGTATTCGCATCCGGCGATCTCCGGATTTTTCTGCGCAGTTGGTCCCTGCTTCCTGCCGTAGCCGCTAATGCAGCAAAGCTTGCCGACCGTCGGCTATTCGTGTCTGGAAACGCTTGACTGGAGAGCAAGCATTCACATTGCCAGTCATCATCAAGGAGTCAACATGAGCTTACGCATTGGAATTATCGGCGCGGGTCCCAGCGGCCTTGCCCAGTTACGCGCCTTTGAAGCCGTCATGGCCAACAGCACCGACGATATTTCGCTGGTCTGCTTCGAAAAACAATCCAACTGGGGCGGTTTGTGGAATTACACCTGGCGCACCGGGCTGGATGAACATGGCGAGCCGGTGCATGGCAGCATGTATCGCTACCTGTGGTCCAACGGTCCCAAGGAAGCGCTGGAATTTGCCGATTACTCCTTCGACGAGCATTTCGGCCGCGCCATTCCTTCCTACCCGCCGCGCGCCGTGCTGTTCGACTATATCCAGGGACGCATGAAGCGCAACGACCTGCGCCAGTACATCCGCTTCGATACCGTGGCCCGCTGGGTGACGTTTGATGAAACCTCGCAAACCTTCACGGTCACGGTGGAAGATCTGAAATCCTGCCAGACCTATAGCGAAACCTTCGACTACCTGGTGGTTGCGACCGGCCACTTCTCCACGCCGAATGTGCCTTACATCGAAGGCCTGGACAGCTTCCCTGGCGCGGCCATGCATGCGCATGATTTCCGCGGCGCCGACCAGTTCAAGGGCAAGGATCTGCTGCTGGTGGGCGGCAGCTATTCCGCCGAAGACATAGGCGTGCAGTGCTACAAGCATGGCGCGCGTTCCGTGACGATCAGCTACCGCTCCGCGCCGCTGGGCTTCAAGTGGCCCAAGGGCATGTCGGAGGTGCCGCTGGTGAAACGCTTTGACGGCGACACCGCCCATTTCGAGGATGGTTCGACCAAGCGTTTCGATGCCGTGGTGCTGTGCACCGGTTATCAGCACAAGTACCCTTTCCTGCCGACCGAATTGCGCCTGCGCTCTCATAACCGACTGTATCCGCGCGGACTTTACAAGGGCGTGGTGTGGCAGGCGCAGCCGCGACTGTTCTATCTCGGCATGCAGGACCAGTACTACACCTTCAACATGTTCGACGCGCAGGCCTGGTTCACCCGCGACGTCATGCTGGGCCGCATACAGTTGCCGGATGCCGCAGCACGCAAGGCCGACATCAATGCCTGGGGCACGCGCGAAGATGCGATAACCGATGCTTGCGGCGCCGTAGACTTTCAGACCGCCTATGTGCGCGACCTGATGCAGCGCACCGACTATCCGGGCTTCAAGGCCGAGGAAGTCGCCGAACTGCTCAAGCAATGGCTGCGCGACAAGCAGGAAAACATCCTTACCTACCGCGATCGCCGCTTCAAGTCGGTAGTCACCGGCACGCTGGCGAGCATGCACCACACGGCGTGGATGGATGAACTGGACGACAGCGCCCAGCGCTTCCTCAGCCAGGTGCCGGCCAAGGCGAAGGAAAAAGAAAAAGCTGAAACGCATTGATACATGGCGAAGGCGGAGCTCCTCCCCTTCGCCTGCTTCAGCCGTAAATAAAAAGGCCCGCACTTCTTCCGAAGGCGGGCCTTTTTATATTGAGTGAGCTTACGGCTTGTCGTTGTTTGCCTGCATGTAGCTATCGTAATTACTGATGTAGTCGTTGATATTTTCTTCCAGCATCAGGCGATACTGTTCGGTGAAATACTTGATCATGTCATCACGTGTTTCACTCATTTCCTGTCCGGATTTGGCACCGCCGGCAATCAGCCAGGCATTGAAGCGCGAGGTGGCAAACAGCATGGAAGCGCTGACTTCGCTGCGGTTGGATTCGCTTAGTTGGTCGTTGGACAGACGGATATGCGCATCCGCCCTTTCAAAAAACTTCTCATCATTTTGCGCCATGCTTGCATCCCAGGATATTTAAGAAATACCGATTGATTGAATAAGTCGCTGCAGTGTAGGGGGAAAGGTCATGCGTGGCAACTGCGGACGAGCCTGCAATCGTGGGGTGGCCCGGGCTTTCTCGCAGCACGCACAACCACTTCAAGCGCGCCCCAGCATTTCCTTGAGCAACTCCAAAGTGCGCGAGGTAGCGCCGCGATGCTGCTGTGCATAAGTCGATGCCTTGGCTGACCTGGCCAATCTTTCCTCCTTATCACCAATCAAGCGCAAGGCTTCGTGCAGCATGCTCTTCGCATCGGCAACGCGGCTTGCTGCGCCGGCATGTATCGCCTCTTCAGTCGCCAGCGCAAAATTGAACGTATGCGGCCCGACCAGCACCGGCTTGCCCAGCGCGCAGGCTTCGATCAGGTTTTGCCCGCCCAGCGGCAGCAAGCTGCCGCCGATATAGGCGAGATCGCAGGCGGCGTAATAGGCGAACATTTCTCCCATGGAGTTACCCAGCACAACCTGCACATCAGCAGCAAGCGGCTCTTTATCGGATAACGCGGAGCGACGCAACAGCGACAGGCCACGTACACTGACCATCTGCGCGACTTCATCGAAGCGCTGCGGATGACGCGGCACGATGAGCAACAGCGTGTCTTGAAGATCCGTGTCTTTCAGCGCATCGAGTACCAGCGCTTCTTCGCCTTCGCGGGTACTCGCGCACAGCAGCACCGGCCGCTCGCCGAACTGTTTTCGCCATTGCAGTCCAAGTTGTATTTTCTCGGCAGGCGGCACCACATCGAACTTGATGCTGCCGGTGACTTCCACGCGCGGCACGCCCACCTGTTGCAAGCGCTGCGCATCGGCGTCGGTCTGCGCTGCTGCCAGCGCAATGCCGGCAGCGGCTTCCTGCATCAGCCCGGCAAAACGCTGCGCCTTGGCAGCGGACTTCGCAGACAGGCGCGCATTCAGCAAAACTACCGGCACCTGATGCGCGCGACATTGCGCAATCAAATTGGGCCAGACCTCGGTTTCCATCAGGATGCAGAGGCGCGGCGAATAGGCTTTCAGAAAGCGCGCAAGGAAAGGGCCGAGATCGTAAGGCAGAAAAGCCTGCCGGAAACGATCGCCATGTTTGGAAAACAGCGCCTGCCCGGTTTCGCGGCCGGTCGCGGTCATGTGCGTGATCAGCAGCGTGTGATCGGGATAGGCCGCCAGCAGCGCATCGACCAATGGCTCGGCTGCCCGCGTTTCACCGACCGACACCGCATGCACCCAGATCACCGGACCGGTGGGTGGCTTGATAGGACCAGAGAATCCGAGGCGCTCACTGATGTGGCGGCGATAACCCGGTTCCTTGCGGCCGCGCCACCACAGGCGTGCCAGCACCAGCGGCAAAGCCAGCCACCACGCGAGGGAATACAACCGGCGGCTCACAGGCATGGACTCCTGCCATCAATGCCGCGGTTTGCCGGGATGGAGAAAGAAGAGAAGGACAAGATCATGCCGCGCATTATGCCGGGTTTGACCGCAGGCCGGCTAGCCTGACTTGCAATGACTTGCAAATAAAAAAAGGGCAGGAAGCACCTGCCCTTTCAAGTTCATCAATGACGCATCAGAACGGCAAGGCCGCATCCGGCTTGGCGGCCTTGATCACGCGCGAGAACTCGCTTTGTATGCGCGCCAGTGCTTGCTGGGATTCCGCTTCAAAGCGCATCACGATGACCGGCGTGGTATTGGATGAACGCGCCAGGCCGAAACCATCCGGGTATTCGACGCGCAGGCCGTCGATGGTAATCACCTGATCCGCGCCGGGGAACTTCGCTTCCTTCTGCATCTTTTCGATCAGCGTGAAGTTCTCGCCTTCGGTGAGCTGCAGTTGCAGTTCGGGAGTGCTGGTCGATTGCGGCAAGGCGTTCAGCACGGCCGATGGATCCTGCTCGCGGCTCATCAGCTCCAGCAGGCGCGCGCCCGCATACAGGCCATCGTCGAAGCCATACCAGCGATCCTTGAAGAAGATATGGCCGCTCATCTCGCCGCCTATCGGCGCGCCGACTTCGCGCATCTTGGCCTTGACCAGCGAGTGACCGGTCTTCCACATCAAGGGCTTGCCACCGCGCTCGGCAATCCACGGCGCCAGGTGGCGCGTGCATTTCACGTCGTACAGAATCGATTGGCCGGGATGGCGGGTCAGCACGTCTTCGACGAACAGCATCAGCTGGCGGTCGGGGAAAATGACTTGTCCATCCTTGGTCACCACGCCCAGACGGTCGCCGTCGCCGTCGAAAGCCAGGCCCAGTTCAGCATCGGTCTCCTGCAGGCACTTGATCAGGTCCTGCAGGTTTTCCAGGTGCGCCGGGTCGGGATGATGATTGGGGAAATTGCCATCGACATCGCAGAACAGTTCAATGACTTCGCAGCCCATCGCGCGGAACAGGTCGCCCGCGAAAGCGCCGGCCACGCCATTGCCGCAATCGACGGCGATCTTCATCGGGCGCGAAATTTTCACATCGGAAGTAATGCGGTCCAGGTAAGCCTGGCGGATATCATGCGTGCGATAACTGCCTTCACCTTGCGCGAGATGGCCGGCTTCGATCGCGTTGTACAGGCCCTGTATGGTGTCGCCGTAAATCGCTTCACCAGCCAGCACCATCTTGAAGCCGTTGTAGTCCGGCGGATTGTGGCTGCCGGTGACCATGATGCCGGAACGCGCATCCAAGGTAGCGGTGGCGAAGTACAGCACCGGCGTTGCCACCATGCCGACATCGATCACATCCACACCGGCCGATTGCAGGCCGCGCGCCAGCGCAGCGGACAGTTCGGGACCGGACAGGCGGCCGTCGCGGCCGATCACGACCGTCTTTTCACCCTTGTTGCGTGCGGCAGTACCGAAAGCCTGGCCGATCTTGGTGGCGACCTCTGCATCCAGCGTCTTGCCGATGATGCCGCGAATGTCGTATGCCTTGAAAATGGATTTGGATAAGGAAATCATGGTTCTTTACTGATAGAGGAATGAATAGGCTGAGCGGGTGCGCTGCTGTTTATCTGTTTTATCTTGCGTTGTCAGCCTGGAGCGCAAAAGAGCTCTATTAGATCGCCTAAGCGGACTCTCGCGCTTTGCGCCGCGGCAAGATTTATGCGCCTATTTCCTTTCACACTCCCTGACATAAGGCCAGCGCGCTTTCCCAGTGCGGCAGATCGCAAAAATGCTGCTTCAGTTTGTCGCAATTCAGCACGGAATTGCGGGGCCGGGGCGCCGGCAACGGATACTCTTCGGTCGTGATGGGTGTGACGACCGGCTTCTTCAGCCTTCCCGGATGGGAAAGTATGGCCTCGGTAAATCCATGCCAGCTGGTGCTGCCCTGCGCTGTCAGATGATAAAGACCGCTATGCTCGGTCCACCATTGCTGCTTGTCCTTTGCCGCCCTGGCCTGCGACACGATATGCGCAGTGGTGTCGGCCAGCGTGCGCGACCAGGTTGGCGCGCCGAACTGATCCGCCACGATGCGCAGTTCATCCCGTTCGCTCGCCAGCCGCAGCACCGTCAGCAGGAAATTCCTGCCGCGCATGCCGTATACCCAGCTGGTGCGGAAAATCAGGTGCGGAATGCCTGCAGCCCGGATCGCTTCCTCGCCGGCCAGCTTGGTCTTGCCGTAGGCATTGATGGGACTGGGCGCATCGTCTTCCGTGTAGGGAGATTCCTTGCTGCCATCGAACACATAATCGGTGGAGTAATGAATCATGGCCGCGCCCAGCTTTTTCGCTTCTTCCGCCATCACGCCCGGCGCATCGCCATTGATGCACATGGCCAGTTCGATGTCGCTTTCGGCCTGATCCACGGCCGTATAAGCCGCAGGATTGACGATGAGATTGGGCCGCACGCTACGAATCACATCACGCACCTGCCGCAAGTCCGACAAATCCATTTGCCCGTGTCCCAGCGCGATCACTTCACCCAGCCCTTGCAGGCTGCGCTCCAGTTCATAACCGACCTGGCCGCTTTTTCCGGTGAGAAGAATCTTCATGCAAACACCTCCGCCTCATTCAATGTTTTGCCCTGCTGGTCCTTGCCGGACAGGAGCGGCGCGCCCATCATCGGCCAGGCGATGTCGAGGGTCGGATCGTTCCAGACGATGCAGCGCTCATGCTCGGGCGCGTAGTAATCGGTGGTCTTGTACAGGAATTCAGCGGTCTCCGACAGCACCAGGAAACCA
>JAFAGG010000006.1 GCA_023422955.1 Pseudomonadota bacterium | reverse complement strand
GCCCCATCCTGTAATCAAATCATTGCTTATTCAGCAAACAGCGACATCACTGAATCGCCCTTGCTGATGCGGCGTATCGTTTCACCCAGCAGGCTGGCGCAAGTCAGTTGGCGGATTTTCGGGCAGGCGCGCGCTTTCTGCGTCAGCGGGATGGTGTCCGTCACGACCAGTTCATCCAGCGGCGAGTCGGTAATGCGATCGACTGCCGGGCCCGACAGCACCGGATGCGTACAGTAGGCGACCACTTTCTTCGCGCCGCGTTCTTTTAATACTTCGGCAGCCTTGGTCAGCGTGCCTGCGGTATCGACCATGTCATCCATGATCACGCAATTGCGGCCCTCGACTTCACCGATGATGTTCATCACTTCCGACACGTTGGCCTTGGGACGACGCTTGTCGATGATGGCCAGGTCGCAGTCCAGGCGCTTGGCCAGCGCACGGGCGCGCACTACGCCGCCGACGTCGGGCGACACCACCAGCAGATCGTCGTAATTCTTCGCGACCAGGTCGTTCAGCAGTATCGGCGAGGCATAGATATTGTCAACGGGGATATCGAAGAAGCCCTGGATCTGGTCGGCATGCAAGTCCATGATCAGCACGCGTTCCACGCCGGCTTCCTGCAGCATGTTGGCGACCACCTTGGCCGAAATCGCCACGCGCGCGGAGCGCGGACGACGATCCTGGCGGGCATAGCCGAAGTAGGGGATGGCAGCGGTAATGCGGCCGGCGGAAGAGCGCTTGAGCGCATCGACCATCAGCACGATTTCCATCAGGTTGTCATTCGTCGGCGCACAGGTCGACTGCAGCACGAAGACATCCTTGCCGCGGACATTCTCATTGATTTCTACCGTCACTTCTCCGTCGGAGAAGCGGGAAACAACGGCTTTTCCCAGCGGGATGCCCAGTTGCTTCACCACCCCGGCAGCCAGTTCCGGATTTGCGTTGCCGGTAAAAACCATGAGGTTCTCGAGTGCCATGGGGTTCCTAAATCAATCGTTAAAAGCTTGAAAAGCCGCCAATGCTGGACTGAAGGTCATCAGTCATGCTTTGGCGGCTTGCGGTCATGTTTTTCGGCTTATTGAATAAATGGCAGGGGAAGAAGGATTCGAACCTTCGCATGCTGGAATCAAAATCCAGTGCCTTAACCAGCTTGGCGATTCCCCTACACAATCGGTTGTTTTCCGTTCCTGCCTCCTTGCGGAGCGCGCGAACGTCAAACGAATTCTTGATTACGATGCCAGCAAGTGCGCGAGTGGATGTCTTCGCATCGACCGTGCCTTCCAGGCTTTCCATGATGGCGGTATCTGGCTTAATACTTCATCTGCCTGTTCTTCCCTTTCGAAGGGGCAAAACACGCAGGCGCCTGAGCCTGTCATCCTGGCTTCGCCGTATTTGCCCAGCCATGCTATGGCGTGTGCAATGGGCGGGAAGAGCCGTGTCGCAACTGCTTGCAAATCGTTTTTTCCGTTGCTGATTGATGCATTGGAAAAGTCCGTTATTCTGACGGGTTTAGTGTCCCTTGTCAATTCAGGATCTGAAAAAATTCGCATGGTCGGAACTTGCACGCCTGGTTCGATCACAAGGAACCAGCATTCAGGCGTATCGATCGCCGCCAAGTCTTCGCCCACACCCTCGGCAAAGGCGTTCTGGCCGAACAGGAAAAAGGGCACATCGGCACCCAGTTGCAGGCCGAGCGCCATCAATTCCCTTTGTGAAAATCCCGTTTCCCATAAATGATTCAGCACCATCAGGGTGGTCGCGGCATCGGAAGAGCCGCCTCCCAGTCCGCCGCCCATGGGCAGCCGTTTTTCAACGGCAATCGTTGCGCCGCATGGCGTCTCGATTCCCTTCGCGCGCGCTGCATCCCGCAGCAGGTGCGCAGCGCGAATGATCAGATCGGATTCCTGCGGTACGCCGGCCACCTCGGTGCTGCGCAGGATTTGCTCGTCCTCGCGCGTTGCAAAGTGCAGCAGGTCGGCTTTGTCGATCAGTTGAAATACCGATTGCAGCAGGTGATAACCATCGGGGCGCCTGCCTGTCACATGCAGGAAGAGGTTGAGCTTGGCGGGGGCAGGGCAGTTTTCCAGTCGGCGGATCATGTAAGTCAGTTTTCTTTAATTCTTTTTCTTTAATCGCGCACTTGCCGGCGATCGACCACGATGCGCAGGGAGACTTCGCCTGCCTGCGCCGTATGGCGTTCCAGGTCGAGGCGGCGCGGAGAGAGGAGCTCATCCTGCTGCCAGCTCACGTAATGCAGGCGCCAGCCATCGGGCGTATTGATGACGGCTGTTTCGGCTGGGATTGCCTGCGGTTCGCTGCCGGAAGCCGCGATCACGAAACCCTGCAGCCAGTGCTGCAAGCCTGAAACCGGCAAGGTCCAGCCCAGGGCAGCGGCAGTCAAACTGTCCACATCCTGCGCCACGCGCGGCGGCTGTCCCGGCTGCATCAGCGTCGCACTAAGCGGCGTGATGTCGATGATGGCCAGAGTCTGGCCCAGTGGAGAAAGAAGGGTGACCGTAGTCCGACCGGGCGTTTGCTCCCAGGCGAAGCTGCCATGCAGCGATTCTTCATTGCCGTTGCGCTGATAGCGTACCGACAGGCGTCCGCCCATTTCTATCGCCTGGTGATAGGTTCTTGCGGTACGGGCATCCGTCACGGAAGGGGAGGTTTGCATGCTGCCCGGCACGCTGGCGCAGGCGCCCAGCAGAAGCGGCAGCGCCAGGACTAGCGCACTGCCCAGGCGATTATTCAGGCGAAGAAAAGAGGGTGGCATCATGAAGTGCTGGAACTGTCCTGTGGGTTGCCATCGAACGTAAGGAATACGCGCTGTCGTAAGCAGAACTTCCCTACGGCGCTATCTGAAAGCGCGCCAGCGTCTTTTTCAGCGTGGCGTTCGCAGGGTCCTGGCGGGTAGCGGCATGCCATATTTCTTTTGCGTCTGCGCGCTGTCCCCTGGCCCATAAAACCTCGCCCAGATGTGCTGCAATTTCAGCATCTGGTCGCAATTCGTAGGCCCGGCGCAGCAATTTCTCGGCTTCGTCCAGCCGGCCCATCCGGAATTCTATCCACCCCATGCTATCCATGATGAACGGGTCTTCCGGCGCCAGCTCGAAAGCGCGCCTGATCAACTGGTGCGCTTCCTTCAGGCGGACATTGCGATCCGCCAGCGAATAACCGAGCGCGTTATAGGCGTGCTGATTTTCGGGGGCGAGGCGGATGATCTTGCGCAGCGCTTTTTCCATGTTGCTGAACTGCTTCAACGGTTCAGCCGCCATCGCATAGTCGTAAAGCAGTCCGGTATTGTCAGGAAAGCGTTTCAGCGCATCTTGCAGCGCTGCCAGGGATTGGCGCGGCTGATTGGCCGCCTTCAGTATCTGGGATTTCGCCACTGCCAGCTGAACCTGGCGCTCTTCTCCTTCGACCTTCAGGTCGTCCAGCATTTTGAGTGCGGCTTTCAGATGACCGGCTTTCGCATGCAGCTGGGCGCGCTTGAAGTGCAATTCAAGTTCCGCTTCCGGCGTCGGCGCTTCGACCTGGTCGAGCCAGGCGAGCGCGGCAGGAATATCATTTTTTTCTTCGGCGATCTGCGCCAGCATCAGCAAGGGCTGAGTCGGATCCCGAAACTCGTTCGGCGATGCGCTCAGAACTTCCAGGAACTGGCTCAGATACTGTTCCGCTGCATCCAGGTTGCGCATCTGCATATTCAGCAAGCCGATTGCATACAGGGAGGTCAGGTCATTCGGCTGATCCTGCAGCAGTATCTTGAAGTGATTTTCCGCTTCGTTGAATTGATTGTCCTCCACCAGCAGGCGCGCATAAGCCAGGCGCACCTCGCGCGCCTTGGGATTGCGCTGCAGGAACTGGCCCAGCAAATTCATTCCCTCGCGCTTGTCGGGAGTGACCTGGGCGAGGACAAGTATCGCCAGCTCGGATCGAGGATTCGCTGCTAACGCGGCTTTCGCTTCCTGGTTGGCGCGTGTCGTATCTCCCGCCGTGTAAGCCGCTTGCGCCAGGGCCAGGTTCACTTCGGGCATGTTCTTGTAAGGCGCCAGCAATTCTTCCAGCATCTGGAAGGCGCGCGGCTTGTCTTCGCTGCGGCCAAGCAGTCGGTGCGTCTGCAGAATCAGCATGGCGCGCACGGATGGCGAGGCGTGCTGCAAGCGCTCCTGCAGCAGCGGATAGGCTTCCTCGATGCGGCCGCCGGCCACCAGCAGGGTCAGCAGAAACTGGGACGCTTCTTCGGAATGGGGCGCGGTCTCATGCCAGAGTCGAACCGCATTGAGTGCCGCATCCAATTCCTTGGCATTCATGGCGATTTCGGCGGCGCGGCGGGCAATGCGCGGATCGCGGGTCTGCTGGGCCGCGGACAGCATGCTGATGTACGCGGTTTGCCAATGTCCGCGCTGTTCGGCGACTTCTGCCACCAGATATTTGTAAAGAATCTCGCCCGTCAGTTCCGCAGGCGGCAATCCTGCTTCAAGCGCGGCATCGTCGCTGCTCGTTTCCGGGTCTTTTTCAGTCTGCGAAGTCGGCGCAGGAGCGGTTGTCGGGGTGGCTCCTTGTGCCATCGACATGGTGTGGAAAGGCATGCCTGCGCAGCCCGTCATGACGGCAGACGCAGTTACAATAGCAAGAAATTTTTTCAAAGGATGTCCTGGCGAAAAATGCTAGGCTGATTGTACGCCCAACCGTCTTTGCCTGCACCCGATATGGACAAGCTTGCATCAATGGTCCTCGTCCTGATTTCGCCGCGCGCAACGGTAAGTGCGCGGTGCAGGCTTAGTCTCTTTCCTCCTGTTTTGTATGCCTGAATTGCCTGAAGTCGAAGTAACGCGCCGCGGCGTAGCGCCTTTTCTGGAAGGGCGGAGCATCACCGGCGTGGTGTTGCGGCACAGCGGCTTGCGCTGGCCTTTTCCTGACACACACTTGCATGCGCTGGCCGGGTGCGTCATCCGCAAGACGGGACGTCGCGGTAAATACCTGCTGCTGCATTTCGATCATGGCACGCTCATCATTCACCTGGGCATGTCGGGTCATTTGCGCGTATTGCCCCTTGCCACGCCGCCCGGCAAGCATGACCATGTCGATCTGCTGATGGAAAAGGAAATGCTGCGCATGACCGACCCTCGCCGTTTCGGCGCGGTGCTGTGGCATGCCGGCGAGGATGGTGATCTGGATAACCATATATTGCTGAGAAAGCTGGGCGTGGAACCGCTGGAACCGTCCTTTTCTGCGCGGTTGTTGTACCAGGGCACCAGAAACCGCAAGGCAGCGGTCAAACAGGTCTTGCTGGCTGGCGACATCGTGGTGGGCGTTGGTAATATCTATGCTTCGGAAAGCCTGTTCAGGGCCGGCATCAATCCCAGCACGCCGGCCGGCAGGATCAGCCTGGCGCGTTACGAAAAGTTGGCGCAAGCGATACGGGAGACGCTGGCCGCCGCCATAGAGCAGGGTGGAAGCACGCTGCGCGATTTCCGGGGTGCCGACGGTCGGGCAGGCTATTTTCAGCAAACTTATTTTGTCTACGACCGGGCCGAGGAGCCTTGCCGGCTGTGCGGCAACGCAGTCAGGCAGATCCGGCAGGGACAGAGATCGACTTTTTATTGCGCCCATTGTCAGAAGTGACCGGGCACGCACGCGCTGCGAAAAGCTATCGCAAGAAGGATGACCGTGGATTATCTAGTTCAACAGCTTCAGGGCTACAGCCAATGGCGCCAGGGCGTGGCAAATGCCTTGCGTCGTTATTATGCGGGCGTAAGCAGCCTGCAACTGGATGATGAAGTCTCCACCGACAAGGTGAGGGACGTGCTGGAGAAACTGGCCCACGATACGCTTTCGGTCGCGTTTGTGGCGGAGTTCTCGCGCGGCAAATCGGAACTGATCAATGCGATTTTTTTCTCCGAATATGGCGAGCGCGTACTGCCTTCGTCGGCGGGACGCACCACCATGTGCCCGACCGAACTCCTGTATGAAGAAACGACGCCGCCCTGCATACGCCTGCTGCCCATAGAAACCCGCGGTGAACCGTATTCGACCAGCGAATACCGGGACCGGCCCAAGGCATGGACGACCTTGCCCTTGAAGATGAACTCGCCGCGCGAAATGCTGGAGGCATTCCGCCAGGTCAGTCTGACCAAGAAAGTCACGGTGGAAGAAGCTGTGCGCTACGGCCTGTATGACGAAACCAGCCAGGACGGCATCAATTCGCCGGATGCGCGCGGCATGGTGGAAATTTCCCGCTGGCGCCACGCCATCATCAATTTCCCGCATCCCTTGCTGAAGGAAGGCTTGGTCATCATCGATACGCCGGGCCTGAACGCCCTGGGCAGCGAGCCGGAACTGACGCTGAACCTGATTCCGCATGCGCATGCCGTGCTGTTCATACTCGCGGCCGATACCGGCGTGACCCGCAGCGATATCGAGGTGTGGCGTTCGCATATCGGTGCCGGTCCGGGACGCATGGTCGTGTTGAACAAGATCGACAGCATGTGGGATGAACTGCGTACGCCGCAGGAGATAGACCGGCAGGTGGCCAGGCAAAAGGAAAGCGTGGCGCACACGCTGGATGTGCCGCTGGAGTCCGTCTTTCCGGTGTCGGCGCAGAAGGGACTGGTCGGCAAGATTCAGCGGGATGCCGCGCTGCTGGAACGCAGTCGCCTGTCTGAGCTGGAGCGTGCCCTGTCTCATCAATTGATTCCCGCCAAGCGCGACATCGTTGCCGCGCAACTGGCGCCGGACATCGAAGAAATGGTGAGCGCCAAGCAGGCGCTATTCGCCATCAGGATTCGCAATGTCGTCGAGCAGTTGGTGGAGTTGAAAAGCCTGCGCGGCAAGAATCGCAGCATGGTGGTGCATATGAGCAAGCGGCTGGCGCTGGAAAAGAAGGAATTCGACCAGAGCCTGCAAACGCTGCAGGGCACACGCGCGGTGCTGTCGCGACTGTCAGCTGAAGTGTTTAACGACCTGGCGATGAGCGGCTTGAAGAATGACGTGTATGCCCTGAACAAGCAGATTGATGCCAGCGCTTTTTCCGCCGAAATGAGCGACGCGATGAGCCGTTTTTTCAAGCGCCTGCATGCGCGGCTGGGAACGGCAGAGCAGAAAACGGAAGAGATTGTCGCCATGATGCGGGCGACCTACCAGAAATTTTCGACCGAGTACGGCCTGAGCCTGAAGCCGCCTGCCGCGTTTTCGTTTGCACCTTACCGCAATGACCTCGCGATGATAGAGGACGTGTGCGGCAAGCATTTCGGCACCTGGTCATTGCTGCGCATGTCGCAGAAAAAAGTCATGCAGAGATTCGTGGAAACCGGTATGTCCGGCATTAAAAAGACTTTTGTGCTGGCGAACCGGGAAATGGAAAGCTGGCTGAAAGTCGTCATGGTGCCGCTGGAAGGCCAGGTGCGCGAGTACAAGGATCAGCTGAAAAAACGCAAGCAATCGCTGGAGCGCATGAGCGAGGTGTTTGAAGATCTGGAAGAAAGGATCGCCGCGCTGCAAGCCGCCCAGGACGATCTCGAAGAAAAGCGCCATCGCCTCGTGCTGCTGGAAAAACAATTGCTGGATGCCTTGAGCAAGGAGCCTGCGCAGTACAAAGCGGCAGCCTGATGAAACGTGTAGTTGAACCTGTGCCGGCCGGGGCAGAGCCGGCAGATCGTGAATTTTCCGAAACCGTCATCCATTGGCAAAGGCAGCATGGACGCCAGCATTTGCCCTGGCAGCAAACGCGTGATCCTTACCGTATCTGGTTGTCGGAAATCATGCTGCAGCAAACCCAGGTTGCCACCGTCATTCCGTATTACCAGCGTTTTCTTTCCAGCTTTCCCGATGTGATCGCGCTCGCCGATGCGCCGGTCGAAGAGGTGATGGCGCACTGGAGCGGGCTCGGGTATTACACGCGTGCGCGCAATCTGCATCGTTGCGCGCAGCGTGTGCGCGATGAATATGGCGGCGTGTTTCCATCCGATCCCGCGCTGCTGGCCGATCTGCCCGGCATAGGAAGATCGACGGCAGCGGCGATCGCGGCTTTTTCCCATGGCGTGCGTGCCGCCATCCTGGATGGCAATGTGAAGCGCGTGTTTTGCCGCGTCTTTGGCATAGAGGGTTATCCCGGCAGCCGTGCGGTAGAACTGGATCTGTGGCAGCGTGCCGAAAGTCTGTTGCCGGAGCAGGGCATGGAGGCGTACACGCAAGGATTGATGGATCTGGGCGCAACGGTGTGCACGCGCAGCAAGCCATCCTGCAATCAATGTCCGTTGCAGGCGAGATGCGTGGCCTTTGCGACGGGCCGTACCGATAGCCTGCCCACCCGCAAGCCGGCGAAGGCGCTGCCGGAAAAGCATACGATCATGCTGATCGTGGTGTACGAGGGGCAGGTGCTGCTCGAACAGCGTCCCGGGCAGGGGATATGGGGCGGATTGTTATCGCTGCCGGAGTTGAATCGCCTGATGACTGAGGAAGTCAATGAGGCCGCGGATATCCGTCAGACTCTCGGCCGTGCCCTGGCGGCGTTCGGCGATATGGACAGCGCCGACAAGCTGCATGACTTCTCCCACACTTTCACGCACTACAAGCTGCATGTCAGTCCCTATCTGCTGAAAGTGAAGGAGGCTTCGAAGAAAACCGTGTCAGCACCTTACTGCTGGGTCGGTGTGGAGAGGCTGGCGCAGTCGGCCTTGCCGGCGCCGGTGAAGAAGTTGCTGACTCGCTTGCTGCTGTCGCCCGATCTGCTGACGCCAGCAACCTGACTCAGGCAATCTTGTGCTGCTTCAGATACTGATGAACGATGTTCAGGCGCATGCGGGCATCGTCCAGTTCCAGTAATTTCTGGCGTGCCTTCAGAGGAATGGGAAGCAGCTCGCACCAGCGGTTGGACACCCAGCTGCTACTGTCGAAAGACATGGGCTCGGAAAACGGGCTGTCGAATTCTTCGCCGTGCTGGCTGCGCAGTTTCGCCAGCACATCATCCGTCACCGACTTCAGGGCGGTCGCGCATTGCACATGCATGTCGTCGAGCGCACCGTCGGCATCGGCCGGCAGCAGTTCTATCTGCGCTTCCAGCCGCTGATCCGCCAATACCCGTGTTTCCAGGATGCGAAAGCGCTGTCCGCCCTGAGTCCGCAGCAGCAGTACGCCGGCTTCCTGCATGTCCCAGTGGGTGATGTGCGCCAGGGTGCCCACGGTTTCCGGTTCGGCCGCTGTGCCGACTTCCTGTCCCGACCGGATCAGTGTCACGCCGAACGGCTGCCCGGATTTCATGCAGTCGCGCACCATGTCGATATAGCGCGCTTCGAATACCCGCAACGGCAACACGCCGCGCGGGAAGAGTACGGCTTTCAGGGGAAACAGCGGCAGCCAGTCTGGATCATTCAGCATGGTGAGCGGGTTCCGTAGGTAAGGGCGGGCGCGGCCAGGAACGAGCGATGAACAGAGATGGTAACAAGAAGCATGCCACTGGCCGCCGGAATCAGTTCAGTTCCCGGTGCCTGACGACGACCCGGGCGGAAGCCTGAAAATGCTGCGCCAGTTGCTCGGCCAGATAGACGGAACGGTGCTGCCCGCCGGTGCAGCCTATGCCCACGGTCAGATAACTGCGATTGTCGCGTCTATAGGAAGGCAGCCATTTCTCTATGAAGGCCCTTATGTCGCCCAGCAATTCTTCCACTTCCGGCTGCGCCTTGAGAAATTCCTGCACTGGAGCGTCGCGCCCGCTCATGGGACGCAGCGTCAAGTCATAGTA
The DNA here is from genome assembly GCA_023422955.1 of Pseudomonadota bacterium. Lineage (GTDB taxonomy): Bacteria > Pseudomonadota > Gammaproteobacteria > Burkholderiales > Burkholderiaceae_D > JAEZLB01. The sequence continues at coordinate 16,723 of JAFAGG010000006.1, read as the reverse complement.
AGGATTGGGGAGCACGCGTACATCGAACACCAGATCGGCATCCAGCGGTACGCCGAACTTGAAGGCAAAGGATTCAAACAGCAGGGTCAGCGGCGATTGTTCGGTGCCGACTATTTCCTTGATCCAGTTGCGTAATTTGTTTGCATTTAGGCCCGAGGTGTCGATCACATTTCCCAGCCCCTCAATGGCAGACAGCATTTCGCGTTCCTGCTGTATGCACTCCATCAGCGTAAGGCGGTGGCCGCTTTCGGGGCTGGTATTGACGCGATGCGACAAGGGATGGCTGCGACGGGTTTCGGAAAAGCGCGTGACCAGGGACTCGGTTTTGGCAGTCAGGAACAGGACTTTCACGTCATGCCCTTGTTCCTTGAGCCAGCGTATGTCATCCGGCAGTTCCGTCAGCGATGCCGCGCTGCGTGCATCGACCGCGACCGCCAGTGCCTGGTCGGTTTCATTGATGCGGGTGGCCACCAGTTCCCGCAGCAGAGTGGGCGGCAGGTTGTCCACGCAAAAATGACCGGCATCCTCCAGGGCGGTTAATGCCACGGATTTGCCCGATCCGGAGATACCGGTAATCAGTATGATTCGCATGACATTGATGATACCGCAAGCGGGTATAAATTGCGGCAACAGCAGGCGATAGTGTGGCGAAGCGGAGGGTTATTCGTCGTCCATGGCGCGCTGCTGGCGTTCCATGAAGTCCTTGAGCGTATCGATGCCGCGCATCTGCAGGATGGTATTGCGAACGGCGGCTTCCAGCAGAACCGCGAGGTTGCGGCCGGCCTCTACGGGGATCACGACTTGCCGGATCGGCAGGCCCAGCACATCCTGGGTCTGGGTATGCAAAGGCAGGCGATCATAATTTTCTTCGAGCGTGCTGCGGCGCACCAGGTGCACGATAAGCTTGAGCTTCATCTTGCGGCGCACCGCCGTTTCGCCGAAGATGGTGCGGATGTCGAGCAGCCCCAGTCCGCGTACCTCCAGCAGGTTTTGCAACAGCGGCGGACAGCGGCCTTCCACGAAGTCGGGACCGATGCGAGAAAATTCCACTGCATCGTCGGCGACCAATCCGTGATTGCGCGAAATCAGTTCCAGTCCCAGCTCGCTTTTCCCTAGTCCCGATTCGCCGGTGATCAATACGCCCACGCCCAGAACGTCCATGAAGACGCCATGCATGGTGATGTGCTGTGCCAGGCGCTTGGAGAGATAAAAGCGCAGATAGTCGATGACCTCGGCCGCTGCCAGGGGAGTGGAGAACAAGGGAATGTCGTGTTCCTCGCAAATCTCCACCAGGTAGGAAGGGGTTTCCAGTCCTTCGGCAACGATGAAGGCCGGAGGTTTGCCGGCAACCAGTTCATCGGTTTGCTGTACACGCGCCGTCTCCGACAGGCGGCGGCAGTAATCGACTTCCTGGTGTCCGAGGACTTGTATGCGAGCGGGGTGAATCAGGTTCAGGTGACCTACCAGGTCGGAGGCGGACACGGCATCGCCCAGAATCAGCCGCTTGCCTCCTGCAAAGCCTGCAAACCATCCCAATGCCAGGACGTCGCGATTATCTTCGTAGAGCTTCTGGATCGAAAGGGGGAGGGAGAGCGGCATGGCGATCTGAGACAAGTTGGACTTGTCTCAGAGCATAAACGAATTAGATGACGTTTTGGAGGCTGGATTGCCAGCCGGCGATGCGTTGATGCACGGCGCGCGGATCGGTGTCATGAAGCAGCGCTTGCCGGAATTCTTCGTCGGAAAACATTTCCGCAATCTCGGACAGGATTTCCAGATGCTGCTGGGTCATGTGATCCGGAATCAGAAGAAAGACCAGCAGATTGACGGGCAAGCCATCCGGAGATTCGAAGGGAATAGCTTCTTCCAGGCGCACGAAAGCGGCAACCGGTGCTTTCAGACCCTTGACGCGTCCATGCGGCACTGCCACACCGTGGCCCAGGCCGGTCGAGCCCAGGCGCTCCCGCGCAAAAAGATTATCCGAGACCAGCGAACGTGCGATACCGCAGTTGTTCTCGAATATCAGTCCCGCCTGCTCGAATGCGCGCTTCTTGCTCGACACATTCAAACCGAGAGCGACATTTTCAAGAGGAAGGATCTTACCGAAATAAGTCATGGCGCTACGCACAAAAAATTCTTGAGGGGATTATAGACCTCTTTTCAGAAGGCTGCCCCGCGAAAGGCACTTTCCTGAATAAATCGCAAAGCTTGAGCAAAAGGCAAAAGCTTTTCCTTGAAATTACTGGCGTGCGCTACGCAGATTGGCAGGGTGTTTTCCCGTCGTGAAATTGCTGCGCCAGGGATTAATATCCAGTCCGCCGCGACGCGTGTAACGCGCATAGACGGAGAGCTTCTGAGGTTTGCACTGGCGCAAGATGTCCATGAAGATGCGCTCCACACATTGCTCATGGAATTCGTCGTGATTGCGAAAGCTGATCAGATATTTCAGCAAGCCTTCCTGATCGATAGGCGCGCCGACATAGCGAATTTGCACGCTGCCCCAGTCCGGTTGCCCGGTCACCAGGCAATTGGATTTCAGCAAGTGGGAAAGCAGGGTTTCCTCTACCGGCGTTTCTTCCTGGCTGGCGCTGAGCAGGGCGGGATTCGGCCGGTCATATTCATTGGCCTCGATATCCAGACGATCCAGCAGCAAGCCTTCCAATTCGCTCATTTTCAAGGTGCCGAACTGATCCGGCGATATCAGCCTTATCTGCACCGGCGATCCGAATGCCGCCGACAGATCGGCCCGTAGCAGGTCCAGCACGGCTTCAGTGCCGGCCAGGCGCGTCTGGTTGAGCGAATTCAGATAAAGCTTGAAGGACTTGGATTCGACGATGTGGGGCGAGTCGGCCGGCACGGTAACGGCGGCAAGGGCAATCTGCGGTTTGCCGCGCAGGTTCAGCCACGACACTTCGTAGGCATTCCAGATATCGATACCGAAAAAAGGCAGGGTCCCGCCCACGCCCAGTTCATCGCGCTTGGTCTGGCGCGCAATGGAAAAGAGCAGGGAAGGATCGTAATGGCTTTGATAAGTTGCCGGTTTGCCCAGGGGCGATTGGTCCGGCGTATGGGAGGCAGTCATGGCGCAATGCGCAAAAAGCGCAAAAAGCGCATTGTGCCAGACTTGGAGTGAGACTGTATTACAGGAACAGCTTGTAGACGGGATTTTCGCTTTCATCCCAGTGGCGGTAACCCAGCGTCGCCAGGAAGGCGCGGAAATCCTTCATTTCTTTCTTCGGCACTTGCAAGCCCACCAGCGTGCGTCCCACGTCGCCGCCTTGATTGCGGTAATGGAACAGGCTGATATTCCAGTTCGGCGACATGCTGTTCAGGAAACGCATCAATGCGCCGGGACGCTCGGGGAATTCAAAGCGGTACAGCAATTCGTTCTGCGCCAGGGTGCTCTTGCCGCCGACCAGATGGCGGATGTGCAGCTTGGCCAGTTCGTCATGCGTCAGGTCCAGGGCAGTGAAGCCATGCTTCTTGAGCAGTTTGACCAGCTTGGCCGGTTCGTCGCGATCCTGGATCTGTACGCCCACGAACACGTGAGCCTGGCTTTCATCGCTGATGCGATAGTTGAACTCGGTGACGCTGCGCGATCCGACCAGTTCGCAGAAACGGCGGAAGCTGCCGCGCTCTTCGGGAATCGTGACGGCGAACACGGCTTCGCGCGCCTCGCCCACGTCTGCGCGCTCCGCGACGAAGCGCAGGCGGTCGAAATTCATGTTCGCGCCGCAGGCAATCGCCACCAGGTTCTGATTGCGCAACGGCGTTTTCGACTGCTTTTCTCTTTCCACATAAGCCTTGGCGCCGGCAATGGCCAGCGCACCGGCCGGCTCCAGGATGGAGCGCGTGTCCTGGAATACATCCTTGATCGCGGCGCACACCGCGTCGGTATCCACCAGGATGATTTCATCCACCACTTGCCTGGCGAGGCGGAAGGTCTCTTCGCCCACCAGTTTTACCGCGGTGCCGTCCGAGAACAGGCCGACATCCGGCAAGGTGATGCGGCGGCCCGCCGCCAGGCTCTTGGCCATGGCGTCGGAGTCAGTGGTTTGCACGCCGATGATCTTGATGTCGGGACGCACCGCCTTGACGTAAGCGCCCACGCCCGCAATCAGGCCGCCGCCGCCGATGGCGACAAAAATCGCATGGATGGGCTCGGACAATTGGCGCAGGATTTCCATGCCTATGGTGCCCTGGCCGGCGATCACGTCCGGGTCGTCGAAGGGATGCACGAAAGTCAGCTTGTGCTTTTTCTCCAGCTTGATTGCATGCTGATAGGCGTCGGTGAAGGAATCGCCGAACAGCTCCACTTCGCCGCCGCGCGCCTTGACCGCCTCGATTTTTACCGGCGGCGTGGTGGTCGGCATCACGATCACGGCGCGGCAGCCCAGCCGCGAAGCCGCCAGTGCCACGCCTTGCGCATGATTGCCGGCCGACGCGCAGATCACGCCATGCTTAAGCTGGGCCGGCGTCAGGTTCGCCATCTTGTTGTAGGCGCCGCGCAATTTGAAACTGAATACGCTCTGCACATCTTCACGCTTGAAATGAATTCGGTTGCCCAGACGTTCTGACAAGAGGGGGGCGAGTTCCAGCGGCGATTCGTCTGCGACTTCGTAGACGCGGGCGGTGAGAATTTTTTTAAGATAGTCAGTCGTCATAAGGTGTTTGAGCATAATGGTCCCGCTCCACGCGGGGTAGATAGCGGGCCATTATAATGGACGGTTTTTGAGGGGCTGGCATGACGCCGGCATTTTTTTGACTATCCGGCTACGTATCCTGCCAGCGGCTGCGTCGGCAAGCCCGGCCTTAACCGCTTCTTTTCCCGAATGATCGAATCTTCAGTCAACTGGTTGCTGTCCATGCTGGCCGTGCCGGAAGTGGGCCTCTCTTCGGTATTCCTGATCAGCCTGATATCGGCGACCTTGCTGCCCATGGGCTCGGAGCCGGCCGTGTTCGCCGTCATCAAGACCGAGGGAGGCGCTTTCTGGACGGTGATTGCGATTGCCACTCTGGGCAATACGCTGGGCGGCGCGATCAACTACTGGCTCGGATACGGCGCCAAGCAGGCCTTCGCGAAGGAGCGCGAGACGCGCTGGTTCGGCTGGCTGCAGCGTTTCGGTCCCAAGACCATGCTGGTGACTTGGCTGCCGGTGATCGGCGATCCGCTGTGTACAGTGGCCGGTTGGCTCAAGCTGCCTTTCTGGCCCTGCATGGCCTATATGGCAATAGGAAAATTCCTGCGCTACGTGGTGATGACCTCCGCCTTGCTCTATGTGCCCGACAGCTTCTGGGAGCAGTTGCGTACCTGGCTGTAGATTTTCTTTTCATCCCGGGCAGGGCGGGAAGCTGGCGATTTTGTCAATCAAGCACCAAACAGATCGGAGCGAAACCAGCGCCTCGCCTGCTGTCACTGCCGCATTAAGATAAAATGCCCCTTTGCCGCAGTCCCTTCCGCCTCTCATGAACGCACCCGCCCAACTCCAAGCACTCGTGTCTGAAACGCCCATCGGTGAGGCAACAGCGCGCCTGCGGGAGATTCCCTACAACTACACCTCCTTTTCCGACCGCGAGATCGTGATCCGCCTGCTGGGAGAGGATGCGTGGGCCTTGCTCGATCAGTTGCGCAGCGCACGCCAGACCGGCCGGTCCGCGCGCATGCTGTATGAGGTATTGGGCGATATCTGGGTCGTGCAGCGCAATCCCTACCTGCAGGATGACCTGCTGGACAATCCCAAGCGCCGCCAGGCCCTGATCGATGCACTGCATCATCGGCTGGCCGAGATCGACAAGCGCCGCGTCAGCACCGAGCTGGCGGAAGGCGACAGCGACGATGCACATGCGCGCAGCGCCAGCGTGGAGACGCTGCTGGAAGCCGCGCGCAAGGCAGTGGCCGATTTTGCATTGCACTTCAGTCACATGGCGGATTTGCGCAAGCGCGCCCAGCGCGTGCTGGGGCGTTATACGACGCGCGACAACATCAAGTTCGACGGCATGTCGCGCGTGTCGCACGTGACCGATGCGACTGACTGGCGCGTTGAGTATCCGTTTGTCGTGCTCATGCCCGATACCGAGGAAGAGATGGCCGGGCTGGTGCGCGGCTGTATCGACCTGGGGCTGACCATCATTCCGCGCGGAGGTGGCACCGGTTACACCGGCGGCGCGATTCCGCTGACGCCCTTGTCGGCGGTGATCAATACCGAAAAGCTGGAACAGTTGGGCGCGGTTGAAATGCGCCAGTTGCCTGGCGTAGACCGCGAATACGCGACTATCTACAGCGGCGCCGGCGTAGTCACCAAGCGCGTGGCCGATGCGGCGGAAAAGGCCGGTTTCGTGTTCGCGGTCGATCCGACTTCCGCCGAAGCGTCCTGCATAGGCGGCAATATCGCGATGAATGCCGGCGGCAAGAAAGCCGTGCTATGGGGCACGGCGCTGGACAATCTCGCTTCCTGGCGCATGGTCGACCCGGAAGGCAACTGGCTGGACGTCACGCGGTTGGAGCACAACCTGGGCAAGATCCACGATGCGCCGGTCGCCAAGTTCAAACTGGAGTGGAGCCGCCCGGGCGAAAAGGGACGGCGCAATCCGCCGTTCAAGACCGAGATGCTGGAAATCGAGGGCTCGAAATTCCGCAAGGAAGGCCTGGGCAAGGATGTGACCGACAAGTTTTTGTCGGGACTGCCCGGCGTGCAAAAGGAAGGCTGCGATGGCTTGATCACGTCGGCGCGCTGGATTCTGCATCGCATGCCCAAGCACACGCGTACCGTTTGCCTGGAGTTCTTCGGTCAGGCGCGTGACGCGATTCCTTCCATCGTGGAGATCAAGTCTTACCTCGAAGCGGAAACAAAAAAAGGTGGCGCCACGCTGGCCGGCCTGGAACACCTGGATGAACGCTATCTGCGCGCGGTCGGTTATGCGACCAAGTCCAAGCGCGGTGTGCTGCCGAAGATCGTGCTGATCGGCGATATCGTCGGCGATGACGAGAATGCAGTGGCGCAGGCGGCTTCCGAAGTGATCCGCATGGCCAATACTCGCGTTGGCGAAGGCTTTGTGGCGGTCAGCCCGGAAGCGCGCAAGAAATTCTGGCTGGACCGCGCCCGCACTGCGGCTATCGCCAAGCACACCAATGCGTTCAAGATCAATGAAGACGTGGTGATTCCGCTGGATCGCATGGGCGAGTACACGGAAGGCATAGAGCGCATCAATATCGAGCTGTCGATCAAAAACAAGCTGCAGCTGATCGATGAACTGGACGATTTCTTCGGCAAGGAGCACCTGCCGCTGGGCAAGAGCGACGATGCGGAAGGCAACAAGATTCCCGCGGAAGAGTTGCTGGAAGATCGCGTGCAGCAAACCCATCAGTTGCTGCAGGAAGTGCGCGCGCGCTGGTCTTATCTGCTGAGTCATCTCGATACGCCGCTGCGCGATGCCAGAGATGAATTGCTGCATCTGGGGCTGAGCGAACTGGCCGCGACCTTCGATGAAAGATTGACGGTACAGCCCGAGGCAACGCTGTTCCACTTGCTGCAGGACCGCACCATTCGCATTTCGTGGAAAATCGAGTTGCGCGCATCCTTGCGTCAGATCTTCAATGGCGCGGCCTTCCGCCTGATCCTGGAAGAATGCACTGCGATCCACAAGCGTGTGCTGCGCGGCCGCGTGTTCGTGGCCTTGCACATGCATGCTGGCGACGGCAACGTGCATACCAATATCCCGGTCAACTCCGATCACTACCAGATGCTGCAGGATGCGCATGCAGCGGTGGCGCGCATCATGGCCTTGGCGCGTTCGCTCAATGGCGTGATTTCTGGCGAACACGGCATCGGCATCACCAAGCTGGAATTTCTGACTGACGATGAGTTGAGCGATTTCCGCGCCTACAAGCAGCGGATCGATCCGGAAGGGCGCTTTAACAAGGGCAAGCTGATGAACATGCCGGGCATGCCGGCCGACCTGCGCAATGCCTACACGCCTTCGTTCGGGCTGATGGGGCATGAGTCGCTGATCATGCAGCAAAGCGATATTGGCGCGATTGCCAGCAGCGTCAAGGATTGCCTGCGCTGCGGCAAGTGCAAACCGGTGTGTGCGACCCATGTGCCGCGCGCCAACCTGCTTTATTCGCCGCGCAACAAGATTCTCGCCACCTCCTTGCTGATCGAAGCCTTCCTGTATGAAGAGCAGACCCGTCGTGGCATATCGATCAAGCATTGGGAAGAATTTGAAGATGTGGCCGATCATTGCACCGTCTGCCACAAGTGCGTGACGCCTTGCCCGGTCGATATCGACTTCGGCGACGTGTCGATGAACATGAGGAATCTCTTGCGCAAGATGGGCAAGAAATCCTTCAATCCCGGCACCGCCGGTGCGATGTTCTTCCTGAATGCGACCGATCCGGCGACGATTAATGCCACGCGCAAGGTGATGACCGGTTTTGCCTACAAGGCGCAGCGCATGGGCAATGAGCTGCTGAAGAAATTCGCCAAGCAGCAGACCAAGGCGCCGCCGTCCACACATGGCAAGCCGCCGATCAAGGAGCAGGTGATCCACTTCGTCAACAAGAAGATGCCGGGCAACCTGCCGAAGAAAACCGCACGCGCCTTGCTGGATATTGAAGACGACAAGATCGTGCCCATCATTCGCGATCCGAGGAAAACCACTGCCGATACCGAGGCCGTGTTCTACTTCCCGGGCTGCGGTTCCGAGCGTCTGTTCTCGCAAGTTGGGCTGGCCACGCAGGCGATGCTATGGAATGTCGGCGTGCAAACGGTGCTGCCACCGGGCTATCTGTGCTGCGGTTATCCGCAACGCAGCGCCGGCAACTTTGACAAGGCCGAGAAAATCATCACCGACAATCGCGTGCTGTTTCATCGCATGGCGACGACGCTGAACTACCTCGATATCAAGACCGTGGTGGTGTCCTGCGGCACTTGTTATGACCAGATCCAGGGATACGATTTCGAAAAGATATTCCCCGGTTGCCGCATCATCGACATCCACGAATACTTGCTGGAGAAGGGCGTGAAGCTGGAAGGCGTGACCGGTACGCGCTACATGTACCACGATCCCTGCCATACGCCGATGAAACTGCAGGATCCGTTGAAAACGGTAAACGCGCTGATCACGACAGCCGACGGCCAGCAGGTCGAGAAAAATGACCGCTGCTGCGGCGAAGCCGGCACGCTGGCTGCTTCCCGCCCCGACATCTCGACGCAGATCCGCTTCCGCAAGGAGCAGGAAATGACCAGAGGTGCGGACAAGTTGCGGGCCGACGGGTTTGCCGGCGATGTGAAAGTGCTGACCTCCTGCCCGGCCTGTTTGCAGGGCTTGAGTCGTTATAACGATGACAGCAGCACGGAGGCGGATTACATCGTGGTTGAAATGGCGCACCACCTGCTGGGTGAAAACTGGCTGGTCGATTACGTGGAACGCGCCAATAACGGCGGCATAGAGCGGGTGCTGGTGTAAGCGATGAGTGCCAATGCTATGAGCGCAGATTGCGGAAATTGTGAGCTTTGCCTGCAGGACGGCGGCGAAATCCTGTGGCGCAATGACCGGCTGCGTGTCGTGCTGGCCGATGATGCGCAGTATCCCGGCTTTTGCCGCATTATCTGGACTGCGCATGTACAGGAAATGACGGATCTTTCTGCCAGCGAGCGCGACTACCTGATGCAGGCAGTATGGCTGCTGGAATCGGCAGTGCGGGTAATCATGCAGCCCGACAAGATCAATGTCGCCAGCCTGGGCAATGTGGTGCCACATCTGCACTGGCATGTAATCCCGCGCTATCGCGACGATGCGCACTTTCCGGCGCCGGTCTGGGCGCAGGCGCAGCGCGCAGCCGAGGCGAGCGGGCTGCAAGAAAGATTCGCAAAACTTCCCGCTTTGCGTCAGGCCGTGAGCGCTGCGATGGCGCAGTTGGCGGCTGCTCGTGCTTAATGTCTCGCGCTTAATCCTCTTTGAATAATTGTGACAGGCAAAATCATGGCTTCTACTTCTTCCGTTCCTGCTATTCCTACCGAGCTGACTGTTCACAAGCAGTCGCGCGCACTGGAAGTCGCGTTCGATAATGGCGCGCGGTTTTCCTTGCCCTTTGAATTAATGCGAGTGTATTCTCCGTCCGCAGAAGTGCGCGGACATGGCCCGGGTCAGGAAATCCTGCAAACCGGCAAACGCAATGTCGATGTCGGCGATATCGAGCCGGTCGGCAATTACGCAATCCGGCCGATATTCTCCGACGGGCACGATACCGGCTTGTTCACCTGGGAGTATCTGTACTGGCTGGGTGAAAACCAGGCTCAATTGTGGGAAAGTTATCTCATGCAGCTGGAAGAGGCCGGCCACACCCGCGAAAGCGGACGCGATGCGCCGATGGCACCCGCCGCCAAAGGCGGTCATGGTTGCGGCCATTGAAGTGACGATAAAATTGCCGTTGTCGATCGCTCTAGCCGTAACGCCTGTATGCGGAGTCACGTGTTGAGTCGGATTTTTGCTCAAGCTCTGCCGGATGCTCCGCGTGTGCTCAAAATAAAATAAACCTTGCCGAGGATATAAGGTCATGACCAAGACCACCCATTTCGGTTATCAAACCGTACCGGAAGAAGCCAAAGTCCAGAAGGTGGCAGAAGTCTTTCATTCCGTTGCCGGCAAATATGACGTGATGAACGATCTCATGTCGGCCGGTCTGCATCGCGTGTGGAAAACTTTTACGATTGCGCAGGCCGGCATTCGCCCCGGTTTCAAGGTGCTGGATATCGCCGGCGGGACCGGCGACCTGGCCAAGGCCTTTGCCAAGCAGGCCGGTCCCAGCGGTGAAGTGTGGCTGACCGATATCAATGAATCGATGCTGCGTGTCGGCCGCGATCGTTTGCTGAACAAGGGGCTGGCGTTGCCCACTGCCTTGTGCGATGCGGAAAAACTTCCGTTTCCCAGCAATTATTTTGACCGGGTGAGCGTGGCCTTCGGCTTGCGCAACATGACGCACAAGGACGTCGCGCTGTCGGAAATGCAGCGGGTATTGAAACCGAGCGGAAAACTTTTGGTGCTGGAGTTCTCTAAAGTATGGGAGCCTCTGAAAAAGCCCTATGATGTCTACTCTTTCTCGGTCTTGCCATGGCTGGGAAAACGTATTGCCAATGATTCGGAAAGTTATCGATACCTGGCGGAATCTATACGCATGCATCCGGACCAGGATACGCTCAAGCAAATGATGCAGAATGTCGGTTTGGAAAAGGTAGAATATTTCAACTTGACCGCAGGTGTGGCAGCATTGCACACGGGAATGAAATTTTAAGAGGAGCAGGAAATGAAAAAAGCATTTATCGGGTTATTGATGGCAATTAGCGCCGTGGCGATGGTATTGCCTGAAGCTGAAGCGCGCCGCATGGGCGGTGGTTCCAGTTTTGGCAAGCAATCGAGCCGCTCCATTCCCGCTCAACGGCAAAATGCGCAGCAGGCTCAGCCGGCGCAGAATGCGAATGCCGCCCGCCAGCAGCAAAACGCTGCTCCCAACTCCGCTGCACAGCGTCCCAGCATGATGCGTAATATCCTGGGCGGTGCCTTGCTCGGCCTGGGCCTGGGTGCATTGCTGTCGCATTTGGGTATCGGCGGCGCGCTGGCCTCCATCATTTCTACTTTGCTGACTTTCGCACTGATCGCAGTGGTCGTGATGTTCCTGTACCGCATGTTTGTCCGCCGCAACGGCAATAACAGCATGCAACCGGCTTACTCCGCTCCGCAAGCAAAGAGCAGCACGCCGGAAATCGGTTCGGGCCTGAATCAGGATGCACGTCCCGCAGCTTTCCAGGGCGCTGCCGCAGGTGCTGTGGCTGGTGAGGCTGATGTGGTCGACAATGGCGTGCCGGCCGATTTCGATACCGCCGGTTTCCTGCGCAATGCGAAAACCTATTTCATTCGCCTGCAGGCCGCCTGGGATCGTGCCGATGTCAACGACATCCGCGAATTCACGACGCCGGAAATGTTTGCCGAACTGCGCATGCAATTGCAGGAACGCGGCGAATCGGCCAACCACACCGATGTGATGCACCTGGATGCAGAGCTGGTGGGGATCGAAACCCTGAACAATGAATATCTGGCCAGCGTCAGATTCGACGGCATGATCCGCGAAGAAGAAGGCGCGTCCACCCAGCCGTTTGCCGAAGTCTGGAACCTATCCAAGCCGGTATCCGGCGGCGGATGGACATTGGCCGGCATTCAGCAAGTCTCCTGATTGCCGTTCAGTAAATCCTGATAGACTGCGAACCGCCCGTGTGATTTCACGGGCGGTTTTATTTTGTCATGATGAATCTAATTTCTTTTATTCCCGCCATCGTCAATCACCTGCTTGCGGCCGAACCCTGGGCACAGGCCAAACTGGCCGGCCATGCCGGCAAGTTGGTGCGCGTCGATACCGGCGCTGCCGCGTTCAGTTTTCGCATCGCGCCTGATGGTTCGTTGCTGTCGGCCGACGCAGACGAGCCGGCAACTGTCGTCATACGCATGAAGCTGGCCGATTTGCCCATGATGGCGCAGCATCGTGAACGTGCCTTCTCGTATGTGCAGATAGAAGGCGATGCCGAATTTGCCGCCGCGATTTCCCAGGTGGCGCAATCGGTACGATGGGAAGCCGAAGAAGACCTGAGCAGGCTGGTCGGCGATATTGCAGCGCAAAGGCTGGTACAGGCAGGCAAGGGCATCACAGCCGCAGCGCAGACGGCGCATCGCAAGATTACCGAGAACCTGGCGGAATATTTCCTTGAAGAGCATCCCATGCTGATGCGTCCGGCAGCCGTATCGGGGTTTGCGCAGGAAGTGGTCAAACTGCGGGATGATGTGGAAAGGCTGGGCAAGCGCATTGACAAACTCATCAACAAGCATTCGCCGGAGGCGCAGTGATTCGTAAATTTCTGCGTGCGCTGAAAATCCTGCGCGTGGCGCTGCGTTATGGCCTGGACAATATTGCGATTTCCGGCCTGGCACCGCCGCGCTTTGCCCGCACGATTGATACGCTGGTGTTCTGGCGCAATATTTCTGCACCGCGCGGGCAGCGCCTGCGCCAGGCGCTGGAAGAGCTGGGGCCGATTTTCGTCAAGTTCGGCCAGGTGCTGTCCACGCGCCGCGACCTGATTCCGCCTGACATCGCGGAAGAACTGGCGCGTCTGCAGGATAGGGTGCCGCCCTTCGATAGCGAGCTGGCCATCATGCAGATCAAGCGCTCGCTGCATGCCCATCCGGATGAATTGTTTGCGCATTTCGAACGGGTTCCTACTGCATCCGCCTCGATAGCACAGGTTCACTTCGCCACGCTCAAGGATGGCACCGAAGTGGCGGTCAAGGTACTGCGTCCCGGCATGCGCAAAGTGATCGATGAAGATGTCGCGCTGATGCATCTTGCCGCCGCTTGGGTTGAGCGCCTGTGGGCGGACGGCAAGCGGCTGAAGCCGCGCGAGGTGGTGGGGGAGTTCGACAAGTATTTGCATGACGAACTGGACCTGATGCGCGAAGCCGCGAATGCCAGCCAGCTGCGCCGAAATTTCGCCGACTCTGATTTGCTGCTGGTGCCGGAAATGCACTGGGACTACTGCTCGGAGGCAGTGATCGTCATGCAGCGCATGCACGGCGTTCCGATTTCCCGCACCGATTTGCTGATCGAGCACGGCGTGGATCTTCAAAAACTGTCGCGCGATGGCGTGGAGATTTTCTTCACCCAGGTATTTCGCGATGGTTTCTTTCATGCCGACATGCACCCGGGGAATATCCTGGTGTCGATTGATCCTGCCAGCCTAGGCCGCTACATTGCTTTGGATTTCGGCATCGTCGGCACCTTGACCGATTACGACAAGGATTATCTGGCGCAGAATTTCCTGGCCTTCTTCCGTCGCGATTACAAGCGCGTAGCCGAAGCGCATATTGAATCCGGCTGGGCGCCGGCGGAGACGCGCGTCGATGAACTGGAATCCGCCGTGCGCGCCTGCTGCGAACCTATTTTCGACCGGCCGCTGAGCGACATTTCATTCGGGCAGGTCTTGCTGCGATTGTTTCAGACGTCGCGCCGCTTCAATATCGAAGTGCAACCGCAGCTGGTATTGCTGCAAAAAACCCTGCTCAATATCGAAGGCCTGGGCCGCCAGCTCGATCCGGAGCTCGACCTGTGGAAAACAGCCAAGCCCTATCTGGAACGGTGGATGAGCGAACAGATCGGCTGGCGAGCATTTATCGAACAATTGCAAGTGGAAGCGCCGCGTTATGGCAGGCTGCTGCCGCAGTTTCCACGCCTAGCGCATGATGCGCTGGTCGCCTTGCAGCAACCTCAGCAGGAAAATACGGAGTTGCTGAAGCATGTGCTGGTCGAGCAAAAGCGCACCAACCTGATGCTGTCCATGATTCTTTATTTCGGCGCCGGCGCGCTGGCAGGCTTGGTGGTCGCCCAGCTTTACACCTACCGTTATCTGTTCTGGTAACGCGCTGTTGTCATTATTCTTGTCTTTTCCGCTGTAATAGTTTGCGCCTGCCTCTTGATTAAGCGGCAGGCGTCCTCATTTTCTTTCCACATGAGGCCGCTTCGGTTGGAGCGCCATAGCATCTCACTATAGTGAAGGCACAGGATTTCAATTGGATTCCCCCTGCTTCTCTCTTTACACTGAGCGCTGAAGCGCTGAGGTGTCGCAGCTGTAGCGCTTCAGGCAAAAAGAATGTTGGCAACATAAAAAGATAAAGCAGAGCAGATAAAACAGAATATTTGTCTGCCTGAGACATGCTTGAGAAAAACGTAGCCGGTTTGTCAGCAGCAAGCTGCCGCATCATGCTTAAGGCTCGTTTGAATGACCTGATTCAACTTGCTCATGCGAATGAGTTCGCTGTAGACTGGACAGCTGAAACGTCTGCTGTTTCGCAGCATTTTTGTATAGGAATGTGAGTGAACCGTAAAATTCAACAAATCATGGGTTGGCTGATCATCACGCTTGCAGTGTTGGTGGTGGTAGGTCAGTTCACCAATACCGGTCCTGCTGCATCGGCAACGCCCGTCGCTTATTCCGACTTCCTGGCACAGGTCAAGTCCGGCAATATCAGCGAAGTGAAAATCGAGGATGACAAGATCACTGCCCGCACGTCTAACGGTGCGATGGTGTCGACCACGACCACCTTGCTGGATCGCGGCCTGATCGGTGACCTGATCGACAACAATGTGAAGTTCGATGTCCGTCAACCGGATCCGCCGTCCTTCCTGATGCAGATCTTCATTTCCTGGTTCCCGATGCTGCTGCTGATCGGCGTGTGGATCTGGTTCATGCGCCGCTCCCAGGGTGGCGGCAAGGGCGGTCCTTTCTCCTTCGGCAAATCCAAGGCGCGCATGCTGGACAAGAACGTCAACCAGGTGACGCTGGCCGATGTCGCCGGTGCCGATGAAGCGAAAGAAGAAGTGGCGGAAATCGTGGAATTCCTGCGCGACCCGACCAAGTTCCAGAAGCTGGGCGGCCGCATCCCGCGCGGCGTCTTGATGGTAGGCCCGCCGGGTACCGGTAAAACCCTGCTGGCGCGCGCCATTGCCGGCGAAGCCAAGGTGCCGTTCTTTACCATTTCCGGCTCCGACTTCGTGGAAATGTTCGTGGGCGTGGGCGCCTCACGTGTACGCGACATGTTCGAAACCGCCAAGAAGCATTCACCCTGCATCATCTTCATCGACGAGATCGATGCGGTCGGTCGCCATCGCGGCGCCGGCATGGGCGGCGGCAACGATGAGCGCGAACAGACGCTGAACCAGTTGCTGGTGGAAATGGATGGCTTTGAAGCCAATTCCGGCGTGATCGTGATCGCCGCCACCAACCGCGCCGACGTGCTGGACAAGGCCTTGCTGCGTCCGGGCCGTTTCGACCGCCAGGTGATGGTGGGCTTGCCCGACATTCGTGGCCGTGAGCAAATCCTGTATGTGCACATGCGCAAGGTGCCGATCGCTCCCGATGTGAAGGCCGATGTGCTGGCCCGCGGCACGCCTGGTTTCTCGGGCGCGGATCTGGCCAACCTGGTCAATGAAGCGGCATTGTTTGCCGCGCGCCGCAGCAAGCGCGTGGTGGATATGCAAGACTTCGAGGATGCCAAGGACAAGATCATCATGGGTCCGGAGCGCAAGTCGGCGGTGATGCGCGAGGAAGAGCGTCGCAATACCGCGTACCACGAGTCCGGCCATGCAGTGGTAGCGAAGCTGTTGCCCAAGGCTGATCCGGTGCACAAGGTCACCATCATGCCCAGGGGCTATGCGCTGGGGCTGACCTGGCAGTTGCCCGAGCATGACCGGGTCAACATGTACAAGGACAAGATGCTGGAAGACATTGCCATCTTGTTCGGCGGCCGGATTGCGGAAGAAGTGTTCATGCACCAGCAATCGACCGGTGCGTCGAATGACTTCGAGCGGGCCACCAAGCTGGCGCGTGCGATGGTGACCAAGTTCGGGATGTCGGATGAGCTGGGCACCATGGTGTACGAGGACAACGAACAGGAAGGCATGTTTGGCAAGATGGGCGCCCGAAGTGTGTCGGAAGCCACGCAGCAGAAGGTGGATGCCGAGATACGCCGGATTCTGGATGAGCAGTATGGGCTGGCGAGAAAGCTGATCGAAGACAACCGCGACAAGCTGGATGCGATGGCGAAGGCCTTGCTGGAGTGGGAAACGCTGGATGCCGAGCAAGTCAACGACATCATGGAAGGCAATCCGCCGCGTCCGCCCAAG
>JAFAGG010000087.1 GCA_023422955.1 Pseudomonadota bacterium | reverse complement strand
GCCTTGTATTTCCAGATGCCGCGTGCCACGCGCAGGATTTCCACTTCCATCTTCAACTGATCGCCCGGCTCCACCGGACGCTTGAAACGCGCGCCGTCTATGCCGACGAAATAGACGATCGCATTGTCGTCCGGCTTCTGATCCAGCGTCAGGAAAGACAGCAAGGCAGCCGTTTGCGCCAACGCTTCGATCATCAGCACGCCGGGCATGACCGGCTTATGAGGGAAATGGCCGTTGAAAAATTCCTCGTTCACGGTCACGTTCTTGATGGCGGTAATCTTCTTGCCCGATTCCCAATGCAGTACCCGATCCACCAGCAGCAGCGGGTAACGATGCGGTAAATACTGCTTGATCTGGTTGATATCGAGACTGTTCATTTTGAGTTGGGTAATTTCAGGACTGTTCATCGTTTTGTTGAAGAAGCAATTTTATCGTTTTTTCCATTTCCCGGATTTTCTCACGCATTGTTCCGAGATTGCGCACAATGACAGCGGACTTTTCCCAGTCCGCATTTTTTGCCAAGGGGTAGAAACCGGTGTACTGACCAGGCTCAGGCAAGGAACGTGAAACCAGGCTGCCGGAAGACACGTGCACATTGTCCGCGATGGTCAGATGCCCCAGCACCATGGCCGCTCCGCCGAAGGTGCAGTGCTTGCCTATCCGGGCGCTGCCGGCTACACCGACGCAGCCGGCCATCGCGGTATGCGCGCCGATATGGCAGTTATGCCCGATCTGTATCTGATTGTCGAGCTTGACGCCGTCTTCGATGACGGTATCGTCGAGCGCGCCGCGATCGACCGAGGTATTGGCACCGATATCGACATCATCCCCGATCAGCACGCGGCCGGTCTGCGGAATCTTTATCCAGGCGCCGCCTTCATTGGCGAAACCGAATCCATCGGCGCCTATCACAGCACCGGAATGGATGATGCCGTTGCGACCGATGCGGCATCCCGTATGAAAAGTGACATTCGCATGAAAATGCGTGCCTTCGCCCACTTCGGCATCGCGACCGATGAAGCAGCCTGCATCGATGCGGCAATGCTCGCCGATGACCGCACCGGCTTCAATCGTAACGTGAGGACCTATGCTTGCGCTGGCAGCCACTTTGGCGGAAGGCTCCACCGCCGCCGACGGGTGAATGCCGGGTACGACGGGAGGCGAATGCAAGGCAAAGAAATGCTGCGCGACACGGGCGAAATAAGCATAAGGATTGGCGGTGATGATGCGCGCTCCGCCGTAAGCCGTCCCTATCGCCTCGCTGTCGGCCGCCTTCAATATCAGGGCCGCTGCGCTGGAATTTTCCGCCTTGGAGCGCAGCTTGGGATTGGACAGGAAACTCAGATGCCGTTTATCTGCAGCATCGAGCGGGGCGATACCGGCCACTGCAATCTCCGGATCTCCTTGCAATTGGCCGCCGAATCGGGACACCAGCTCGCCCAGGCTTACATGTTTATCAGACTGCATCATCGTGGCAATTGCTTTGGAAGGGCTGCGGCATCAACCTGTGCGGTTTCGCCAGAAGTCCTCATGTAAAAAAACTTATTTGCTCGTGTTCAGGGCCTTGATTACCTTTTCCGTAATATCGGCACGTGGACTTACGTAAATGGCTTCCTGCAGAATCATGTCGTATTTTTCCGCTTCGCCGATCTGGCGTATGACCTTCAACACCCGCTCCTGCATGGCAGCGATTTCTTCATTGCGCTTCTGGCTCAGATCTTCGCGGAACTCCCGCTGCTTGCGCTGGAACTCCTTGTCAATTTCACTCAGTTCGCGCTGGCGCTTCATGCGTTCCGACTCGGACAGAATGTGCGCATTCTTGTCGAAATCATCGGCACGCGTTTTCAGGCGGGCTGCCAGGTCTTGCAAATCTTTCTCGCGCCGGGAAAACTCCTGTTCGATTCTGGCGGTCGCCGCCTTGGCAGGGGTCGCCTCCCTGAACACGCGATCCACATTGACCACGCCGATGCGCAATTCCTGAGCCTGCGAAGACGGAAGCATCAGGAGTGAAACGATAGCCAGCAAAACGAACTTCGCTGGACTCCAAGACATGAATAAGGACTTCAACACCATGATCTGCCAAACCTGCCAAAAATAATTAAATCATCAGAACCCGGTTCCGATCTGGAACTGGAAAGCTTGCAATCTATCATTCGGATGTTCATTGATCGGACGAGCCAGGCTGAGCTTGAGCGGCCCGATAGGCGACAACCAGCTGATGCCCAAGCCGTAAGAATAGCGCAAGTCGCTCACTCCCATCTTTTCGCCGTCCCTGAATACCTGGCCGCCATCCACAAAGGTGAACCAGCGCAAGGTCCTATCCGGCCCACCGCCCGGGAAGGGGAACTGCAATTCCGCATTCATGATGATGCGAGACTGACCGCCGATCGGATCTTCGCCTGCCACCGGGTTCACCGATAGCGAGGAGCCGCGATAGCCGCGCACGGAACCGATGCCGCCCGCATAGAAGTTCTTGAATACCGGATAAGGCTTGCCGCTCAGTCCGCGGCCGTAATTCAGTTCGCCGTTCAAGGCCAGCGTGCTGCTGCCGAACAAGGGCATGAAGTACTGATGCTGATAGGTGGCACGATAATACTGCAGATCCGAGAAAGCGCCCACCTCCAGGTTGGCACGCTGATAACGTCCGCGCGTCGGCGCCAGGGCGCTGTCGCGGCTGTCTCGGGCCCAGGCAACCGTCAGCGGAACGGAGGTGGTCTTGGCAAAATTGTTCGCACCGAACTGGTCAACGTACTCCTGATAAGCTCGTGGACTAGCTCTTAAACCATCGTCAAAGGTCTGAACTTCAGTTTGCTCGACACCGATACCGAAGAACACGCGGTCCAGCTCGGTAAAGGGTACGCCCAGTCTTACATTGCCCCCGGCAGTCTCGATGCGGTAATCGCCAGTATTGATTTCAGGCGGGCGCGTGGTGCGCTGGAACACGTCATAGGAAATACTGACGCCGTCATCCGTAAAGTACGGATCGACGAAGGACACCACGGCGACGCGATTGCTCTTGCTGGTATTGAGATCGATACCGACCGACTTGCCGGTACCGAATACGTTGGACTGCTGGATGGAACCGGTCAGCGTCACGCGGTCGGTACTGGAATAACCGATACCCAGCATGATGTTGCCGGTGGGTCTTTCCGTGACCGACAAATTCAGATCGACCTGATCGCTAGTGCCCGGTACTTCCGGCGTTTCCACGCCCACTTGTTCGAAGTAGCCGAGGCGGTCGACCCGATCCCGCGACAGGCGGATCTTTTCATTGTCGTACCAGGAGTTTTCGAACTGGCGCAATTCACGCCGTATCACTTCATCGTGGGTCTTGGTATTCCCGGCGATATTGATGCGCCGTACATACACGCGCTTGCCCGGGTCCACGAAAATCGTGAAAGCGACTTCCTTGGTTTCGCGATTGATTTCCGGATTGGCATTAACGTTGGCAAAGGCATAGCCGAAGTTGCCCATGCGCTCGGAAATCTCGCGCGTGCTTTCGGTCAGTTTACGTCCCGAATAGACATCGCCTTTTTTCAGTGTAACCAGCGCCGCCAGTTCCTCGTCACGGCCCAGCATATCGCCGACCAGCCGGACATTGGAGACGGTGAATTTATCGCCCTCACGAACGTTGATCGTGACATGGATGTCGCGGCGATCGGGAGAGATGGTGACCTGCGTCGATTCCACCTCCATCTCCAGATAACCCTGATCCAGATAGAAGGAGCGCAGGGCTTCCGCGTCGGCATTGAGCTGCTGGCGCGAATAGCGATCCGCTTTCGAGAACCAGGTAAACCAGCCTGGCGTGGTCGACTTCATCTGCGCCCGCAACTCCTTGTCGGAGAATGCATCGTTGCCGATGATGGTGATCTCGCGTATGCGCGACACCTCGCCCTCATCGATCGCAAACTGGACATTGACGCGATTGCGCTCCAGCGGCGTGACAGTGGTATTCACCTCCACGCCATACATGCCGCGTGCCAGATACAGATTCTTGATTTCCTGTTCGGCCCGATCCAGCAGCGCCCTGTCATAAATCCGTGACTCGGCAATGCCCACCGCTTTCAGCGTCGAGGCCAGCATTTCCTTGTCGAATTCACGGGTGCCGGAGAATTCCACGTCGGCGATGGCGGGCCGTTCTTCCACCACGACCACCAGAATGTCGCCTTCGGCTTCAACCCTTACGTTATTGAAGAAGCCGGTTGCATACAAGGCGCGAATCGCCGCCGCGCCTTTTTCATCGGTGAAGGTTTCCCCGACACGGACCGGCAGATAACTGAAAACGGTACCCGCGTCGATACGCTGTATGCCCTCGACCCGGATGTCTTTCACGGCAAAGGGATCGACTGCAAAGGCGGGAGAGGAAGCGAAAGCGGCAACAGAAAAGCAAACCGAGGCCAGTAGATGCGCGCGATGTAATTTCATTGGTTGTTATAGTCGAATGCTGAAAGCAGGCTGAGGCAACGACGAATGTTACGACAACAGGCGCACTATGTCATTAAATACGGCCACTCCCATCAGAGCCATCAGTACGCCTATGCCTGCGCGCTGGGCAATCTCGCCGAACCGTTCGGAGACGGGACGCCCGGTTAATATTTCCACAGAATAGTACAGTAAATGACCGCCATCCAGCACCGGAATGGGAAGCAAATTCATTATTCCCAGGCTGATGCTGACGAAAGCGATGAAGCTGAGGAAGCTGATCATGCCGATACGCGCGGTTTGTCCTGCATAATCGGCAATCGTGATCGGGCCGGTAATATTCTTCAGCGAGGCTTCGCCGATCAGCATCTTGCCCAGCATCTTCAGGGTCAGCACGCTGGTATCCCAGGTTTTGCCGATAGCATTTCCCAGCGCGGCAAGCGGGGTAGCGCGTATCACGCCCATCTCCGGCATTTGCGGCAGCTCGGCCTGGATGCGCCCTATAGTCTGGCCGCCCTCGGCCACTTCCGCCTGCGGAATAACAGTGGTAGTGAATGCGCCGCCTTGCGCATCCACGCCTTCAAGTACCATGGCCTTGCCGGCCGAGGCACGGATCGACTCGACCAAGGCCCTGCTGTCCAGCACAGGTTTTCCATCCGCGCTCAGGATGACATCCCCGGTGCGCAGCCCTGCCTTCTCCGCCGGACCGTCAGGCATCAGGCGGCCGAGCACCGCCCGTGGACGCGCGATATCCAGTCCCAGCTTGCCGAGAAAATCGCCTTCGAGTTCATTGGGCGACACGGCGCTGGCAGGCAGCACTATGCGTTCGCCGGAGTGGGTGGAGGAAGGTTCGCCGCTGCGCTGCACCTGCAATTCAACGTCACGGCCATCTACCAGCGAACCCAGCACTTTCCAGCGCAATTCCGACCAGGCTGCCACCGGCTCGCCATTTACCGCCGTCACCAGCTCTCCGCCGCGCACGCCCATCTGGTAGGCGACGCTGTGCTCGGGGGCCGCGCGCAGCTTGGCCACAGGCTCGGGCATGCCGTAACTGTACAGTCCGAAAAAGATCAGGATGGCGAGCAGAAAATTGGCCAGCGGCCCTGCCGCCACGATGGCGATACGCTTCCATACCGACTGCCGCGTGAATTCGCGTTGCATGTCTTCAGGCGCAATGCCGCTCAGATCGCCTTCGCGCGCATCCAGCATTTTTACGTAACCGCCCAAAGGCAATGCCGAAATGGCCCACTCGGTCTGATCGGGACCGATGCGGCGGGAGAATACGACCTTGCCCATGCCGACCGAAAAGCGCAGCACCTTCACATTGCACCAGCGCGCCACCCAGTAATGCCCCAGCTCGTGCACGATAATCAGCACGGCCAGCACAACCAGGAAATAAAACACGGTCTGTATCAACATCATGTACCGATCAGTGAATAAGCAGTTTCACGCGCACGTCTATCCTGCTCGAGCAATTCATCGACATCGCTGGCCAGCGTAGCGGGCACTCTGTCCATCACGTTGGCAATCAGGCGATCGATCATGCGAAAGCCTATTTGCCGATCGAGAAAAGCCTGCACCGCGACCTCGTTCGCCGCGTTCAGCACCGCCGGAGCGGTACCGCCCGCGTTCAGGGCATCATACGCCAATTTCAGGCAGGGAAAACGAAGGTAGTCAGGGCTTTCGAAACGCAATTGCGCAATGCTGACCAGGTCCACCGGCGCCACCCCGGAGGCGATGCGCTCGGGAAATGCCAGCGCATGCGCGATCGGTGTACGCATGTCGGGATTACCCAGTTGCGCCAGCACCGAACCGTCCACGTAAGACACCATGGAATGAATCACGCTTTGCGGATGGATCACGACGTCGATCTGGGCCGGCGATGCGCCGAACAGCCAGTGCGCTTCGATGACTTCCAGGCCCTTGTTCATCATGGTGGCCGAATCGACCGAAATCTTGCGGCCCATCACCCAGTTCGGATGCGCAACCGCCTGTTCCGGCGTCACGTCTTCCAGGGTATCGATGGCCCGATTCAGGAAAGGGCCGCCCGACGCGGTAAGAAGAATCTTGGCGATGCCGAACTGCTCCGGCAAGCGCCGATATCCCTGCGGCAGGCACTGAAAGATCGCATTGTGTTCACTATCGATGGGGAGCAAGGTCGCACCACTGGCGGCGATGGCATCCATGAACAACTGGCCCGACATGACCAGCGCCTCTTTGTTCGCGAGCAGCACCTTCTTGCCGGCACGGGCTGCGGCCAGCGTCGGCGCCAGGCCGGCCGCGCCGACTATGGCGGCCATCACGACATCACAGCGAGCATCGCTGGTCACGGCGCACAAGGCCGCTTCACCATAGGCGACCTCGGTTTTGAGTTTTTTTTCAGCCAGTAGACGCGATAAGGTTTGCGCGCCTTCCGCGGTGCCGACCACGGCCACAGCCGGCTGAAAGCGTTCGCATTGCTGCGCCAGTTCCTCGACCCGATTGTGCGCCGTCAGCGCATACACCGCATATCGCTCCGGATGACGCGCCACCACATCCAACGTCGACATGCCAATCGAGCCCGTCGCACCCAGAATCGTAATATGCTGCATTTGCAAGCTACCTATATCCACCATTCGAGCAGCACTGCCAGGGGCAACACCGGAACCAGGGCGTCCACACGATCAAGTATGCCGCCATGCCCGGGAAGCAGATTGCTGCTGTCCTTCATGCCTATGCGCCGCTTGAGCAGCGACTCGAACAAATCCCCGACGACGCTGGCCGCTACCAGCAGCGTCATCACGCCAAAAATACCTACTCCGCCCCAGCTCTCATGCACGCGCGAGAAAAGCGTCGCCCCGCCCTCGCCCATGCCGGCCGCCAGATAGGCGCCTATCAAGACTGCCAGCCAGCCGCCTATTGCGCCTTCCCAGGATTTGCCGGGCGAAATCGATGGCGCCAGCTTGCGCTTGCCAAAAGCCTTGCCCGCGAAATAGGCGCCGACATCGGCGATCCAGACGACGAGCATCGCCGACAGCAGATAGACGGCGCCGCTCTGGTATAGCACGGCAATGGCCATGAAACAGCCGAACAGCGCAATGCCATAAATGCCGGAAACAAGTCGGTTGCCGATACCGCCCAAGGGCGGCAAACCGACATACAAGGTCGGCGCCAGGCGTATCGCCCAGATCGCCGCACACAGGGCGAACAGCAAAGCCATTGCGACGAAATACTGCCCCGCCACCACGATGGCAAACACGATGGTCCAGAGTGCCGCGCTAAGAACAGGATTTTTACTGCCGAACAGGCGCGCGCTTTCCCAGGCCGCACCTGCGTAGAAAATGACCAGCACCACGGAAAAGGCGATCATGCTTCCCGAGTACAAGACTGCCAGCAGGATCAGCAGGAGTACGGCTGCCGTGATGATCCGTGTTCTCAGCATCAGGAAGCCTTCTTGGATTCGAGCAGTTGTTCGCTAGTGCGTCCAAACCGCCTTTCCCGGCGACAATAGGACTCGATTGCCGTGTCCAGCGCCTTCGCATCGAAATCAGGCCAGTAAAGATTGGTGAAATGAAGCTCGGTATACGCCAGTTGCCAGAGCAGGAAATTGGAAATGCGGACTTCGCCGCCGGTGCGGATGAAAAGATCAGGCTCCGGCGCATACGACATGCTGAGATAAGACGAAAGCTGCTCTTCCGTGAAAGACGCCGAGCCGGGATAGGCGGCGACCATTTTCTCCACCGCTTGCATGATGTCCCAGCGACCGCCGTAATTGGCGCAGATGGTCACTGTCAGGCGGCGATTCTGCGCAGTCTTGCGCTCCGCCGCCGCAACCATCTCCTGCAGCTTGACATCGAAGCGGCTCAAATCGCCTATTACTTTCAGGCGTATGCCGCTGGCATGCATCTTGTCGACTTCGCGTTCCAGCGCAGTCATGAACAAGTGCATCAGCACCGACACTTCCTCTGCCGGACGGCGCCAGTTTTCCGAGCTGAATGCAAACAGCGTCAGAAATTCCACGCCCCGTCGCGCGCATGCTTCGACCATCGTGCGCACCGCCTCCACGCCCTTTGCATGACCCGCCACCCTGGGCAGGAACCGCTTGGTAGCCCAGCGTCCGTTGCCATCCATAATGATCGCCACATGGCGTGGCACATCGCCGGCCTCGGGTACTGCCTGGGTTGAGCTGGTATAGGTCATGAAATAAGGTCAGGAAAAGAACTGCCGCTATCAGGATGAATGTGAAAACAGGACGGCTCTATACCGTCATGATTTCCTTTTCTTTTTCTGCCAGCACCTTGTCGACTTCAGCCACGAACTTGTCGGTCAGTTTTTGCACATCATCCTGCGCGCGACGCTCGTCGTCTTCCGACACGGCCTTGTCTTTCACGAGCTTTTTCAGGCCTTCGTTGGCATCACGGCGTATATTGCGGATCGCAACCTTGGCATCTTCCGCTTCGCCCTTGACCAGCTTGACCAGGTCCTTGCGGCGCTCTTCGGTCAGCGGCGGCGTCGGTACGCGGATCATCTCGCCATGCGTGGAAGGATTCAATCCCAGGTCGGAGTCGCGGATCGCCTTTTCAATCACGGCGCCCATCTTCTTTTCCCAGGGCTGAACGCCTATGGTGCGAGCATCGACCAGCGTCACGTTCGCCACCTGGCTCAGGGCCGTCGGGGAACCGTAATAATCCACCTGGATATGATCGAGTATGCCGACATGAGCACGGCCGGTACGCACCTTGGCGAAATTGGCCTTCAAAGTCTCGATGGACTTCTGCATCTTCTGTTCTGCGGTCTTTCTGACGTCAGCGATGGTCATGCTGAGCTCTCCTCTTCTGCAACGGGTAAAAAGGACAATATTCTATACGTGAACCAGCGTACCTTCATCTTCACCCATGATGACCCGCGTCATGGCATGCGGCTTGACTATGGAAAATACTTTGATCGGCAGCTTCTGGTCGCGACATAACGCAAAAGCGGTCGCATCCATCACCTGCAAATGCTTGGAAATCGCCTCATCGAAGGAGATGGTCGAATAGCGCGTCGCGCTCGTATCCTTGTTCGGGTCCGCGCTGTACACGCCATCGACCTTAGTCGCCTTGAGCACGATTTCAGCGCCGATTTCCGAGCCGCGCAAAGCGGCCGCGGTGTCGGTGGTGAAGAATGGATTGCCTGTGCCGGCGGCGAAGATCACGATCTTGCCTTCTTCCAGGTACTGCAGCGCCTTGGGACGCACATAAGGCTCCACCACCTGCTCGATGCCGATGGCGGACATCACGCGCGCCGTCAGGCCGCCCTGGCGCATCGCATCGGCCAGCGCCAGCGAATTCATGACGGTTGCCAGCATGCCCATGTAATCCGCGGTCGCGCGGTCCATGCCCTGCGCGCCGGGCGCGACGCCGCGGAAGATATTGCCGCCGCCGATCACGATGGCCAGTTCAACGCCAAGCTTTGCCACCTCCGAGACATCGGCCACCATGCGTTCTATCGTCGCACGGTTGATCCCGTAGGAATCGTCGCCCATCAGGGCTTCGCCGGATAACTTGAGGAGGACACGCTTGTACGCTGGTTTTGTCATGAACTGGGCTCCTGGTAGGGTCCTATTATGTATTCGATCTGAATTTATTATCGCTTCAATCCGACGGTTTGCGGGATACCGGCCGCCTGATTGCGCCTGCTTGCCGAGACTCCCGGGGGCAGGCTAAAAAAACGGGCCTTTCGGCCCGCTTTTTATCGGTTGTTACGCTTTCTTCGCCGCAGCAACCTGTGCTGCCACTTCAGCAGCGAAATCATCCTGCTTCTTCTCGATGCCCTCGCCCACCACGTACAGCGTGAAGGATTTCACGGACGCGTTGTTCGCTTTCAGCATCTGTTCCACCGTTTGCTTGTCGTTTTTCACGAAAGACTGGTTGAACAGCGAAACCTCTTTCAGATATTTCTGTACCGAGCCCTCGATGCGCTTGGCGACGATTTCGTCCGACTGCGGCGCCTTGCCGGCAGCAACCGCTGCGGCCTTGTCTTCCTCAGCCTTCAGCTTGGCGACCGAACGTTCTTTCTCGATCAGATCGGCAGACACCTGCTCGCCGGACAATGCCACCGGCTTCATCGCAGCGACGTGCATGGCGACATCCTTGCCCACTTGCTCGTCGGCGCCATCGAATTCAACCATCACGCCGATGCGCGCGCCGTGCAGATAGGAAGCGAGCTTGGCCGTGGTTTCAAAACGCTGGAAGCGGCGGATCGACATGTTTTCGCCGATGCGGCCGATCAGCTCGGAACGCTGCTCTTCAACCGTCTTGCCGTTACCGAAAGGCAGTGCCGACAGGGCAGCCACGTCGGCAGGATTGTTTTCAGCCACCAGCTTGGCGCAGGTATTGGCCAGATCCAGGAATTCTTCGTTCTTGGAGACGAAGTCGGTTTCGCAGTTGATTTCGATAAGCGCGCCGGCATTGCCGGAAATGTAGGAAACTACTACGCCTTCAGCCGTCACGCGGGATGCCGCTTTCGATGCTTTGCTGCCCAGCTTGACGCGCAGGATTTCTTCAGCCTTGGCCATATCGCCATCAGCCTCGGTCAAGGCCTTCTTGCATTCCATCATGGGCGCGTCGGTCTTCGCACGCAGTTCGCCCACCATTGCCGCGGTAATTGCCGCCATGTTGTTCTCCTATTGCCAGGGATGCGGATCACGCATCCTTATTCAAAATTAGTCCCAAATTATTCATTTGGCTGAAAAAAAGGGGCCAACACAGATTGCCCCTTTTTTTGCCTCATTCCTGATACGCTGCCTCACCTCTGGAGCGATGCATGCACAGATGAATGAGGCGCGGTATTACGCCTGGTCGTTGACTTCGACGAATTCCTCTGCAGCTTCACCTTTGGCGGCTTCCACCACGTCGTTGATCGCATTGGCACGGCCTTCCAGGGCCGCATCGGCCATACCGCGCGCATACAGGGTAATTGCCTTGGAGGAGTCGTCATTGCCGGGAATGACATAAGCCACGCCTTCAGGCGAGTGATTGGTATCCACCACGGCGATCACGGGAATACCCAGCTTGGCCGCTTCGGTCACGGCACCTTTGTGGTAACCGACGTCGATCACGAAAATCGCATCCGGAATACCGCCCATGTCCTTGATGCCGCCGATGGATTTCTGCAGCTTTTCCATTTCGCGGCTGAACATCAGCGCTTCTTTCTTGCTCATCTTCTCGACGGAACCGTCTTCGATTGCGGCTTCCATGTCTTTCAGACGCTTGACCGAAGTCTTGATGGTTTTGAAGTTGGTCAGCATGCCGCCCAGCCAGCGCTGGTCAACATAAGGCATGCCTGCGCGTTGCGCTTCTGCAGCAACGATATCGCGAGCCTGGCGCTTGGTGCCGACGAAGAGGATGGTGCCGCGGTTGGCGGACAACTGGCGCACGTATTTCTGTGCTTCCTGGAACATGCCCAGGGTTTTTTCCAGGTTGACGATATGAATCTTGTTGCGATGACCGAAGATAAACGGGGCCATCTTGGGGTTCCAGAAGCGGGTTTGGTGGCCAAAGTGCACACCGGCTTCCAGCATTTCACGCATGCTAACGGACATGATTTTCTCCAGGGTTAGGTCTTGAGCATGGCCAGCGACCCGATTCTACGGGCACCCTTATCGGCCATGATCGCGATTTACAAAAAATTTCAAGCTTGATAAAACACATTTCAAGCTAGCCCGCGATTCTACCGCAGAACATGCATTGCTTTCAAGCTTGAACTATGCGATTCCGGCGAAGTATCCGCCCGTCGTCTATAATCACGGTTTATCCGTATTACCAATCCCGGCTCTCGCATTGGGTCGAGACATTAGGCCGAGATTCACCTCACGTACCTCATCTACTATGTCATCCATCATCATCAAGACCCCGGAAGATATCCAGGGCATGCGCGTTGCCGGCAGAATGGCGGCCGAAGTTCTCGATTTCATCACTCCCCACGTCAAGCCGGGCGTTGCGACCGCAGAACTGGACCGCCTTTGCCATGACTACATGGTCAATGTGCAGGGCAGCATCCCGGCGCCCCTGAATTATTGCCCGCCCGGCTATACGCCCTATCCCAAGGCGACTTGCACTTCCATCAACGAAGTGGTGTGCCATGGCATCCCCAGCGACAAAGCCTTGAAGAATGGCGATATCCTCAATATCGATATCACAGTCATCAAGAATGGCTACCATGGCGACACCAGCCGCATGTTCGTGGTGGGCGAGCCCACCATCCAGGGCAAGCGCCTATGCGAGATCACCTATGAATGCATGTGGCTGGGCATTGCCCAGATCAAACCCGGTGCTCATCTTGGCGATATCGGCCATGTCATCCAGCAGCACGCGGAAAAAGCGGGCTACAGCGTAGTCCGCGAATTCTGCGGACATGGCATCGGCAAAGGCTTCCATGAAGAGCCGCAAGTACTGCACTACGGCAAACCCGGCACGCTGGAAAAACTGGAAGCCGGCATGATTTTCACGGTCGAACCCATGATCAACGCAGGCCGCCGCGAAGTGCGGGAAATGAACGACGGCTGGACCATCAAGACCAAGGATCGCAGCCTTTCCGCACAATGGGAGCACACTGTTCTGGTTACCGAAACCGGCTTTGAAATCCTGACCGCATCGCCCGGCATGCCGGCGCCGCCTTCCTTCATTCAGCAACCCGTCACGACTTCACTCGCCTCTGCCTAGACACCATGAGCGTTCTCGATTGCGCCCCGGCCGCCAAACTGAGCTTGCTGAAAGACAGCTTGAAGGCAGGCCGGCAAGCGGCAATCGCGGCGTTTGAGGCCGACGGCAAACCGGAAAAACTGCTGGGACAATTACGGCGCGTGATCGACGCGACGCTGCTTCAGGCCTGGAAAGCCGCCTGCCTGCCCTCTGCATGGGCATTGGTGGCGGTAGGCGGTTATGGCAGGGGTGAACAATATCCGCATTCGGATGTGGATTTGCTGATCCTGCTTCACACCCCCGCCAGCCCCAAGCAGCAAGCCAAGCTGGAAGAACTGATCCAGCTGTTCTGGGATATGGGACTAGACATCGGCCACAGCATCCGCACCCTGGAAGAATGCCTGGCCGAATCCGCCGCCGACGTCACGGTGCAGACTGCCCTGCTGGAATCACGCCTGATCACCGGCAGCCGCAAGCTGTTTAACCAGTTGCAGGAGCAGGGCCGCGATGAAATGGATGCGCAGGCATTCTTCCAGGCCAAGCTGCTGGAACTGCGCCAGCGCCATGCACGCTACGAGGACACGCCCTACAGCCTGGAACCCAATTGCAAGGAAAGCCCGGGCGGCCTGCGCGATCTGCAAGTGATTCTATGGGTGGCCAAAGCGGCCGGCCTGGGCGACTCCTGGCGCAAGCTGGCTGATCGCGGTTTGCTCACGCCTACCGAAGCACGACAGATCGCGGAGAAGGAAAGGCTGTTCAAGGTGATACGCATACGCCTGCATCTGCAGGCCGGCCGCCATGAAGACCGCTTGCTGTTCGATCTGCAAACGCCAATCGCGGAACAATTCGGCTTTCGCACCACGGCAACGCGGCGCGCCAGCGAATACCTGATGCAGCATTATTACTGGGCCGCGAAAGCCGTCACCCAGCTCAATACCATACTGCTGCAGAACATCCAGTCCCACCTGTTTCCGCAACCGGTGGTGCCGCATCCCGTCAACGAGCGTTTCAATGAGGCTAATGGCCTGATCGATATCGCGCATGACGATATATTCAAGCTTCATCCCTCGTCCATGCTGGAAGTCTTCCTGCTGCTGTCGCGGCACAGCGAATTGAGAGGCATGACGGCGCGCACGCAACGGGCGCTGTGGCATGCTCGCTTCGGCATCGATGAAGCCTTCCGGCGCGACCCGGACAACAAGACGCTGTTTCTGCAAATCCTGCAAGCGCCGCGCGGCGTGACGCATGCGCTGCGGCAGATGAACCAGCTCAGCATACTGGGGCGCTACCTGCCGAATTTCCGGCGCATCGTCGGCCAGATGCAGCACGACCTTTTCCACGCCTATACCGTGGATCAGCATACGCTGATGGTGGTGCGCAACCTGCGCCGCTTCCTGACGCCGGAACACGCGCACGAATATCCGTTCTGCAGCCAGCTGATTGCCGACTTCCACAAGCCCTGGCTGCTCTATACGGCCGCGCTGTTCCATGACATCGCAAAAGGCCGCGGCGGCGATCACTCGGTGCTGGGCATGAAAGATGCGGCACAGTTCTGCAAAAGCCACGGCTTGTCCCGCGAAGACACGGAGCTGGTGGTGTTCCTGGTCGAGCAGCACTTGAGCATGTCGCGGGTCGCACAAAAACAGGACCTGTCGGACCCCGACGTGATTCATGCCTTCGCCGAAATGGTTCGCGACGAACGCCACCTGACCGCCCTGTACCTGCTGACGGTTGCCGACATCCGCGGCACCAGCCCCAAGGTATGGAATGCCTGGAAAGGCAAGCTGCTGGAAGACCTGTATCACCTGACCCTGCGCGCCCTTGCCGGCGGCGCAACGTCCACCGATCGCGAACTGGAAAACCGCCAGCAGGAAGCGCTGGCCACGCTGCGCCTGTATACGCTTCCCGAAGACGCGCATCTTCAATTGTGGAAGCAGCTCGATACCGTTTATTTTCTGCGCCACGATGCATCCGATATCGCCTGGCAGACACGCGTGCTGCACAACCGGGTCGACACCCTGCAACCCGTCGTCAAGTGCCGCACCGCGCCGATAGGCGAAGGCGTGCAGGTCGCCGTCTACGTGAAGGACCAGCCCGACCTGTTTGCGCGCATCTGCAGCTATTTCGCGCAGAAGAATTTCAGCATCCTCGATGCCAAGATCCATACCACGCGCCATGGCTACGCGCTGGATACCTTCCTGGTTGCGGAACCGACCTTTGCCTCCAGCTATCGCGACATCTTTGCCTTGATCGAACATGAACTGGCCGATCTGCTCGAAACGCAGGCGCCGCTTCCCTCACCAGTGAAGGGCCGACTGTCGCGGCTGTCGCGCACTTTCCCGATCACGCCGACCGTGGACCTGCGGCCTGACGAACGCCATCAGCACTACCTGCTCTCGATCTCTGCCAACGATCGCAACGGCTTGCTGTACGATATCGCCTGCCTGCTCGGCAAATACCGCATCAACCTGCACACTGCCAAGATCATGACGCTGGGCGAGCGGGTAGAAGACGTTTTCCTGATCGACGGCGACGCGCTCGATAATGAGCGCACGCAGATCGCACTGGAAAAGGATCTGCTGAAGGCATTGCAAATCTGACCGTCGTTGCTCTCTCCTTATTTTTTCACCTTTCTCCTGACGTATTCGCATGACTGAACCGCTGCGCCTCTCCAAACGAATGTCCGAACTGGGTTTATGCTCGCGGCGCGAAGCCGATGAATGGATCGCGCGCGGCTGGGTGAAAGTCGACGGCGTCGTGATATCAGAACTCGGCAGCAAGGTGCTGCCGAACCAGAAAATTACGGTCGATCGCCAGGCCACCGCGCAGCAATCCAAACAGGTGACGGTGCTTGTCAACAAGCCCGTGGGTTACGTCAGCGGCCAGGCGGAAGACGGTTATCAGCCGGCAGTGGTGCTCATCAAGCCCGAGAACCGCTGGAAGGAAGACACCTCACCGACACAGTTCCATCCCTCTCAGCTACGCAGCCTGGTACCAGCCGGCCGTCTCGACATCGATTCGGTGGGTCTGCTGATCCTCACGCAGGACGGCCGCGTTGCGCGCCAGCTGATAGGCGAAGACTCGACCATAGAAAAGGAATACCTGGTGCGGGTGCGTTACCTGAAAGGCGGCCAGTTGCCCGATGCCGACCTGAAACGCCTGAACCACGGCCTGTCGCTGGACGGCAAAGCCTTGCAGCCGGCCAAAGTCTCGTGGCAGAACGACGACCAGCTGCGCTTCATCCTGAAAGAAGGCAAGAAGCGCCAGATCCGGCGCATGTGCGAAATGGTGGGGCTGAAAGTGCTGGGATTGAAACGCGTGCGCATAGGCCGCGTCAGCCTGGGCAATCTGCCACCGGGGCAGTGGCGGTATCTGGGAGCGGATGAGAGGTTTTGAGGTTTGGGAAAATCTCGGCGATTAGCTTCGGACCTTAGTCACCCTATTTCCTCCTTCTTGAAGGGGGAAGAGTTTATTAAACTCGTTTAGTCGTCCGCCGCATCCAGCCCCGGAAACAGCACCTCGGTATAACCAAAGCGCGAAAAATCCTTGATGCGCATTGGATAGAGTATGCCGTTCAGATGATCGCATTCATGCTGCACCACACGTGCATGAAAACCCTCGGCATCGCGGGAAATGCGTTGACCGATTTGATCGAAACCTTCGTAATGCAGGCGCGCAAAACGCGGCACCATGCCGCGCAGGCCGGGCACCGACAAGCAGCCTTCCCAGCCCTCTTCCATTTCTTCGCCCAATGGCTTCAGCACCGGATTGATCAGCACGGTTTCCGGCACGGCCGGCGCATCCGGATAACGCACATTGCGCGAGAAGCCGAATATCACCACCTGCAAATCCACGCCTATCTGCGGCGCGGCCAGGCCTGCGCCGTTGGCAGCATGCATGGTGTCGAACATGTCGCGTATCAGTTCATGCAACTCGGGCGTGTCGAATTGCGTGACGGGCTGAGCCTGCCTCAGCAGGCACGGATCGCCCATCTTCAGGATTTCCCTGACCGTCATTTCAGGTTCTTCACGTGTTCTGAAAATGCGGCGCCGGTTTCCGGGTGCCGCATGCCGACCGCGAGGCTGGCCTTCAAATAACCCAGCTTGGAGCCGCAATCGTAGCGCTGGCCTTCATAACGATAGGCCAGCACGGTTTCATCCTTCATCAGCGCTGCAATGCCGTCGGTGAGCTGGATTTCTCCGCCCGCGCCCTGCCCCAATCCTGCCAGGTAATCGAAGATCCTGCCGGTCAGCACGTAACGGCCTACTACGGCCAGCGTCGAAGGTGCGGAGGCCGGTGCCGGTTTTTCGACGATGCCCTTGACCTTTTCGAGACGGGGCTTGTAAGCATCGACGCTGACGATGCCGTACTGCTTCGTCTCTTCTCGCGGCACATCCTGCACAGCCAATAAGCTGCAGCCTTCCTGCGCGAAGGCCTGCGTCATTTGTGCGAGCACCGGCGTATGCCCGGCTTCCACGTCCATGAAATCGTCGGCCAGCAGCACCGCGAATGGATCGTCGCCGACAACGGAACGCGCGCACAGTACCGCATGCCCCAGACCCAGCGGCTCGGACTGGCGGATGAAGATGCAGGTGATATTCTTGGGAATCACGTTGCGCACAGCGTCCAGCAACTTGTCCTTGCCGGCTGCTTCGAGCTCGGATTCCAGTTCGTAGGCTTTATCGAAATGGTCTTCGATCGCGCGCTTGTTGCGGCCGGTGATGAAGATCATCTCGGTGATGCCGGCTGCCACGGCTTCTTCCACCGCATACTGGATCAAGGGTTTGTCCACGATGGGCAGCATTTCCTTGGGCTGCGCCTTGGTGGCGGGCAGGAAGCGGCTGCCGAGGCCGGCCACGGGGAATACGGCTTTTCTGATTCTTGTTGTCACGCTCTTTCCTCTATCTTCCATTCTCTATTCGGCTTGTTCCAGCAACTGGCGCAATCCCGCTTCATCCAGGATAGTTACGCCCAGCTCTTGCGCCTTGGTCAGCTTGCTGCCGGCATCGGCGCCGGCCACCACGTAATGCGTTTTCTTGGACACAGAACCCGAGACCTTGCCGCCGGCCGCTTCTATCATCTCTCCCGCCTGTTCGCGCGTGAGCTCGGGCAGCGTGCCGG
The DNA here is from genome assembly GCA_023422955.1 of Pseudomonadota bacterium. GTDB lineage: Bacteria > Pseudomonadota > Gammaproteobacteria > Burkholderiales > Burkholderiaceae_D > JAEZLB01. Next base: position 12,543 of record JAFAGG010000087.1, on the reverse strand, counting down.
TCAGCACAAAGGTTTTTCCCAGCAAGGGCTTGGGCCGGTTTTCAGGTGCCTGTTCGATCCAGTGTACGCCGGCTGCGCGCAACTGTTCCATCAATTCCACGTTCAGCGGATCGGACAGAAATTGCCGTATGGAACGCGCCACCACCGGGCCGATATCATCGACTTCGAGCAGCGCTTCTTCGGAAGCGTTCAGCAAGGCATCCAGCGTGCCGAAATGGCGCGCCAGTTCCTTGGCGGTCGATTCTCCTACATGCCGTATGCCCAGCGCATAGATGAAGCGCTGCAGCGTGGTGGACTTGGATTTCTCTATCGCATTGAGCAGATTGTTCGCCGACTTCTCACCCAGCCGGTCTAGCTCCACCAGCGAGCGGAAGCCCAGCTTGTAGATATCGGCGGCGATGCGGATGATGTGCTTGTCCACCAGTTGCTCGACCAATTGGTCGCCCAGGCCTTCGATATCCATGGCCCGGCGCGACACGAAATGCAGCAGGCCGCCCTTGCGCTGCGCGGCGCACTTGACCCAACCGCCGGAGCAGCGCGCGATTGCTTCCTCTTCCAGGCGCACGATGGGAGAAGCGCATATCGGACACACGACAGGCATTGAAAAAAGCTGGGCTTCGGCAGTACGCTTTTCCGGCACATAGGCCACCACTTCCGGAATCACGTCGCCGGCACGACGCACGATCACCGTGTCGCCGATGCGGATGTCCTTGCGCCGTACTTCGTCTTCATTGTGCAGCGTCGCATTGGTGACGGTCACGCCGCCCACCGATACCGGCGCAAGCCTTGCCACCGGCGTAATCGCGCCGGTGCGCCCCACCTGCACATTGATGTCCTGCACCAGCGTCATCGCTTCTTCCGCCGGAAACTTGTGCGCCAGCGCGAAACGCGGCGCGCGCGACACGAAACCCAGTTGCTGCTGGTCCGACAGGCGATTGACCTTGTAGATCACGCCATCGATTTCATACGGCAGGCTCGCGCGGCGCTGCTCGATGTCACGATAGAACTCCAGCAGGCCGTTCGCTCCCTGCACCACTTTTCTTTCCTGGCATACCGGTATGCGCATGGTGAGATACCAGTCCAGCAGCGCGGAATGGGAAGCAGGCATGGGCGCACCTTCGAGCACGCCTATGCCATAAGCAAAAAACCGCAGGCAACGCTGCGCGGTGATGCGCGGATCGAGCTGTCTCAGACTGCCTGCTGCCGCATTGCGCGGATTGGCGAAATCTTTCTGCTCTACAGCGCGCTGGCGTTCATTGAGCCTGAGAAAATCCGCCTTGTACATCAGCACCTCGCCGCGCACTTCCAGGATGTGCGGCGGCTTGTCGGTATGCAGCCGTAGCGGTATCGCCTGTATGGTGCGGATGTTGGAAGTGACATTCTCGCCGTTGGCGCCGTCGCCGCGCGTGGCAGCCTGCACCAGCAGACCGTCTTCGTAGCGCAGGCTGATCGCCAGGCCGTCGAACTTCAGCTCGGTCGCATATTCCACCTCTTGCTGCGTATCCAGGCCTTCGCGACTGCGGCGATCGAATGCGGTGATTTCCTCGTCCGTAAAGCCATTGTTGATCGACAGCATGGGCAAGGCATGCTGCACCTGCTCGAACTGTGGCAAGGGAGCGCCGCCGACACGCTGCGTTGGCGAGTCGGGCGTCAGCAGTTCCGGATGCGCCTGTTCAAGCTCCTGTAGTTCACGGAACAGCTTGTCGTATTCGGCATCGGGAATGCTGGGATTGTCGAGGACGTAGTAGGCGTAGTTATGCCGGCTCAACTCCCTGCACAGCCACGCTGCGCGCGCCGGCCAATCGGAAGGATCGGGAATGGCTTCGCCCGCTGCACCTGGAGACGACGCAGAAAACAGGTCGGGCTGCATGATCAGTTGAAGAGTCTTGTTGCGCGAGTGGAGCCGGCCGTAATACCGGCTTGCTCCATGCTTTCATAAAAGGCGGTGATCTGGGACGAGATTTCAGCCAGCGCTTCGTCGGCGAGAGGTTGTCCTGCATCGTCCACCACCACGCCATCCAGGCGCGCAGCCAGCGATTGGGCGCAAGCCACCATCGCACCGAAGCCGTCGCGCAGCGGCGCTACGCAGGGCACGTCCAGCAGCAGGGTCAGATGGGAAGTGGTCGTCGCTGCCAGGGTGACATTGGTGGACAGTGAAAACAATACGCCATTGTCGCCATCCGGCATGACCAGGCGTCCGTCGGGGCGAAGATCGAAGCCATGGCGCTCCAGCGCCATCAGCAGGGTGTCGACCACCCAGGGTGTTTTGCTGGCCTGCAGATTGATGCTGAGCTTGGCATCGTATTCCGCGATGAATTCCTGCAGCGCGCGCGATCTGGCAATCACTTCCTGCATGTCCGGGACTTCCAGTTCTGCGCCCAGTTCATCGGCGATCTGCCGCAAGCGTGAAATCAGTTCCGAATATTCCAGTTCGTTGAGCGCGCCGGTGCGGTTTGCCAATTGCACGCTGGCGACCACGGTCGCATAGACGCCGCCTTGCGCAACCAGCTCCCAGGCACCGTCGGAGCGCTCGCCCAGATAATGCACGGGCTTGCTGCCGATGTGGCGCAAGCCCTGAATCAGAGAAAGTATCTTTTCGCCGCGCAGAGGTGACTCCGGCAACATGGGAATCGCGCAGTCGATCACATCGTCGATGGGCAAGTCGTGCGGGACGTATTCTTCGGCGGCGACAGAAAACGCTGCATCTTCCGGCAAGCCATGTTCCTCGGCCTGCGAGGGAGACTCGGCAACACGATCCGCATCAAGGGAATGCGCAGGCGGCGCATGCTCGAACACAGGTTCGCGCTTTGCTGCGTCGCTATCCTGTGTGCCTGTGTCGGACTGCATCAGAACATCGTCAGGCGAGGTGGAAAAGGCTTTTTCCACATTCTTGCGTTCCTTGTTCTCCTGCCACTTGTTATAAGCGATGACGGCAATAATGATGGCGATGCCGATGACAATCAGACTGGCTTGTAGGTCGGTCATCCGGCAAACCCCGCTAGTGAACCGGGGAAAGGGACAGGCGCGATCATCCGGATAACATCCGGAATCTCAAGCGCAGGTACGGAGTGGCTCATGGTGTGAATCCCGTTAGTGAACATCCCCTGCTTTGCGAAGCCTCAGCAAGAGGATGGGAGGCGGTCTCGCTCTCTCAAACTGGAGGGCTAGGGTACGTGCTGCAAGGCAAATTTGTCAAGTAAAGGCCCGCTTCCCGAAATGAAAAATACTATGATTCCAGCCGTCACGGCGCGCAAAAAAGGCCCTGCATTCGTAAGCAAATTTTTCGAAACGGGGAAATAGCGCTGGTTGACAGGAGTCAAGATGAACTGCCCGCTCATCCCTAACATAGCACCTAGTCAACAGCAGCTTTTGGAGGAGAAATGCTGCTGACGGAATGCAGCGTTGCACGGATCGTTCTTGCGCGCGTCGGGCGGCGCGTTCGGGACGTCGAATTCAGCTTGATGAATTCAGCTCTTCAACTCAACCGGAGCCTGAGTTTTAGGCAGAGGATGCCCCGCAATCCGATCTGATTCCGGAATTTATAACGAGGAAGATTATGGCCAATACCAAAGAATACAAACTGCAAGACATCACCATGCTCTCGCTGGGCCCGATTCTGAACGGCATACGCCGCTGGTGGCTGGTGCGGGCCGAACGCCATTACCTGATTTGCGCCGACGTGGAACTGACACGTGCACGCGAGGCGCACATGAATGTCGCCTATTATCAGAAACGGGCCGCGCAAGCCCGCTCAGCCCGTCTGGGATAAGTTGCCTACGCCGCCTGCGCTTCCGCAGAGAAGCTGGCGGCAGCTTCCATATCCACTGCCACGATCCGCGACACGCCCTGCTCCTGCATCGTCACCCCGATCAACTGCTGCGCCATTTCCATCGCGATCTTGTTATGCGAGATGAACAGGAATTGCGTCTGTAACGACATGCGCTTGACCATATTGCAGAAGCGTTCCGTGTTGGCATCGTCCAGCGGTGCGTCCACCTCGTCCAGCAGGCAGAATGGTGCCGGATTCAGCTGGAACATCGAGAACACCAGCGCAGTCGCAGTCAGCGCCTTTTCGCCGCCGGACAGCAAGTGAATCGTCGCATTCTTCTTGCCGGGTGGCTGGGCCATCACCTGCACGCCGGAGTCGAGAATTTCCTCGCCGGTCATGATCAGTTTGGCATTGCCGCCGCCGAACAGCGTCGGGAATAGTTCGCCGAAATGATGGTTGACCTTGTTGAAGGTATCCTGCAACAGCTCGCGGGTTTCCCCGTCGATCTTCTGGATCGCGCCTTCCAGCGTGGTCATCGCCTCGGTCAGGTCGGCATGCTGCGCATCGAGGAAATTCTTGCGCTCGGAAGCCTGCGCCAGTTCGTCCAGCGCCGCCAGGTTGACCGCACCCAAGGCATTGATCGCATTGGTCAGTCGCGTGACTTCGCCCTGCAGATAAGCAGGTCGCATGTCTTCGTGCAGCTTCTCGGACAGCGCCGCTTCGTCGGCATTCGCTTCCGCCAGGTTCTGCGCATACTGCTCTAAATTCAGGCGAGTTGCCTGTTCCTTCAACTGCAGTTCCGTGATGCGGTCGCGCTGCGGCTGCAGGCTGCGTTCCGCCTGCATTCTGGCTTCTTCCTGATGGCGCAGTCGCTGCGCCACCTGGTCGAGTTCATGGCGCGCATCGGCCAGCGCACGTTCCTGCGAGCTGCGCTTGTCCAGCAATTCCTGCAAGCCAGCCTGGGCCGCTTCGTCATCCAGGTTTTCCAGCTCCAGCCTGCCCTGCTCCATGCTGGTGAATAATTGCGTCGCCTGCTCCTGCGCAGTGGCGATGCTGCGGCGCAGTTCTTCGATGCGGTTGCGATGCGACTTTTCGGCGAACTCGGCTTCCTGCGCCGCGCGCTCCAGATCGCGCAAACGCTGGCGCGCATCGTTCAGTTGCTGCTCCTTGGCCAGATAATCGGTCTGACCCTGCTCGTACACTTCCTGCATTTCAGCCAGCTCCACATCGAGCTGCTCGAACATCGCTTCGGCTTCCGCCTTGATTTGCTGCTGCTCCGCGTCCTGCGCGGCGATTTCCTCCAGGTCGGCAGCAATCTGCGTATTGCGTTGATTGAAGCGTTCCTGCACTTCCGACAATTTCATCGTTTCCAGCTGCAGCGCATGAGCGGATTGGGTCAGCATCTGCACCCGCTGGCGCATTTCCTGCAAACGCTGCGCCGCTGCCGTCACTGCCGCCTCGGTGCGCACCAGCTTGCTCTTGCCTTCATCGGCCAGCATTTGCTGTGCGCGCAACTGGCGCGCGAGATTGTCCATTTCCTGCTGGCGCGCCAGCACGCCTTCCTGGGCTGAATCAGCGGCATAAAAACGCACGCTGATCTTGTCGATCACATGTCCCTGGCGGGTGACAAAACAGGCACCGGCCGGCAGCTTGCCGCGCTCGGAGAAAGCAGTCGCCGCATCGTCGGCGATGTAGACCTGGTGCAGCCAGTCCTGCATCAGCGCCCGCAGGCCGGGATCGTTCAGTTGCAACAGGCTGATCAAAGGGCGCAAGCCTGCCGGCGTCTCGACGGCAGCAGCCACCGCCTGCTGCGGCGAATATAAAGCCAGCTTGGCGGGCGGCGCATCGGAGAAGAAAGCCTTGGCCCATTCCAGGTTGGATACTTCCAGGGCCGTAGTGCGTTCGCGCAGCACCGCTTCCAGTGCCGTTTCCCAGCCCTGCTCGATATGCAGCTTCTGCCACAGGCGCGGCAGTTCGGAGAGGCCATGCTTGGCCAGCCAGGGTTGCACCTTGCCTTCGGCCTGCACATTTTCCTGCAACTGCTTCAGGGCCGCGAGCCGCGCTTCCAGCTGTGCCAGCGTGGCGGCTTCCTTCTGTACCAGTGCCTGCGCATCGCGGCGCGCTTCTTCCAGCCGGGGCTGCTCTTCCTGAGCCTGCTCCAGCTGCATCTGGACTTCTTCCAGCGCCGCCTGTTTTTCCTCCAACTGCATGCGGGTGTTTTCCAGGTGCGCGCTGTCGGGCAGGGACAAGCTATTCTGCTCCTGCGCCAGGCGCTCGCGGCGAGCCGACAGATTGTTGAGGATATTGGTGGCGTTGCGCTGGTGCGCCGACTGCAGTTCTATCTGCTGCTGCACCTGCATGATCTTGGCGCGCGCTTCACCGCCGCGCGTCTGCATCTCGCGCCAGGTGGCTTCCAACGAAGGCAGCTTGTCGTTCTGATCCTGAGCCGTGATTTGCGCCTGCTCCACGCGCGCACCCAGTTCTTCCAGGCGGATTTCCGCTTCGCCCAATTCTTCCTGATACTGCGCGCCCTGCCGCTCCCACTGGTCGCGCTGTGCGCGTAGCGAGGTCAGCTGCGTCTGCAAGCGCGAACGCGATTCGATCACGAACTTGATCTGCGCTTCCAGGCTGCCGATCTCGGCATTGGTCTGATACAGATGGCCCTGCGCCTGGTGCAGGCGATCGCCGGCGGCGTAATGCGCCTGGCGCATATGCTCGAGATCGGCTTCGATATGGCGCAGCTTGGCGGTGTATTCTTCCAGGTCGGTCTGCGCCTTTTCTATCTCGCGCGCAATTTTTTCCTGTTCGGCCTTGGCTTCATTCTTGCGCAACAGCCACAGCAGTTTCTGCTTTTCATCCTGGTCTGCATGCAGCTCGTGATAGCGCTGTGCTACCGCGGCCTGGGCTTCCAGCTTTTCCAGGTTGGCATTCAGTTCGCGCAGAATATCTTCGACCCGCTGCAGGTTTTCCCGCGTATCGTGCAAACGGTTTTCCGTCTCACGGCGGCGTTCCTTGTACTTGGAGACGCCGGCAGCTTCTTCCAGGAAAATGCGCAACTCTTCAGGGCGCGCTTCGATGATGCGCGAAATCATGCCCTGGCCGATGATGGCGTAGGCACGCGGACCCAGGCCGGTGCCCAGGAATATATCCTGCACGTCGCGCCGGCGCACGACCTGGTTGTTGATGTAATAGGTGGAGGTGCCGTCGCGCGTCAGCACGCGCTTGACGGCGATTTCCGCATACTGGCTCCACTGCCCTGCGGCCTTGCCGTCGGCGTTGTCGAATATCAGCTCCACCGATGAACGACCTGCCGGCTTGCGGGTGGTGGTGCCGTTGAAAATCACATCCTGCATGGATTCGCCGCGCAACTCGGAAGCTTTGGACTCGCCCAGCACCCAGCGCACCGCATCCATGATGTTGGACTTGCCGCAGCCGTTGGGGCCGACCACGCCGACCAGCTGACCCGGCACTTCGAAATGAGTGGGATCGACGAAAGATTTAAATCCTGCCAATTTAATGGAAGTTAAACGCACTTTATCGACTTTTTAACTGGATTAAGAGAAATAGCGGACACGCCGCCTGCCATGCAGAATCGGGCAAGCATACCACTGCCAAAGGACCGGATCATAGCATTTTGAAATTCCCCTTCTTTTCTGCCCTAGATATGCAACTGACCGCGGCCAACGCGCAACGGTATAATGGCAAGCTTGATGTTTTGGAACGCTTTGGATTTATGCCGTAATTTATTCTGCATAGAGCGATGAATGGAATACGTTCCAGGCTCTTTTTAATCTTCAGACAAGCCAAATCCCGTGAATCCCTTGCTCGACCGGTTACAACCCTATCCTTTCGAAAAACTGCGTCTGCTGTTTTCTGGCATCACGCCCAACCCGGATTACCGTCCCATCAGCCTGGGCATAGGCGAGCCACGCCATCCGACGCCGGCCTTCATCCAGCAAGCGCTGGCAGATAATCTGGGCGGACTGGCCAGTTATCCCAGCACGGCCGGCAGCGATGCCTTGCGCACCGCCATCGCGCAATGGCTGGAACAACGTTACGGCTTGCCGCGCGTCGATCCCGCCACCCAGGTTTTGCCGGTCAATGGTTCGCGTGAAGCATTGTTCGCGCTGGCGCAAACTGTCATCGAACGCGATGCGGATGCGCTGGTGATGTGCCCTAATCCTTTCTACCAGATCTACGAAGGCGCGACCTATCTGGCGGGCGCCACGCCCTACTTCGTCAATTCCGACCCGGCGCGCAATTTTGCGCCCGCTTACGATCAGGTACCGGCATCGGTATGGAAGCGCGTGCAATTGCTGTACGTGTGCTCGCCCGGCAATCCGACCGGCGCAGTGCTCACGCTGGAAAACTGGAAGGAATTATTCGAACTGTCGGACCGCTACGGTTTCGTGATTGCAGCCGATGAGTGCTATTCCGAGATTTACTTCAAGGAGGAAGCGCCCCTGGGCGCGATGGAAGCTGCGCACAAACTGGGGCGTGAAGGCTTTCCGCGCCTGATCAGTTTTTCCAGCCTTTCCAAGCGCTCGAACGTGCCTGGCATGCGTTCCGGATTTGTCGCCGGCGATGCAGCCATCATGAAGAAATTTCTGCTGTACCGCACCTATCACGGCGGCGCGATGAGCCCGCCGGTGCAGGCGGCGTCGGTCGTCGCGTGGCAGGATGAAACCCACGTGGCTGAAAACCGCGCCAAGTACGTCACCAAATTCAGCCAGGTTACGCCGCTGCTGCAAGCGGTACTGGATGTCGCGCTGCCGGATGCGGGTTTCTATCTGTGGGCAAAAGTCGATAAGCTCGCATCAATTTCCGACACAGAGTTCGCGCAGCGCCTGTACGCCGAATATAATGTGACGGTATTGCCCGGCAGCTATCTCGCACGCGATGCCGATGCCAACGATCCGGCCAGCAATCCCGGCCGCAACCGGATACGCATGGCACTGGTCGCGGAAGCGGAAGAATGCCTGGAAGCCGCCCGCCGCATTGTTGCCTTCGCCGAAAAGCTTGCACGCAAAGATTAACTCACCCTTCCATCACTCGACCCAAGATGACTCAGCAACTGCAAACCATTATCGACCAGGCGTGGGAAGACCGCGCCAATTTCAATGCCAAATCCGTTTCTCCTGAATTGCGCGATGCAATCAATACGGTTCTGGAACACCTGGACCAGGGCACGCTGCGCGTAGCGCAGAAGACCGATGGCGCATGGGTCGTCAATCAATGGATCAAGAAGGCTGTGCTGCTGTCCTTCCGCCTGGAAGACAATATCGCGATGCCGTCCGGCGACTTCATGCAGTTCTATGACAAGGTGCCGACCAAGTTCGCCAACTACACCGCTGAAGACTTCGCCAAGGGCGGCTTCCGCGTCGTTCCTCCCGCAGTCGCCCGTCGCGGCAGCTTCATCGGCAAGAATGCGGTGCTGATGCCTTCCTACGTGAACATCGGCGCTTATGTCGATGAAGGCGCGATGGTCGATACCTGGGCCACCGTCGGCTCCTGCGCGCAAATCGGCAAGAACGTTCATTTGTCGGGCGGCGTCGGCATCGGCGGCGTGCTGGAACCGATGCAGGCCAACCCCACCATCATCGAAGCCAACTGCTTCATCGGCGCGCGCTCCGAGATCGTGGAAGGCGTGATCGTGGAAGAAAACTCGGTGATTTCCATGGGCGTGTACATCGGCCAGTCCACCAAGATCTACGACCGCACCACTGGCGAAGTGCTGTACGGCCGCGTGCCGGCCGGCTCGGTGGTGGTATCGGGCAACCTGCCGTCTGCCGATGGCAAGTACAGCCTGTACTGCGCGGTGATCGTCAAGCGCGTGGATGCGCAAACCCGCTCCAAGACCGCGATCAACGAACTGCTGCGCGAAGCCTGATTCATTCGCTCTCATTCGTCCACTCTCAGATAAGGAGCTGCCATGGCAATAGAACGCCTGTTCCAGCTGATGAAGGAAAAAGAAGCCTCGGACATGTTCCTGGCCATCAATTCGCCTATTCATATCAAGATCAATGGTGAACTGATTCCCATCAATCAGCAACGCATGGACCGGGCTTCCATCCTGGCGCTCCTGTCTGAAGTCGTACCGGCGGAAAGAATGGAAGAGCTCGAAAAGACTCACGAGCTCAACATGGGCATCCCGGTATCGGGCATTGGTCGCTTCCGCCTGTCGGCTTTCCGCCAGCGCGGCAATATCTCGGCCGTGGTGCGCTACATTCCGCATAAGGTGCCGCCGCTGGCAAGCCTGCAGCTGCCGGAAATCGTGGGCGATCTGATTACGCAAAATCACGGCTTGCTGCTGGTGGTTGGCGCTACCGGCTCCGGCAAGTCCACCACAATTGCCGCGATGCTGGATCATCGCAACGAGAACAGCAGCGGCCATATCCTGACGCTGGAAGATCCTATCGAATTCCAGTTCTCCAACAAGAAATCCATCATCAACCAGCGTGAAATCGGCAACGATGCGCACGAAATGTCGATCGCGCTGCGCAATGCCCTGCGCCAGGCGCCGGATGTCATCGTCATCGGCGAGATCCGCGACCGCGACTCCATGGCGTCCGCGCTTTCCTACGCGCAGTCCGGGCACCTGGTGGTGGCGACCCTGCATGCGAACAACAGCTATCAGGCACTCACGCGCATCATCAACTTCTTCCCGATTGAAGTGAGAGGCTCGCTGCTGCCCGATCTCGCCGCCATGTTGCGCGCGATCATTTCGCAACGCCTGGTGAGAACCAAGCAAGGACGCCGCCGGCCGGCCGTGGAAATCATGCTGAATTCCTCGCATATCGCCGAGCTGATAGAAAAAGGCGAGATCGGCGCCATCAAGGAAGCCATCGATAAAAGCCTTTCTGCCGGCTCGCAGACTTTCGAGCAAGCCTTGCTGCACTTGCTGCAGGAAGGCGCCATCACGCAGGAAGAAGCCCTTGCGCATGCCGACTCCATCACCAACCTGTACTGGCTGATCAACAACCAGGGCAAGAAGGAGGCCGCGCCTGTCGAAGAAGTGAAACAGGAACAGGGGCCGACCTTCACCGAATTTACCTTGAATGCATGACGACAAAAACTCACGTGTTCGGCATACCGAACTGCGACACCGTTAAAAAATCCCGCAACTGGCTCGATGCACAAGGCATCGCCTACACCTTTCACGACTTCAAGAAGAACGGCATCGGCCCGGCGCTGATTGAAGGCTGGCTGGCCCAGGTCGACTGGGAAATCCTGGTCAATCGCAAGGGCACGACCTGGCGCAAGCTGCCTGAAGAACGCAAGGCAAGCATCGTGAATGCCGACAGCGCGGCCAACCTGATGCTGGAATACCCGTCCGTCATCAAGCGCCCGGTGCTGGTCACCGGCGACCAGATCCATGTCGGTTTTTCCGACGTGCTTTATCAACAGATTTTCAGCCAAACATCATGAGCAAAACGCTCGCACTTACCGAAGAACTGATTTCCCTCTCTTCCGTCACGCCCGAAGACAAAGGCTGCCAGCAACGCCTGATCGAACTGCTGGCGCCGCTGGGATTCGAATGCGAAACCGTGGAATCCGGCGGCGTGACCAACCTGTGGGCGCGCAAGGGCAAAAGCCAGCCGCTGGTCGTGTTTGCAGGACACACCGACGTCGTGCCTACCGGACCAGTGACGCAATGGACGTCCGATCCGTTCGTGCCGACCCGACGTGACGGCAAGCTGTATGGCCGCGGCGCGGCCGACATGAAAACCTCGATTGCGGCGATGGTGGTAGCGGTCGAAGAATTCGTCGCCGCTCATCCCCAGCACGAAGGTTCGATAGGTTTTCTTATCACCAGCGATGAAGAAGGTCCGGCCACCGACGGCACCGTCATCGTCTGCGACAAGCTGAAAGCACGCGGCGAACAACTGGATTACTGCATCGTCGGCGAACCGACTTCTTCCGGCATGCTGGGCGACACCATCAAGAATGGCCGGCGCGGCACCATGTCGGGCCGGCTGACGGTGAAAGGCATACAGGGCCATATCGCCTATCCGCAACTGGCGAAAAATCCCATCCACAGCTTTGCGCCGGCAATGGCGGAACTGGTCTCGACCAAGTGGGACGATGGCAATGAATACTATCTGCCGACTTCCTGGCAGGTATCGAATATCCATGGAGGCACCGGCGCATCGAACGTGATTCCCGGCGAAGTCGTGATCGACTTCAACTTCCGTTTCTCCACCGCCAGCACCGTCGAGGGATTGCAGCAGCGCGTGCAGGCGATCCTGGACAAGCATGGCGTGGACTACGATCTCAAATGGACCGTCGGCGGCCTGCCCTTCCTGACGCCGCGCGGCGAACTGAGCGATGCGATGACGCAGGCGATCAAGGCGGAAATGAATATCGAACCTGAGCTGTCCACCACCGGCGGCACTTCGGACGGACGCTTCATCGCCCAGATCTGTCCGCAGGTCATAGAATTCGGCCCGCCCAATGGCAGTATCCACAAGATCGATGAACATATCGAACTGCGCTTCATCGATCCGCTCAAAAACATTTACCGCCGCACGCTGGAGAATCTGCTGACCTGAACAACGCGGCCTCTCTAGCTCAATAGAAAGGTAAAGTGAAACTAGAAGTCCGAGCCTGCTTTTGCATTTGATTCCCTCCCCTTCAAGGGGAGGGTTAGGTGTGGAGTTGCAATAGGTTGTTTCGACCAATCCTGGAAATTGGAGCGACTCGTCCTATGCCCTGATGGGGGCGGTGCCAGTTGTAATGATGGGTCCAGTAATCGAGCATGGCAGTTCTCTGGT